>CAYFWY010000009.1:0-26466 GCA_964346895.1 uncultured Candidatus Bathyarchaeia archaeon | reverse complement strand
CATCCCAAATCGCGGGGGTGTGTCCTGTGGCGCCGGGGGTGGGATTTGAACCCACGCGACCCATAAGGGTCACAGGCTGACTATCAAGGGACTCCAGGCGTGAGCTTCCTATTTGAATCTGCTCCCTACCGGATTCCCCGCACTTCATGCTCTAGGAGACCCCGGCCTAACCAACTAAATAATAGTCACCAAGTTTTTTAGCTTTTTGAAACCGGAACCAATATCGCTTAGAGCCCGCCACGCCACATTTTAGGATAGACCCCTCGAGGCATCAAAACCCGCTGGGTTTTCGCTACAAGTCCATGGTCCATTTTCAGAAACTTTTTGGTAGGTACCAAGGCTTTCGATAGTGCCACAGCCTCACCTTTTTGGGTGAAGATGGCTACAGTGTCGTTGAATCCTATTTTTGTGTCTAGAGACAGGACTCCAGGTGCTGCTAGGTGAGCTCCGTGGCAAAGGGCATCTACTGCAGAGTCACGGATGTAAATCTTGGGTATTAATTCCAAAGATTTTTCCATAGGATAAATGAATCTTCTAAGCAGACTTTCATCGTTGGTTTCTTGCCACTGAGCAAACATGTAGGAAACGTCATGCAGCGTGACTAGTCCTTTACCCTCGATGAAGGGGCCGACTCTTGTTCGGCGAAGCTCCTGCATATGTGCTCCACAGCCTAGAATCTCACCGATGTCGTAGCAGAGCTTCCTTATGTAGGTTCCAGCCTCGCATCCAACCTTGAAAAGAACGTTCCTCCCATCCATCTCGAGGAAGTTCACATAGTATATCCTTCTTGTTCGGAGCCTACGCCTAACCGACGCGCGGACAGGAGGCCGCTGATAAATGGTTCCGTGGAACTCGTCTAAAACAGCTTTTGTTCGATCCTCTGGCACTTGGGAATGGAGTTTCATAACGCAGATGTATTCTTTCCCTGCTAGAAGAAGGGCTTGAATGACCTTGGTGGCTTCTTCTAGGGCAGTGGGCAGAACACCGGTCACTTTGGGATTTCCCCGGCTTTACGCCTCAAGGGTCCCGCCGTGACCAGCCCGTTTAAGGCTGAGGATACGCTTAACCCACGCTGTAACTTCGTGACTTGATGGTCCAGCAGGTTTGTCTAGGTTTATTATTCCAAATTTTATGTGGTCTTTAATAGTCCGTTCTTCTGGTTTATGGCCAAAGCGTGGATTGGTTTCCTCTTCAGCCTTAACTACTAGGCTTCGTTTGATTTCCCAAGGTGTATTTATTCTTTGCATATGTTTCTCCAAAAATTGAAGGGTTGAGAAAGGTTAAAAGAGTTAGTATAGGGCGGGTTTCACTATGTTAGCCATCTCTTCGAGTTTGCCTGCTACTGTCAGCGCTTCAGTCACCTCTTCGTCAGTTGCACCCCGCTTTATGTCAATTTTTGTTTGGATTGGTTCTAGGTGATTCGCGTTGACGCGTCTTCGTTTCACTCCGGAAACCTTTTTGGGGCCTGTTATGAGAACGAAATTTTTGTCAACTATGTCAACGACAACACATCTTCTCCCTGCTTCTCGTCCCACGATTTTGACGCATATTCTTCCTACTTCTATTGCAGGCAATCTTATCCCTCTTCTCCTTGACTAGGAATACCTCTCTTTATACTTTACTGATTCTTTTAGGATAAGGCCGACTCTTATACATGACTTTTGTGATAACGTACGCACAGTAATTGTTTGGATACACAATGCGCTCGCTAAGGATGCAGGGTTTCCACAGAAGAGATAACACCGCATAATTGGCAAAATCATTGATTTCAGAATTACGCTGTTGTCAGGCTCTGAATAGATGTCATCGGCATTGAATAGTCTACGCTTTGTCGTTGATGAATTTAAATAGGAGACTACTAAGAAGGTCTATCTACTGGAGGAAATCACCTTTGACGTCGACTAAGCATTTGCTGACTCTCAATGACTGGACTTCAGAAGAGATTCGAGAAGTGATTGACGAGTCCATAAAGATCAAACGCAAACCAGAAGAGTACCGAACCGCCTTAGAGGACAAATCTTTAGCTATGATCTTTCAGAAAACCTCCACTAGAACAAGAGTTTCCTTCGAGGTGGCTATGACTCACCTTGGAGGCCACGCGATTTACATGGATTGGAGAACCACGAACCTTGTCCTGGCAGATATCCGAGACGAGACAAAATATCTTTCAAGAAACGTTGACTGCATAATGGCTCGGTTGTTCAAACACACAGACTTGGGAGCCATGGCTTCCGCTTCCAGGGTTCCAGTCATAAACGGATGTGACGAAAAATATCATCCCTGCCAAGCAGTTTCCGACTTGATGACGATTAGAGAAAAGAAGGGGCACCTTGAAGGATTGAAGCTTGTTTACATCGGCGTCCACAACAACGTTTGCAACTCCCTGATAGAAGGTTGCACCAAGATGGGAGTTAAAATTACCGCGGTGACACCTATTGTGAACGAAGCCTCCCTCGACGAGAAACTGCTTGAAAGAGCAAAAAAAACAGGGTTATACACGACTACAGAAGATGTTAAAAAGGCTGTAGAAGATTGCGACATAGTTTACACAGACACTTGGGTAGATATGGAGTTTTTCTTAGATCCAAAGTTCAAGAAAGAAAAAGAAAAGAGAATCAAACTGATGATTCCATATCAAGTGAATAAGGAGCTTTTAAAGGGCAGCGACGCCCTGATAATGCATGACATGCCAATTCACCGAAGCTACGAAATAACAGGCGAAGTGGTGGAGAGTCCAAACTCAATAATTTATACCCAAAGCGAAAATAGATTATACTCTGCAAAGGGAATTCTGCTAGAACTTTTGGGCAAAACCTAAAATCCTTGGTGCCAAACCGGATAGAAGCTTTTCTATCTTAAAATCATCTGTGTGAACAGTTCAGGGTTGAAATCTTCCAGGTCTTCGTATGTTTGACCGGTCCCAATAAACATGATGGGCTTGCGAGTCACGTAGGTCACGCTTAGAGCCGCTCCCCCCTTCACGTCGGCATCAACCTTTGTTAAGATCGTTCCATCAATACCCACACTCTTATGAAACTCCTCAGCTTGCATAACAGCGTCATTTCCAGTGAGAGCGTCTACCGTAAGTATAGTCACGTCTGGGTTGATAACGCGCTTTATCTTTCCAAGCTCATTCATGAGATTTCGGTTGGTTTGAATGCGTCCAGCAGTGTCGATGAGCACCACGTTTATTCCACGAGCCTTGGCGTGGCTTATAGTGTCATAAGCTACGGCTGCAGGATCGGCTCCATACTTGTGTTTTATCATACGCACCCCCAATCTTTTAGCGTGTTCCTCCAATTGTTCAATGGATCCGGCACGATAGGTGTCGCTACATGCGAGGACAACAGAGTATCCTCTTTTCATTAGAAACTTTGCAACTTTAGCTATGCTTGTGGTTTTGCCGGTTCCGTTTATCCCTACAAAAAGTATTGAGTAGGGCTCGTCTATTTTTCGTTTCCTCTCTACATTCTCTAGGAAGCTTATTGCTTCTTTGGTGGTTAAAATCTCAAGCAAGATTTCATGGAGATTTTTTTTCACGATTTCCTTTCGATCTTCTAATCTCTTCACCGGGACTCCTTCTAGTCGCTTCTCCATCTCTCCACAGATGTAATCGGCAACAGGCACTGCCACATCATTTTCGATGAGGTTTAGCTTGAAGTTGTCTAGAATTGGGCGGAGTTTTTCGGCTTTAAGTTCTGTAATTACGATCTTGTTAACGACGCCGCTAAGTCCTTTTCTTAGCTTTTCGAACACCTTCTATGCTCTCTCCTTCCCTCAGCTTCGCCGTCAATCCGTCAAGTCTAGTCTTGTCTTCCCGAATTTTCTCTATAACCTGAGTGAATTGTTGTCCAAGAGAGGTTCTCGTTTTCTCCAGTTCTGCTATGCGGTTTTCAAAGTTTTCTTTGGCTTCTTTCATTGTTTTTTCAAGGGCTACGTCGGCTCCTATGCCCACGATAACTTTTTCTGTGCTTTCCAATTTGGCTTTTATGTAGGAGCCTCCTCCTATGGGAACGAAGAGCTGCGCGTCTTTCTTCTCCTTCTCTAATCCTTCCAATGTCATGCTTGAGACTCTCAGTTCAGTTAAGGCAGCGTTAACGAGATTTATCCTTGACTGCAATGCCTCGGCAGTTCCTTCCAACATTCGAAGCTCAACAACCAGTCTCCGGAAGACCTCTTCTTCACTGGACACTTTCTTTTTCTCCAAGAGTTAGTTTTTTCACCACAGGACTTTCAATTTGCTCCGGAGTTATCTCCTCAACCTTCACTATTTTGATCTGAAAGCGTTTAACTCTGTGTTTGCTCCCCAAATCCATGTAAATTTTTTCCACGGCATCTTCTGGTTTTAAAGCCCGAACCTCTTTACGAAAATCTGTTTGAAAGTTTGGTTTTCTAACTTCACCGATCACTCGGAAAACTTTGACTTCACCCATTTTCTTTCACCACATCAAGAGCTTGCCCAATTATGAATAACTCTGGTCCAGTCGTCATGAAACCAGCCACAGCCCCATATCTATTTCCAATCAGTCCTGTGGCAACATACGGAATTCCACAGTTAATTGTTCCTACATCTACATGAACCTTTAATACGTCCTTCAAAATTTTTTGTTCCTCCTCTTTAAGCAAGGGATGCGCCAACACACCTTTGTTTGTGGCGGTGGCAAGAGACCCAACATACGGTAATCCAGCTATTTCTCCAGTCACAACTTCAACGTCCAGCGTATCCTCTATTATGCTTATATCCTTCTTTACCAATCTGGGGTCAACAATTGCTCCATGATCATTTGCCAAGATCAAGTTTCCGTAAGCCGTCTTTTTGGTTTTCATAACAGTGACGTTAATGTCTACGGCTGATTTAATTGCTTCGATTTCTTTTTCCTGAGTGAAGGGAGAAAGAACCATGCCGTTAGAATTTGCACATGCCAAAGCACCTATGAGCACCGATTTGCCAATCGTTGTTCCAACAACTTTTACTTTCAACCACTCTCCAACTTTTTGTGTTTTAGTCTCAGGAAACTGTGGGGGAATGATAACTATTTTGTCGGTGACGAGAGAATAAACTCCTATGCTAGCGCTACCAAAAAGATCGAAAAGGAAGAGTGGCAAGCGTCAGTCTCCAGCTAAATGAACGGTTATTACTCCTTCCTTATCTTTGACCGCCCGAACTCTGATTTTTCGAGGTGGTTTTTCGATTCCCCGGTTCCAAATCTTTTCGTTCACCTCGTTGCTGACAACTAAAAGTTCAGCTTCTTCGTCACCTTCAGCTTCGGTTCGGATTTTCATATGTTTCTTTATGTAACTTTTGATAATGCGCATAGCTTTTGGCGCTCGCTTTTTTCTTTGGGAAATCCATGCCCTACGTAAAGGGATCGTATAGAATTTTTCTTCAACAATTTCTTCCTCCCTTTCTTTCTTTTTCTTTTCAACTTCCCTCTTCTCTTCGACTTCTGTGATTTCCTCTTCTTCTGCCGCCTCGTCTGTTTCTTCAATCTCTTCTTCGGGAACTTCTTCCTTTTCTACATCCTCTTCTGTTCCCTCGGTTTCCCATTCTTCCTCTTGAACCTCTTCGGCATCTTCAGCGGGTTTTTCCATGGAGTTTCCCTCAAGCCTTTATCTTTGTTTGCCGCCATCGTCTTCTTTTCGGGTTTGTTCTCACTCGACCGGATGTTTTAGCGATGACCCATGTTGGAACGGGTTTCTTCTCTTTTCCAGCTTTTGCCAGTCTGCGTTTTTTTGCGGGTGGTTTGTTTCGTGCCATCTTCAAACCCTTCTGATTTTAATTTCTCGTCGCCCTGATTGCAGTCTTGCCAGAATTTCTTTTAATTGTTCGTCGGTAACTGGGATGTTCATTTTTCCTTGTTGTGCAAGCTGGATTAGCTGTAGTTCAAGTTGTTGAGCGAATTCTTTTTTAACCATCTTCAGGTTTGTTAGACGACGTCTGGCGTCAGGGGTGAGTATTCTGCGAAGCAAAGCTTGCTTTTGAACCTCGATTTGCTGTTGTACTTGAGCCTGCTGCTGTTCCTCCGCCAGTCTCCGTCGTAGCTCAAGTAGTCTTCTTCTTCGCAGCTGTTCCATTTCGTCTTCGCTCATTGTGCACACCTAATACTTTCCAAGTTCAGGCTGCGTCTTCTCCAGATTCTTCTTGAGTTCGGTTGAAAGCTTATCTAGCAGTCGTCTTCCCTCACTCGTGACCACTCTACCTCGATTTCTCAGGGGCCCCACGAGCCCTGCGGCCTGAAGTTGCTGCAAGGCCTTTCTGATTATAGCTCCTCCGCCCTTCCTAACGTGTTCCGGTTTTACTCCTCGATCAATTCTGCCGCCATATTCTGAACGGAGTCGCTCTATTCCAATCGGCCCCTTCACATAAATTTTACGTAGAAGCGAGGCGCATCGGGTGAACCACCAATCTGGATTTTGTGGTGGTCTTTGGGTGTGAGAACCTGTTTTTACAAAGGAAGTCCACGTTGGTGGAACTATCGCATCTTCTTCTTCCCTGAGATAGCGAGCTAACCTCTCGATAAGAATTGTTGGAGGGACATCGTAGGGTGTCGGCAAGACTTCTTCTTCCTAATTTTTCATTCACTAAGGGAAAAGAGTTGTCTTATATTAGTTTCGTGGTTGAGAGGACACTCTTACGTGGTTATAAAGATTTTTACCTTCTTTCCCGACGTTTGTAAAGAAGAAAAGTATGACCTCGAACTTCTACTAAAGATGAATTTGTTTGTTGCGCGATCTTTGATGCAACGGTTCTTGCTTCTTCATCTTTCAGCGCACTTCTTAGGATTTTTATCTTCACAATTTCCCTTTTGTCTAGTTGCTTGGCGATCTCATTCACTATCTGAGGTGTTGCCCCTTCCTTTCCAACCCATACAGTTGGCTTCTCAGCGCTAAGCTCCCTCTTTATTCGACGTTTCATCTTCGACGTTATCACTGTTTCTCCCTGCTTTTTAGCAGCACACGAGAGTGCTTGCCACAGTTTAAGCATGTTATGACCATGTGAGGCGCCCTTCTTGATTGGATGCGGATACGACAGTTTATACCCGGTAAAATAAAGCCTTTACAGTTTCTACAAACGAGGCGCCTATATTCTTTAGGAAGTCGTAGTTTGGTTCCCATAGCTATTTTTCTCGCAATCTTCACGTAATGTTGTGCTAGTTCGGGATCTTCATGGATGACTTCTCTAGCTAGGCGGAAGAGGATGTGAACGCGTTGTAAGGCTATCTGCTTAGTAACCTTCATTTCAAACAAATTATCTTCCATAGTTTACATTAAGTTTTTTATCGAAACATAACTTCTCTTTGAGGTAAGGGTTAAATTTGCTGATTCTAATTTTGGCTGAATCTGCTCTTGAACCGATTCCTAAAGGTTTGTGGAGTTACCATGTCGTCAGGGCTCATTCGAAAAGGCTTGGGAAATCGCCGGGGCTTCTTCTTCTCGATAGATCATATCATCATTCTGCAATGAAAAAGCTTGGTGAAAGCGAGAAGAGGGGGCGACCGGACATAGTTCATTTTGCGTTGCTCGAAGCCTTAGGTTCTCCCCTCAACAAAGAAGGGCTCCTTCAGGTTTACGTGCATACCAGAAATGATTACGTGGTGACAGTCAATTCTGAAGCTCGGCTGCCGAGAAACTACAACCGTTTCGTTGGTCTCTTTGAGAAACTTTTTGAGTTAGGAATGGTTCCATCTCCAGAGCAAACACTGCTTAAGGTGGAGCACAGGACTCTGTCAGATCTGCTCGAAGAAACTAAAACCGATTACGTTATGGCTTTTAGCAGAAAAGGTTCACCTAAGACGCTTGAGGAAGCTATTTCCAAGCTTTCAGAAAAGCAGAGACCAGCGGTAATCGTCGGCGGTTTTCCTCATGGTCACTTCTCCGAAACAACCATAAGATTGGCAAATGAAGTTGTCTCTATAGACCCGGAAATGCTGGGAACATGGACATTGACTTCAAGAGTTATCTATGAATATGAACGTGCCATTTCGTTGCCCAAGAAAAGGCTTAACCAATAATTGATTTGGTGCGGCCGCCGGGATTCGAACCCGGGATTGCAGGCTTGGAAGGCTTACACCTTTGACTGTGTCCTAACCAGACTAGACCACGGCCGCATATTATATGTTTTAGTATTATCTCATTTTTTCTTCACGTCAGAAATTTAAATAGATTTCTGGGATTGTGGATACCCATTATCTTGAAGAATCGCTATGTTATTCGGGAGTATAAATGTATCCTTTATATTCACTAGTCCTGTTGATAAATCGGGTGTTGGAGATTTTAACGTTGACTGTTTTGTAGCGTCACTTGTGTTTATGAATAAATTTTTGCAAATGCCTAGGCCCTCCTTTAATAGGCCGCCAATAAGCTGATGTGAAGAGTTTTATATTGGGCTTCTTCGTTGGAGCTGATGTTTTAGTTGTATTTCTTGTTGGTCGGCTTCTGCGGTTTCTTTTTCTTTTCGGTTTTGCGCCAAGTGTGTAGTTGTTGCCACTGTTGAATCCGTCTGCAGAAGCTTTTTTTCTATCAAGTCGGCCTTGAGTAAGTTAACATCTCCTCAAATTATCGAGGCTCTAACCATCAATTTTTCTTAAGGCTGTCATGCATGCTTCTCATAAGTTCCGTTAGAAAATAATGGAAAGCCCGCGCGTCTTGAACTAAAATCCGTTGCGGTTGAACTTTTCTCCTTCGAACGAGTTTACCTAATTAGTTTTTTGAGTTCTTCATTTTCTTCTTTCAAACTTGTATCAAAAGGGCAGTAGATACAATTCATATGTTAAGACAAGCGTAATTTTCTAGGCAATTGAGTAAATATTACCTAATTAGAAAGGAGTTAGCCTTAAATAAACGATAATGGCACATCTAAAATATGAATACATACATAAAAGAATTTAAGCAGTTAATTCAATATAAAATTGACGAGATCTTCCTTAATGAAATTGCCAATATTGAAAGAGCTGCAGATCTAATAACAAGTTCGATTATAAAGGATAAATTAGTATACATCTTTGGCACAGGCCACTCAATGCTGATGGGTATGGAAATGTTTACTAGGGCAGGTGGATTGGTTCAAGTTTCCCCCATGTTCGATTTAAGTTTATCAGGTTACAATGGGGGAATCAGAGCCACTTATTTGGAAAGATTACCAAGTTATGCCAAAGCGCTTCTCGACTACTACTCTCCAGAGGTAGGCTCAACCTTAATAGTTGTTTCAAGCTCTGGAAAGAATGCTGTACCTGTTGAGATGGCGATTGAGGCTAGAAAGAGAGGAATAAAGGTTATTGCTTTGACTTCCATAGAATATTCTAAAAGTGTTCCTGCGGCTAACCCTGCTGGGAAGAAGCTTTTTGAAGTGGCTGATGTGGTTATTGATACAAAGGTTCCTATTGGTGATGCTGCATTACAAATTAAGGGACTTGAGCAAAAAGTAGCATCGGTTTCAACGATTCTGGACGCATATGTCCTTGAGACATTAGTGGTTGTGGTTGTTGAGAAGATGTTAAGCATGGATTTAAAGCCTTCAATTTGGATGGAATCAAATGTTCCAGGTGGAGATGAATTTAACAAACAGTACTGGGAGAAATACTTTAAGAGAATAAAGCCACTTTAGGTTATTATTAGGATTTTTCTCATAATATAACACGTATCCGCCAGAATATCTCAATGTGCAAAGTGTCAAATTACAAAAGCGTTACCGAAAACTTTCTGAGAATCAAATGTCTCTAATAATAAGCTTCAATTCGTTTGTTAACAAATTAACTCCTTTTTCATCAAATTGAGAAATTATGGCTTCATAATTTTGTTTTTTATATTCTTCAGTGGGAAGTATATAACTGAGATAATCATTTGCATATCCCGCTACAACTACTCTTTTCCCTAATTTTGAACCATATTTCTTTAACATAAGGGCTATATTTGAATGCAGTTCTCCCGGAACACCAACTATTACAATATTGTTAATCTTTATTGCTTGAATGATGGATGCAACGTTATCATTAGTAGCTCCAAGTCCAATTCTTCCAAGGACATCGAGAGCGCCATCAACTTTTGTCCAAGCTATTCTTAATTGCGGAGGTGAAGCTCCTGATTTCTTTAGAAGCTTATATTCCTTCTTGGCTTCATTTAGCAATTCTAATGCTTCATTGTAAGATGGGAGTTTTCTCAGAGGCAGCTGGACTTCTCTTGCCAGAGATGAGACTTCTTTCAACTCTTCTTCTTTTCTATTCGAATTAAGTAAAAGTAGAGCTTTGCTTCCTAACAGGTAGCCAAGCCTTTTTGCTTCTTGGAAAGTTTGATTTTTTCTAGTGAACCTTGTGCTGGTCTCAGCACAAGCCCCACTTAGGTATAAAGGCACAAAGTACTTTCCAAAAGATACCTTAAGGAGCTCACAAGCATAACCCACAAAGTCAGCTGAATACAAGTAATTATCGTAACCAAGAACAGTTGGATGACATGAGTAGTTGAGCAGGCAGCCTAAAGGTTTGTTATCAGCCGTTTTGAATTTTATTGCAATAAGTTCTGAATCAAATGGTGCCGAAGGGTCTTCCCGGTTTGTGCATACCCCTAAGAGGTTGGCGGAATAGTAACTTAGATTTAATTCAACCATATTCTGCGAGCACGCATAAACACTTCCAGCAACTTTATATGCTATGAAGTCTCTAACGACACTTGTGCTTTCTTCCTCAGCTAAGTCCTTGCTTCTGTAAAACTTCACAGCAGGAAACTTGTCAATTTTAAAGTTCCATCCTAGAAGAAAGCCATCCATTCCAGAATGAGTATGAGTCGCAGAAATCAGTACATTCTCTTCGGGTATATTGGTCATTTTGTTTATTAGAGAACAAGTTTTCTCTCTAAACTTTCTATCGACACCACATAGGTCTAAAGAAATAATTGCATATTTTCTTGAATCAAAATCTAGACACATTGTTCTACAGAATAGGCGATCGTTTATCCCTTCAGATACTTTTGTTCTCTCCATATAACCTGTCTGAGGAAATCCAATGGGACCTGTAATATCGTCTTCAAAGAATCCTACTTTATGGTTAGCCATTTAAAACATATGATACTGAATTATTATTGGACTTAAATCTTTCTCGGTGAGGTCAAAAATTTCCAGGCAAAAAGATCAGCAGATATGATATTCAAAAAATATTTTCTTATAAGATGGCTATTTTATCGAAGATTTCACAACTTTGCATGTTCCACCTTTAGAGTTGGTTATGAGGAACTTTCCAACACAAGCCGGAACAGTCAGTGTGTCAGGAAATTCCAACTTGTACCGTTTTTCTGGATCACTCTGGGACTGAACCGTCACACTATCACCTTCTACTAGCGATAATAGGGTTAATCCTCCTTTCGTATCATCTTCAATCTTGGTTGTAAATACTAAACGATAGACAGCGTAGTACATGTCATCGCGTTGACCTAAAAGGTATTCTGACCAATCTTCTCCTGATCTAACTAATTTAGGCGTTTGTTTTAGATTCGTAAGCACCCAATTGGCTCTTCTATGGTTTCTTATCACATTAAAGGCATGCTTTAGATGTATCGCACGTAATTTTCCATCTAAATCAGGTTTTAAGTAATCATAAAGGTGGAATGTATATCCTGGACTGTAAGCTGCTATGCCTCCATCTACTTCTATCACCACTTGATTTCTACCGGATGCATGAACCGTTCCAGCAGGAATTAAGAAGAAGTCACCAGGTTTGGTAGGAAAACTATTAACATACTTATCATAGTCAAGTGAAATACCTTCTTTTTCTGCCCTCTCAGCTTCTTTGCAAAATCTGTACAAATTAGCTCTTTCCTTTAGACCCAAATATGTTACAGCTCCTGGTCCGGTATGCAATATGTAATAGCTCTCATCTTGACGAATTGGTTCATTGAATTGATCTCTGATGTACGCATTATTTGGGTGAACCTGTATTGCCATGTTGCCACCTTCAATTCCATCGTCATACCAGTAGGTGAAAGGGAATTCTCCATGGAATTTCTTGGAGACGTGCAAGCCTAATATTTTAACAGATTCCTTAAACATTAGATTAGTAAAAGGTATCTCTAATACCAGTAGATTGTTTAATTTAATTCTGATACTATTTTCAGATGCCACTATGCATCCTTGACCAGAATTCGGCATGGTTTTAGGGAGATTCTTGACTCTTTTTAGCCAGTTTCCTCCCCACGTTACGGGATAGTAAAGTGGCTTTATTCTGAATGGACGTTCCGCGACTAAAGAAAGTATCCTATAATATGTATCTTTTGAGATTAGCTTTGGTTCGCTGCTAAAGTTGCATTCTACGTACCAATTCATAAACCTTAAGACATACTTCTTTTGTTTATTTAGTGCCTGCGAATCTACATAGTAAAATCGCCTAAGAAATTCATGAACAGCAGGTCCTTGCCCCTTAGACCCCAGAAAAAATATAGGATGCTTTTCTGATTGATTAAATAGTTCTTCTCTTGTCAAATCAAAGTAGAAAATTTGATCGTATAATCTTCTAAGAAGAGGTATAGCTGAGCCATATCCAAAAGACATTATGACCTTGGATGAGTTGTCCCTTGATTTCTTCTTGTAATTCTTTAGTTTCTTCTTAAGATATTCAATTTTCCTAAGATTCAGGAAGAGATCTAACTTTCCTTTAAACACATATCCGAAGCTCGAATCTCCTGACAGAAATGGATAGATCATCTTCTCTATTTGAGACTGGGACTTGTAATAAGAAGAGAAATCTATTTTTGTTACTTCTAATCCTTTTTCCTTAAGAAACTTGTTCACAGCGGGAACTATTCGCCCCCAATCTGCGCCTAGAAAGCCATCAAAAGCTAGAAGATAAGCATCTTTCTTTGCCTTTTTTTGATTAATGACTAGGTCAGAAATCAATTTGGAAATCTTATCCGATCCTACAATTATTGAGCCAGCCAAGTCTTGAGGAAATTTCACATCGTTAATAGCTTCATCAATCGAATAATAGATGGTCAAACCTTCCACCATGCATTCATGATTTTCCTGATTAAAATATATTATTAACGATCATTGGAACTTTTTGAAAAATAAAGAAATTGCTTTTGTGCATGCATATTGCGCGCGCAATAGGAAACATTTGGAAAAAGCATGTAAATGATGAGAAAAACTAATATGTTAATGTATATCATTGATGAAAGGGATATGGATTGAAAATTGCTGCTTTGGATGTCATGTTTTATGATATACCTATCGAAAAACGTCTAAAGAGGATCCGTGATCTAGGGTTTGAGGGTACAGAGCTTTGGCTCGGCTCAGCAGAAATTGGTTTTCTCGTTGAAAGAGAATGGCCTGATTCTTACAAATTTAAACCTGTTTCTATATCCCCAGAAAAGCTAAGAATGATGGCTGAAGATGCAGGCATATATATCAACTCATTTGGTCAATACACTATAATGGGTCCAGTTGTTGGGCCATTTCCAACCGAAGTTGTGACAGGAAATGTGAGAAAAGAGAGGTTGGAGGATATAATGAACCTGTTGAGCTATTCTGCTGAATCTGGTTCAAGAATTTTGATATGTGAATCAGGTGGTGACTGTGATAAAGTTGATCAGTGGAAAATATTCACAGAAGACTTTGTGAGTAAACTTGTCGACTACGCAGAAAAGGTTGGTGCCATCCTTGCCATAGAAAACACACCCCATAATCTAGTGAAGGATGAAGATGACCTCTTGCGGCTTATGAAAAATTTTGATTCAAAGTCTCTTAGGGTTGCCTTTGATCCCGCCAATTTGAATCTGACTCCACCAGGCAAAAGAGATATTGTTGATGCAATAAGAAAGTTATCTAGTTATATTGAGATTGTACACGCTAAAGATTCTATCTATGGTGGAGGGCCATATGGAAAGATGCCCGACGGTACATGGTACTGTCCTCCTATTGGAAAAGGAACAGTTCCTTGGAAAGACTGCATACAAGCATTTAAGCAAATAGGATATGACGGATGGCTTGTTGTAGAATATTCATACCCATTTAAAGAAGTAAGTCTTAGAGAAAGGGAACTAGCAGCAGTAGAAGGTAAGAACTACTTAGCCAGATTAATCCATTAGAAAACAAAATAACCTGCGAAACAAAAGAAAGGATAAGGAACTTAAGCATATTGGTGAAATTAATGGCAACTTATCCTCAGGTAATAGGGATAGGCGAAGTAGGTATAGATCTTATTGCATCTGAACCTGTTCCCTATATTGAAGCATCTACTTTTGTAAGATGCTTTGGGGGCGCTCCTATGAACACCGCTGTTGGGGTCTCAAGATTAGGTGTATCTTCAGGAGCTATTGCAGCCGTGGGTGATGATCCCTTTGGTGAATATATTATTAATGAATTGGAGAAAAACAGGGTTGGCACCTCACATATTGTAATAAAGAAGAGAACTCGAACGACTATCGCATTCGTTATTAATCAACCTATAACTGGCGAGAAAACATCCTTTTTCTATAGGAAACCTTGGGTTGGTCACACTGCAGATAGTGCCTTGGAACTGAATGACATAGATTTTCACTACGTATCTAACGCTATGATGGTACACATCTCAGGGCATTCTCTTTCCCAGAATCCAGCAAGAAAGACCATACTAAGCACAGTAAAATATGCAAAGGAAAAGGGAGTTAAGATTTCATTTGACCCAACCTTAAGAGCTGATTGTTGGAATTCTGAAGCAACAATCAAGAAAATGTATATAAAAATGCTTAGAATTGCAGACATCGCAACATTTTCTGATGAGGAATCAAAATTTATGTTCGGGACTGCTGATCCGATAAAGGTTGCTGAAGAAGCCCTAAAATTCGGAGTCAACATTGTGGGCGTTAAGCGGGGATCTAAAGGTTCCTTGGTCAAGTCAAAAAAAGGCCCTGAAATTTCTGTGCCAGCTTTTAAAGTTAATGTTGTCGATACTACCGGTGCTGGCGATGGATGGGATGCTGGATTACTTGTGGGCCTTCTCAGAGGGTTCGAATTAGAGGAATGCGCTACAATAGCCAATGCAGTAGGAGCTTTGGTTGTCACAAAACGCGGCGCAATAACTGCTCTACCATACAAAGATGATCTTAATCAATTTCTAATGCATCATGGCATAAAGTTAAAAATCTAGAGAATATCTCAAACGCAAGCTTTCAAAATTTATAATTCACTTCCGCTAATTTTTGAAAGAACACTTTCTATAAATTGTTTTGACTCCATCATACCCGGTTCGAATCCACGTTTATCCCCACCATATTCTATCACCATCCAACCGTCATATCCAATTTCTTTCAACGCTCTTACATACTCAAAATATGGAACCGTGCCTTTCCCTGTAACGGTTGTGATCCATTCATCTCCTGGCTTTTTCCCGAACTCTCCTCCTCCGGGTATAGAATCGCCTGCATGGGTATGACAGATTTCACCTCTCAACTTTCTGACGGCGTCTGGTACATTCCTACCTAGGTAATTCAAATTCTTTGGGTCGAAATTAATCTTTAGTTTCTTAGAGCCTACTTCTTTCACTAGTTTCAGAAGCGAATTTTCGTCGTCCACAAGAAGTTGAGGCATATTCTCCATCGCAAGGGTTATGCCTGACTTTTCAGCGAAATCAACGATCAGACGAGTCAGGTCTACAAGTTGACTCCAATATTCTCTTCTTCTGGGATCACCTCCAGAAAAAAGACTTACGATATTTACATTCGCATCTCTTGAATAGGCTATGAGTTTCTTGATATCTTCTAATCTTTCCCTCTTCTCTTCTTCACTTTTAAATTCGGGTATCCCTGGATCGCCCCAGAAAGAGGCAGCCTCACCTAAAACGTAGTGAGGCCCAAAACAGGTGATCTCCAAACCTGCTTCTTGCACTATTCTATTTAATTCACGTGGTGTTAATGTTATGTGCTTAAAATCACCTCCTTTCGGAAACCATGATGTTGGAATTTTGAAGCCTAACTCTGCTGTAAGGAGCCAAGGTTGAAAACCTTTGAAGCCCAGTTTGGCTATCCTATCTACTCTTTCTTTGAATGGTAGGTTATACCACATCAGGTCCATCGCTCCAATCTTCATCTCTACACGCATCCTTTGCAACAATATCGTTGTTGTTACAGGAAAATCATGGTTGCCATCGGGCAATCAGCTTGGAGTTCTCATCGAAGAGATAGAGTTTCTTGAAGGTTACTACAACTGGTTCTTCGACTTGAAAGTCGCTTTCAGGGTGAACCTTGGCTTTCACCAAAACATCTTTAAATTTGACGCTTAGAATCACTTCGTCCCCCCTAGGTTCTCTAGTGTATATTTTCGTCTGGATACCTTCTTCCTTCCTTAATTTTGAAACTGAAACATCTTCTGGTCTAACCCCCAATGTGATCATTGTTCCAACTATGGATTCAGAAAGCTTCAGCGATTTTGGAATCGGATAGACAAACCCCTCTCCCTTAAATAGAAGCCTATCTTTAGTTGGGTCTCTAGCAATCTTTCCTGTGAAAAGGTTTATCGTTGGACTTCCCACAAAGCTTGCAATAAAGGTGTTCAGTGGGTTGTTGTATATGTTAATGGGCGTGTCAAACTGCATTATTCTTCCATAGTTCATTACAGCAAATCTTTTTGACAGCGTCATAGCTTCGACTTGGTCATGTGTCACATAGATAAAAGTAGTTTTGATTCTTTCATGAATCTTAATAAGCTCTGAACGCATTTCTTCTCTAAGTTTTGCATCAATACTGCTGAGAGGTTCGTCTAGTAGGAATACAACTGGCTGTCTGGCAAGCGCTCTTCCTAGAGCAACTCTCTGTTTCTCCCCTCCACTCATTTCCGCTGGCGATCTATCTAAAAGATGCTCGATCTTTAAAAGTTCAGCAGTCTCCTTCACCCGTTGATGTATTTCATCTTTTGGCCTCTTTTTCATCCTTAGGTTGAAGGCTATATTGTCATAAGCGTTCATGTGAGGATAGAGTGCATAGTCTTGGAATACCATGGCTATATTTCTTTGATGAGGCGGTGTATCAGTTACAGGTTTGCCATCAAAATATACTTCGCCCTCAGTTGGTGTTTCGAGGCCTGCTATCATCCTTAATGTTGTTGTTTTCCCGCAACCTGAGGGGCCTAAAAGTGTAACAAATTCTCCATCTTCAATTTTGAGATTGATGTTATCTACTGCAACGACCTTTCCAAATTTCTTTGTAAGGTTTTCTAATGTAATTCCAACCACTTCAAAGCTACCTCCTAAACACTGAGACAAGACCTTCTAAAATTGTTTTTCGAAAGACCAAGACAATTAGAATGGGCGGTAATATAGCAAAGACTCCGCCTGCCATTATTAGAGGTACACTGTATCGCCCTATAGAGAATGCTAAGGCAGACACGGTCGCCGAGGCTGTTCTAGATGCTGCTGACTGAGACAATGTAGTAGCAAAAATAAACTCATTATAAGACATCATAAACGCAAATATCGATGCAGCTATAATACCTGGCCTAGCAATTGGGATCACAATCTTGGTCAGAACCTGCAATCGAGAACACCCGTCAACCCGTGCAGAGTCCTCAACACTTTGAGGTACAGACTTGAAGTGAACAAAAAGGATCCAGAGAAAGAGAGGCATCGCAAAAGATGCATGAATAAGTATGATTGACGCCAAGGTGTCAAGAAGACCAATGGTCCTAAAAAGAACGTACACGGGTATAAGAATCGCTATAGGTGGAAGCATTCTGCTGAGAAAGATGTATAAAAGAAACTTAGTTGAACCAACTATCGGGATTTTCGCAAAAGTATATGCAGCTACCAATCCTACAGCTAGACAGAGCAACGTTGTACTTGTAGCCACTATAAGACTATTTAAGACGGACTGTACCATGCCACGAGCCTCAGCCAAGACACCTGGTACGCTTCCTGGCAGCACATACCCCCATTCCAAAGCCTCTTCGCTAACGAACGTTCCCCAGAGAAACTGATAGTTTAAAAAGAAGAGCCCATTGGGAAGAACGGCAGGAGGTCTCTGATACATCAACTCCTCCTCTTCAAAGCTTGTTATTATCATCCAAGCAACTGGAGAAATTAGAAATATCAGAATAATGACAGATAAGATTCCGATTACAATCTTCTTAAGCCTTGAACGTTTCTTTATAGAGTCGAGTACCACGATACATCACCTCACTGTTACAGCTCCGAATTCTTTGGTAGGCAGAAGCCGGAAATAAAGCAAGGTCAATATGATTGCTATTACAGACATCATGACCGCTACAGAACTTCCCTGTCCGAAATCACCGAAGCTAAAACTTGTCATCCAAACCAACCAGGAAAGAGTAGTAGTTGCATATCCAGGACCTCCACCTGTGAGAACAAAAACATATGCAAACGATGTTATACCTTGTATAGTCTCGTATACGAGGACAAGCTGAATAATGGGTCTTAACATAGGGAGAGTTATTCTTCTAAAGCGGGCCAGAACATTAGCACCATCCAACTTTGCAGCCTCATAGAGGCTACTTGGAATTGTTGAGATCCCAGCAAGAAGGAGTATGGTAACGAGCGACACTTCTTTCCAGACATGGGGCACAAGAATTGCACCCATAGCGTAATTGGGATTTCCAAGCCAAGACTGGTAGCTATCAAAGATACCGAGCACATAAACCATTATACCGTTCAATACCCCCCAATTACCGTCCAAGATCCACCTCCATCCGAGGGCGTTTGCAATCTCTGGAACAGCCCAAGGTATTAAAAGAGTTATCTTTAACCATATATTAGCCCTGAACTTTTCATTCAAAACCAAGGTAAAACACAAAGCTATCAGAAATACGAGTACGACAGCTCCTATTGTAAAGATAAGGGTGTTGACTAATGATGGAATAAAGAATGCACTCTCAACCAAACCTTGGTAATTCTCCATAAAGACAAAGGGACGTCCAAAGCCTCCCAACGTATATTCTTGAAAACTTAAAGCTAAAACATATACTAAGGGTCCAGCACTAAAAAAACTCATTAAGATGAGCGCAGGGACTATAGAAAGGTAGCCAAATCTCGTGTCTCTTCCAAGCCATCTGCCTTTTTTACGACGGCGCCCATTCATGTGATCGCCAAAAAAAATATAGGGGATTAGATGAGGGACCTAACCCTCCAGCCGTGTCCATTCGTCTCTGATTTTTCCTAAACTCTCCGTTGGAGTACTGGTTCCAAGCAATACGTTCTGAACTTCTTTTTCGAAGAAGGAGCGCCACTCTTCCCAGTGTATAGACCACTTGGCTCCTATATAGTTCGTCTTCTTGTCCTGCTCCTTGGCAATATCGGGATTTATCCATCCTTTCATGAAATTCTGTACTGCCGGGTCGTCCGTAAGGCCGATCAACCCGAAGGGTAGACCATCACGTAACGCAAATTCCCTTGGTTTTATATAGACTTCTTCGCCTGTTCCCATTCGATCGTACATTCCACCTTCCCATTCCATAAATGCATAGCAAGCATCTATATGGTCTTCTCCCCTATCCACGGCCTGGTTTGTCATGGCATAGAATCTGACAAGTTGTGTAGTTTCGCCAGTGTCAGGAATCATAGCGTTAGTAAATTCGCCTGCTGCAGGTGCCTCGGATATGTTGGTGAAGAACAGGTAGTAGGATGGAAGAACCGTATATGCATAGAGTCTTCCTTTCATCCCTTCCATTACACTTTCGGCGACCATCTCGGAGGACACAGTATCTATAAGCTTACGGGTAACAGCTCCATCTGCTATCCACTCCAGAACTTTATGCATCGCGCTTCCTTCACCAAGATTTGCTGTGCCATCTGGAAGAAGGAATCTCTCGCCTCTTGAATACAACATCGCGAAAATTACTTCCTCAAAGGTCCAGTCAGCAAGCTTCCAAGCAAAGCCTATAGGACGATCAAGTCCGACTTCTGTTTTCACTTTGGCAGCATGATCTAGAAGCTCATCCCATGTCTTAGGAGGCTCATCAATACCAGCCTGCTCCGTCATTCTCTCGTTGTACATGAATGTTAGAGTATCTACATAGTAGGGTAGTCCAATGAGCATATCTTCACTGATTCTGCTGGTTAGGGCATCAAGAACGCCAGGCTTAAGGTCTGGTTCATACTTTTGTCTTATTTCAGGCCGATATTCCTCCATTGGCGCTATCCAGCCTGCATTCTCCCACAGGGAAAACCAATTGTCTTCAACATACAACACATCGGTCTTTGTGCCACCCTCGAATCTTGAGATCATAGAAGCCTTATAGGCGTCATATGGAAGGCTTGTGGGACTTACAGAGACGCCTATTCCAGCATCCCTCTCGTACGCCTTTGCGAATTCGTTTGCATTTCGCTCCTGAAGGGGCGTATCAAAAGCCCACATAAGGAAATCGATATCCACTTTCTTTTTAGTAGTGGGTGCCTGCTGGGTGAGGTAGTATGCAGCTCCGCCGATGGTAACAGCAGCGATACCACCTCCAAGTATTGTCAAATATCCTCTTCGTGACAATCCTTTTTCGTCTTCAGTTAATGATGCTTTTTTGGTTTCTTCTACATTTGACATTTTTTGTCCAAAAATGGATTGTTTCGTTACAGCTTATAACATTTTTGATTACTGAGCTTTAGATTAAAGTGGTGGATATCCCCAAGCTTGTTGATAGGGCTGATCAGAACGGCCTAAACCGATTCCTATACAACCGGAACAGACCGTTCCTTCAGGGAGACACCCAGATCTTGAATTTGAACAAGCTTGGAAGGGTTAGGTTTGTCTGTTATGCTGGGAGCCTAGATAGAGAACCAGCCTTCCCAGCTTCCAACGAGTTCTGCTGGTTAGGGCGATCATATATTACAACCTGAGGTTTCGTATCGACAACTATTCATAAGGACGCCAAGCAGAGCCTGGGTTTAGGTGACTGTCACCTAAGAATCCTCAAAGGCGCCAAGAACCACTGGTTGTCTGCTTCGACCGACCAGACCATCAGAAGGAAGTGCATGCAAACATTCAAGATCCTATTCTAAAACCTCACCCGATGAATCTACAGAATAGCAACGAAGATACTAAATACGTAATGCTAAGGACTTAAATACCTGAAAACTCGAGTTAAAAATGCAAAAAACTGGGAAAGAGGAGAAAAATGGGCACAAGTGGTATTAAAAAAGAAGTTGATGGGTGGATCACTAAGTATAGAGATGAAATCATAGATTTTTGCGCGAAACTCGTAGAA
This sequence comes from uncultured Candidatus Bathyarchaeia archaeon, assembly GCA_964346895.1. Lineage (GTDB taxonomy): Archaea > Thermoproteota > Bathyarchaeia > Bathyarchaeales > Bathyarchaeaceae > CAYFWY01. The sequence goes on along the minus strand of CAYFWY010000009.1, from coordinate 5,306 downwards.
TGCAAGTCAATTACTGGTCATGAGCTGAAGATACAAAGAGACATCATTTTACCCTTCTTGAAAAGAGATATGGCATGGGATGAAATCGACTATTTCAGTGTCGCCCCAGAAGGAGAGAGGCCGAACATAAATGCTGTATTAAAGGGAAATAGCCAGGGCCACGGTCTTCTATTCAATAGTCATGTAGATGTTGTAGATGTTCCCGAACGCCAACTACCAAGTTGGACTAAAGATCCATGGAAACCAATTATAGAAGATGGAAAGTTGTACGGTCGAGGCTCTAACGACATGAAAGGGGGTATCACCAGCATGATCTGGGCTATTAAAGCCTTGATGGATCTTAATATAAAATTGAAGGGCACATTAGCTACGGAATTTGTCATTGGCGAAGAATTTATGGAACATCAGTTCGGCACAACAGCTGCAACAAAAAAATTGCTAAGGAAGGGCCATACATTTCAATTCTGTATTGACCCTGAACCCACTAACTGTGAAATACACAACGTTAGTGCCGGAACATTTGATTTCGAAATAATACTTTCAGGAAAGGAAGTTCATACAGCTATGAGAAATTTAGTTCTCTACCCCCAAAGATGGGGCATACCAAGCGGAGAATCAGTTGGTGTGGACGCCGTAGCCAAATTGGTAGATATACTTAAACTTTTTGAGAAGCTAGAGAAGCAGTGGGTACACAGGTGGAAACATCCAATATTAGGAAGCGGCGGATATCCTACGCATGAAGATAGCCAAGGAGTAGGCTGTTTCACAATCAACCCGTCTTTTATTGAAGGAGGAACTTACATTGCTTCAGTACCAGGTTATGCAAAGGCTCACTGTCAATGTTATCATCCAGCATGGGTTAAATATAAGGATGTTGTAGCTGACATCAAGAAGGTAATTGATGCATACGTTTCAGTCGATGACTGGCTAAGAAAGAATCCACCAAAGTTTAATGCGGGAAAGGTATTCGTTTGGCCTCCTTACGAGACTGATGCCAATCATCCAGGATGCCAAACTTTAGCTAAAACTTGGCAAGAAGCTACAGGAAACCCCGCTCAGCTTTCGGGGTTTAAGGCTGTAGACGATGTTACCTTCATCCAAGCGTTAGGCATTCCCGGTGTGAGCCTGGGACCAGGTGACTTGAGTATGGGTGCCCATGGACTAGATGAACATGTACCAATCAATCACATAGTCAGCTGCACCAAAGCCTTTGCATACTTCATAATTGATTGGTGTGGTATAAAATAATTCATTGGAAATCTATCTTTTCACGCATTATTGCCTTCTCACAGTATTTCACAGCAGTAAAAGCGTTTGTATATAAAAGAACTAACTTGCATAGAGTTCCTTTTCGCCCATTTCCTAAATCCTGTTACCTCTCTGCTTCAAGATGCTGCCACGACAAATCAGGGCTGCAAGAGCTATCCCCGTGACTACTACGCCTAAAATCGCTGCAAGCCACGAGGAAAAGCCTCAAATGACCGCCTCTTTAACCGTGATGACTTTTAGATTGGCATCGCTGTTGGCCGCCGTATCTTTCACTGTCAGCATGACAACATGGGTTCCCGGGTCTACATGGGTGTGGGTTATTGTCACGTCAGTTCCTGTCGTTCCATCCCCAAAGTCCCACTCGTAGCTAACGATAGCCACGTTGTCTCGCGAGTTCAACCATCCTCCGTGGCGAATAATCTGCATAGATCGTTGTATAATCGTACATAGCGTTGATAAGTTTTCTCATAGACTTGGAAGTTTGCGGAGTTTGGGTCAAATCTTTCCTTTATCGAAACCATTTTCTCGCATGCTTCGTCAATGCTCTTATATAAGCCAACCGCTGTTCCCGCTAGAATTGCCGCGCCTAAACAGGCGGCTTCTTCGTTCTTCATTGTTAGAACCGGCCTATTAGTCAGGTCCGCTTCTATTTGCTTCCATAATCTACTCCTAGCGCCTCCGCCTAAAGCACGTATCTCATCTACTTTGATGTTTAAGTCCTCTAAGACTTCTATATTTCTTCTCACTATACAAGCTATAGATTCCATGATGGCTCGGGCAAAATGAGCTTTGGTATGACGAAGAGTGAACCCATAGAAAACGCCTTTCGCCTTTGGATTAGCTTCAGGCGCCATGGCGCCTTGTAAATGAGGAAGCATGATGAGACCTTCGCTTCCTGGAGCAACCCGAGCTGCTTCTTGCCCAATAAGGTCATAGGCGTCTATTCCTGACATTGCCCCTACATGCATCTCTTGCTGACAGAAGCTATCCCTAAACCATCTTAAGACCATTCCACCAGTAGTGAACGTGTGTGCCATGTAAGTAGCTGGCCTAACGAAATAATGTATAGGCATCCTCCCGGAGGGGTCAAATACAGGCTTCTCTAAAGGGACGCAAATTGCCAATGCTGCCCCAGTGTTTTCTGAGAACGTGCCTGGTCGAATGTTACCAACGCCTGTGGCCCCGGCTGCTTGATCTAAAGCTCCAGTCGACACGATTGTCTTTGAAGACAGACCTAGCTCTGATGCGACAGGCGAAAGTATCTTGCCTACTGCCTCACCTGACTCTCTAATCTCTGGCAGTTGATCCACAGAGACTTCGAGGAAATCAAGCATCTCATCCCACCATTTCCTTGTGATAATATTCCAGTATACGGTAGAGCAAAGAAGTGAGCCCTCAGCGACGAACTCGCCAGTCATTCTATAAATAAGGTAATCCTCAACAAGCAAATATTTGTATACTTTTCTAAAGATGTCTGACTCGTTTCGCTTAATCCATAAAATCTTAGAAGCGGGCCATGTAGGAACTATCTTTACCTGCCCTGTGATCTTATAGCTGGTTCCATCATTAAATTCACTAGATATAATTTCAGCTTCTTCTTGTGCTCTATTATCAAGCCACACTATCGCATTTCGCAGGGGCTTACCCTCCTTATCGATTGGGATTAAGGTCTCCCCTTGGGCTGATATGCCTAAAGCTATTATTCTCTCTGGATCGACTTTTGTTTTTTTGAGGACCTCAGATACACCAGCCTTGAATGCATCCCAAAGAGTCTCCACTTGAACCTCTACGGCTAGAGCACTGGGCGTAATTAAAGGATATTCTTGTGTTGATATGGAATGAAGTTCACCCCTTTCATCAAAGAGAGAGACTTTTGAGGCTGTTGTACCACTATCAACGCCCAAAATGTAATCCACTTATCTTCCACCTCTCTTAGAATTCGTTTTTAAGTTGATGGCGAGGTATAGCTAACCATACGGACGGCAAAAATATTTAAAAAGCTTCTTATTTTAATGTCTCGCAATGAAAAACCAAAGGGTTCATCCGCATTCGTTGACTTAACTAAACATCAAAAGAATGCGAGAGGTTTAGGTAAGCATTGTTGACGGACTAATAGTCCGGAGGTGCAAGGCTCCAACAAACTATTGCGGCTTCTTCGCTCGAGTTGATAAGTTGATGAGGCTCTCCATGGGGGATAAAAATTATGTCTCCCTCCTCAAGCTCTTCGTAGACGCTCTTTTTCGGAAAATGACATATAACTCGCCCTTTGGCTACATAGAAGATTTCATCACCTTTTTTGTGACCTGGATCTACATTACCCCTCTTCCCGGCCAGTAGGCTCGAGGTGCCAAAGACTATTTTGCCGGTATCAACATAAAGCCTGCAATGCTCTTCTCCCTCCATGAAATTCTTAGCGTCCCTTTTTCTTATCACTTTTATTTGGCTCATATTTACTGTTCACCTCAAATCTGATTCATGTCTCTATAATTATATATCTTTACGTTAGTACTACGTTCTAGGAAAGAGTAGTATAGAGGGATTAAAAATGTCGAAAAGTGGTATAAGAATAGGAGATAGGAGTAAAAGAGAACGAGTCTCATATCTTAGAAAAAATGATGCGCAAAATATAACTGGAAAAGTAACTATTTTATAAAAAAGGAAAGAATAGGTGATTTATCATATGGTTGAGTTTATTTTCTTTTTAACATATAACGATGTAACTGTTTACAATGCAATTGATGTCTTTGAAAAAAGAAAGAATACGGGTATCAAGTATGTCGGTTTTAAAGACGTAGGTCTTCCAAAGGGGAAGCTCATAGAATTGCATAAAAGGATGAAGAAAGCAGGTATGACCACTTTCCTTGAGGTCGTTAGTGCAACTGAAGAAGACAACCTGCGGTCGGCAAAAATGGGCATAGAGTTAGGAGTCGACAACCTCATAGGGGGAACCTATGTTAGACAAACGCTTCCCCTATTGCAAGATGCAAACATCAAATATTTCCCATACATCGGAAAAGTGATTGGACATCCATGTCTGCTCAGAGGAGCAATTGAAGAAATTACAAGAGATGCAAGAACAGTCGAGGACCTAGGAGTTAGTGGGATCGATTTGTTGGCCTATCGGTATGATGGTAATCCAGAACACCTTATCAGGAGTGTACAAGAGTCAGTTAAGATTCCATTGATTATAGCAGGTAGCATAAACAGCCTCGAAAGGGTGCGAAAAATGACTGAGCTTGATGTTTGGGCTTTCACAATTGGCAGTGCAATCTTCGACAAGAAATTCGTACCAAGCGGAACTCTAAGCGACCAAATTACGGCTGTTCTAAAAGAAATAGAAAGAAAGCACTCTTAACAAAAATTTTAGGAGCTTCTTGCCTTTTATGAGTCAGATGAGCCAATCTGAACAATAGGATCAAATTAACCCAATCCAAAAGTCATATGTTGAATTAGTTGCACGCGCTAACCCTTCAAAAAACTATTCTCTATCTACCTTGATTCCCTCTTATTTCTCAGATGCACTAGGTTTCGGAGACTGAATATGAATGCCATGAGCCAGTATGAGAGATTAGTTAGTCCTAATGCGAAACTTATCATGTTTTCCATTAGAAAGAATCCAATTTCAAATCCAAGGATTGCTATGACGATTAGGAAAGTGCCGCTTACGCTATAGCCTTTCAAAACTTTCCTATCTTTGATTACGGCTCTCATCAGAAGAAGAACAGCAACAAGATTAACAACGCTGGCAAAATTCATTACCGTATCTACGGCGTTCATTACGTATCATCCTTCTTTGAGGGTTCGTTGTTGATTCGTTTGAGTTTTAAATTTTTGCATTCTTGCATAGATGCTCTTTTGAGTAGAATACCTAGGTATCCCTTCAAAAAACAGCAGTCCATCAACCATAAGTTGTACTCAAAGCTCCACGCCAACCCGAAAAGAGGAGACATTGCGAATATTGGTGCGGCCGCCGGGATTCGAACCCGGGTCGTCAACGTGGCAGGCTGATGTCCTAACCAGACTAGACTACGGCCGCA
>CAYFWY010000008.1:0-27849 GCA_964346895.1 uncultured Candidatus Bathyarchaeia archaeon | reverse complement strand
GCCACAAACGTGCTTGCATGGTTCGTAACATATCTTTTCTTTTCAGGACATCTAGCTCTTGCCTCGATTTTGACTTTCATAGTGGGAATTTTGGACGGACTAGACGGAAAATTGGCAAGGATAAGGGGACAGGAAACGAAGCTTGGCCGCATGGAACATCCGTTTGATATGCTGTATGAGTTTTCATGGCTCGTCGCTTTAGCCCTGTTCTTGAGCAGAACCCAGGGCCTCTTACCACTCGAGCTTTGCATGTTCTCGCTTGTGTTTATAGCCTTCTATAGATTCTGTTACGACCAGTTCTCAAGAACAATGAAGGTCAGTTTAGACATATACGGACCGTTTGAGCGAACTTTCAGAAGAGTCGCTGGCAGGAGAAACATATACAATGTCTACATCTTTTTCGGGGTTCTTTTCGACGTGCCGCTTTTCTCCCTCTATGCAATTACAGTTCATTCAGCAATTACGGCGGCAGTTTATGCCTATAGAACATCTGTACACATGCATGATAGTGATAAAAAAGAACAGACTTAAAGAATGCGCGCGCGCATCGCCCAAAAAGCCCTAGAGGTCCAAGCGATACAGATCAACTAACATCACCCTTTTTTTGTGTTTTTTGTAGAGAGAGTTAGTTAGAAAGAGTAGGAAATAGGGAGTTAAAGAGAGAATTATTGGGTTTGGGTTTGGGGGCGCGCGCATGGAATTATTCTTTCTCTGATTTCGGTATCCCAAACCATCTTGGGGTTCTATTCATATATTCTCGATAGGCATCACCATACTTCTCAAGGCACCAGCGTTCTTCGGAAGCTATCAAAATGTGTTGCAGGAGTGTGTTTATAGCTCCTAACAGCAACCACAGCCAAGAAGCAGAGGCTATTCCTATGCCAATGAATGCCAGGATCATGCCGAGGTAGACAGGGTTTCTTGAAATGCGATAGAGCCTTTGGTGGCTGGTCTATCGGTTGGAGTATTGTTAAGATTTGCCGCTGCAGCGAAAGTGAAAATACAACCGAACAAATAAATAATGAGCCCAATGTATAACCATGCTGTGCCCAGTTTCAACGGCAAGAAGAAACTGTAGATAATGAAAGCCAAAGAGATCAACAGTGCAATCCTGTCGAGTTTCTTCTCCGTTTCATTAAGCGGCCACGTATCTGGTCTGCCAGAACCCTTCTGTCCCCTAAGACGATCAAGGACCCAAAGGGGAATAACCATCAAAAAAGAGGAAAGCATTAGAATCCAAGCATTCCACAGACTCAGCTCAAATTCTGGTATAAGTGACATGATTTAGTATGTCTAGAAGTTTCTTTCTTAAATCTTAGGTTTTTTCCTAAGATTTATAGAACCTAGCCTGAACTTCTTCATAACTATCAGAGTTTGGATATAGAACCAATAGAATCTTAAAGAAACATCAGTCCTAGGATTTTTGTTATGATTCTTGATCCACCCCAAAATCTTAAGAATAGTTCAACATAGAATTGCAATACGAAGGGATACATCCAAACATTATGATTTTGTTGGGAGTATTTTTTCATAATGAAATAAAATCAAGAGGAGGTGAAAGTTCTTGCTTGGTATGTATTACTTTAGATGGGTTGGGACGACTGAAGAATTTAAGGAATACATTGGAAGGGTTATGAGCATATGCGAAGGAACAGAAGGTGTCGACTTCAAGGGAGTGTTCGTACCATCAAGCGAATGGAATGCTGTATCGCTTGTTGAGGCAACAAGCTTCGAACAAGCATTGGAAGTCTTCAAAACATATATGAAAAAGTATGGGGGACATCCAAAAATTCCGCTAGCAAAACTCGAATTACTTTATACATTCGAAGAACTCGGCTATCCCCAATAACTCTGTATGAGGAATACAAAGGTAAACATAAACTGGAACTAAAACATCTTTCCCTCTTTTTCTCTTTCTTTTCTCCAGAAAATTGTAACATTAGCTTACCCCCTAGACAAACAATTAAAAACCAGTAAAATTCCTTCAACATCAGAAGGGGTATAATTTTTTCTCGATTTTACCCCTTTTGAGTTCTTACTACTAATAGGGTAAAAACTCCTGATTCCCACCTAATAGACATCAATCCACTTCCAAGCTGAACCTTTCCTGCCCTGACCTAAATCAGTCTGCCTTTTATCAGGGCAGGGTAGTATTCCTGCACACACTACCACTTCTCATCTTACGCTGACGCTGATTCTCAAGTAGCACTTATCCAGCGTCAGCTTTCACCGTTGATTTTTTTTGGTGTGTGCGTTAAATTTTAATCCCTATAATGATAGTTATCTTTGAGTGAATTTCTTGTCGAAGGTCAAGAAATCCTTTAGGGAAGATTGGACATCCGTCCTCTTTATCCTAATCACAGGTATTGGTTTTATTGTATCAGTCATTGATTTCGTTTTTCTCCAGAATCTGAGGTTTCAGTTTTTCGGTCTCTTTGGTTTAGCTTTAGTGATAATTGGAGGTTATTTGCGGATGAAGGCGCGATTGCAGCTTAGGAAGAAAGCTGGATTTGATAATCTTGTTTCAACTTCACGACTTCAAATTGTTGAAGGTCAACGGTTGGTGAAGGACGGCCTCTATAAACATGTTCGTCATCCATTATATTTGGGTGAAATACTGAGAAATTTTGGTGTTGCATCGATTTTTTCGAGTGGATATGGAATTTTATTAATCATGGTTGGAGCAATCTTTCTACTGTTGAGAATAAAGCCTGAAGAAGAGATGCTTGTTGAAGCATTCGGTTCAGATTACGAAGATTATAAAAGGAGAACGAAGAGGCTAATCCCTTACATCTATTGATGTTTGGGTTGCGCGCGCGAGGTATTAGCTTACGCTTCCACAAGTCTTAAAATTGAATCAAATGACTAGATTCTGGTTAGAAAGAGGGAATGCCATAAATGCGTTGGGGATATGTTATTTTTGCCTTGGGAGTTTCGGTGTGTGTGATAGCAGCCGCTTTGATGGTGGAAGGAAGCATTCTGGGAGAGAGAACTACTGGTATTGCAACTGTGATACTGATAGTAGGAATCGGCTTAATAGCCACCTCTGGTGCACAGTTGCTGAAACCCATGAAAGCCTAGAAAAAATTTGGATACCCATTCACTACTAGCAGTCATATTCTATAGAAGAAAACATTCAATGTAACATCAGATATTCTGGAACAAACAATCAAAGAACCAGTTAGAAGGGTATAATTTTTTCTCGATTTTACCCCTTTTGAGTTCTTACTACTAATAGGGTAAAAACTCTTGATTCCCACCTATTAAATGTCAAACCACTTCTCAACTCAACCTTTCCTGCCCTGACCAAGTCCATCTGCTTTCTGTCAGGTCAGGCCAGTATGTTGCGAGCGACAGCGAGCATTCATACGCTGACGCTGACTTTCAACTCGCATTTATCCAGCGTCAGCTTTTCGCAGTTGATTTTTTTTGTGTGTGCGTTAAAATTTAACTCCCAAGTCTAAACTAGCAGTAAGATTCAAAATGAACATTCAAATAAATATAAATGCATATCATTCTGGGAGTGTAGTATGCGTTATCTTGACATGCAGACTTGGTCACGACGCGAACACTTCAAAGTCTACAGCGCCTTCGACCAGCCACACTTCAGCATGTGTGCAAATGTGGACCTGACAACATTCTATCCAGTTGTGAAGCAGCGTGGCTTTTCATCTACCGTGGCCATAGTGTACGTGCTCTCACGAGCAGCGAACGCAATTCCTGAGTTCCGGTATCGCATTCGAGGGGGAAAGGTGGTAGAGCACGAGATCGTACACCCATCTATAACGATTCTAACGGATGAGGATCTGTTCAGCTTCTGTACCCTTGAGTATATGGAGAATTTCTCTGAGTTTGCAGCCAGAGCTGCAGAGAGGATTGCCTATGTGCAAGAGCATCCGACGCTGGAAGATGAACCAGGACAAGACGATTTATTGTTCATGACTGCGATCCCTTGGGTGTCGTTCACAAGCTTTATGCATCCGATGCATTTTCAGCCAGCGGACTCTGTGCCACGGTTTGCATGGGGAAAATTCTTTGAGGATGGCAAGTTCTTGAAGATGCCGTTGGGTATACAAGTACATCATGCACTAATGGATGGGATACACGTTGGAAGGTTCTATGCAGAAGTACAAGACTACTTACGTCATCCTGGTTTCGTTATAGGTAAAGCATAGGTGCGTGCGCACAAAGGGCTTTAAGGTGTAAGAATATTTAACGAGGCCTTCTATACACCGATATGCACTTCCTACTCTTGATGGAGGAGAATCTGTTTGAAAAGGACAATCGTTGTTCATGGTGGAGCTTGGAAAATTCCCAGAGACATGGAAAAATCATGCCTTGAGGGCGTAGAAAAAGCCGCTGAGGTTGCCATGAACTGGTTATTAGATGACGGCTCAGCTCTGGATGCCGTGGAGACAGCAGTTAAATGCATGGAGGATAACCCAACCTTTGACGCTGGCGTTGGCTCTGTTCTAAACGCAGAGGGCGAAATCGAATTAGACGCAGCCATCATGGACGGCATGACCCTTAACGCCGGAGCAGTAGCTGCAGTTAGAAACATCAGAAACCCCATATCATTGGCTAGAAGAGTTATGGAAGACTCGAACCAAGTCTTCTTGGTAGGAGAAGGCGCAAATAAATTTGCTGCACTTCACGGCTTCGAAAAGTTTGATGGACTAATAATAAAGAGAGAGATAGAAAGGTGGAATAAGCTCCGCGAAAAATATAAGGGGACCATGAGGTTTTCAGATGAAAATGACACGGTGGGCGCTGTTGCCATGGACGTTCAAGGAAATATTGTCGCCGCAACCTCCACGGGTGGAATCCCTTTCAAATTCCCAGGAAGGGTTGGAGACTCAGCTCTGATCGGTTGCGGCTTATACGCTGACAACAGGGTTGGAGGAGTCTCTGCGTCAGGCCATGGAGAATCGATAATCAAGATAGCGCTTTCAAAAGTTGTCTGTGAATTTTTAGGAAAGGGATTAACTGCCCAGAAAGCCGCTGAAGAGAGCGTCAAACGTTTAGCGAGGAAGATTAATGGTCGAGGAGGAGTCATCGTTCTAGACAAAAAAGGAAACGTTGGAATTTCCTATAATACACCGAAGATGGCGAGGGCTTATATGACGGAAGGAATGAAGGTTCCCAAATCGTCAGTTTGAACAAAAAGTAAAATTGTGTGCGCACGTTTTTGGGGGATATATCGATTTTCGATATATGACTGATGGCGAAACAACTTCTATATTAAGATATGCGACAGGTTTTCTCCAGATGAAAAAATGATAGAATTTCTGCCAACGTTTTGTCTTCTTCTCGTAATCCCAGGAGCTATACTCGGCGCCATGTACTACCTAAACAGGGGTAAAGGCGTACATACGCACGCAAACATCGAAAAGAACGAATTACAGAAAATATTCAACGAATGTCTACTTTCAGATGACCAGTTTTAAAGCGTGCTAGTAATAGTTAAAAAGACCAGTTTCCTAAACGAAAGTAGCTTCAACTTGAATGCACATGCACGCGTTTTTATATATTCATCAATATATTCATTGAAGTAGAAGAAAAGACGAAGGAATTGGAGGAAAAGCCGTTGGGAACAGAGAAAGAGTTAATGAAAATAGCAGATACATTAGAGAAGATAGTAGAAAAATTGGATAAAATCGAAAAGGCAATATTCAGCATCGGTTAAACTACCTTAACCTTCCCCTCTTTTTCTAAGCTCGGACTCAAAGAGCGCATGCTGTCCGAATGAACTGCTAAGGTCCCATTTGGAAGGCTTTCTTAATTATAATTTCCATGATCTTATGATGCTTCTTTTCATCATCTGCAATGTGTTTAAGCAACAGCTTCAAAGCTTCTTCATCGGTCTTTTTCATTTCCTCTTTAATATGCCTTAACATCTTCGTCTCAACTTCCACATTATCTTTCAGCACCTTTTTTACGGCTTAAGTGTCAACGTAGTTACGGATTCTCATGTCCCAAAGTGATCTCTCTTCTCTCACAATTATAGAGGACGCCCCTATCTTCAGTTTTTCTGACCCTGATTGCTCCAATAAACCCAACATTGTCTACAGAATTTTGGCATGTTTTTCAGATTCTAGTTTCATCTCAGCCAAAAACAGTTTTGCTGCCAAGTTTACAGTGTCTTTTTCAAATTTTTTATCTTTCTTGCAGTAGCTTTTTCCCATTTGATTTGAGTCTGGACCATCTCAAGAAATCTTGAAAGCTCATCTTTCACCTTTTTTTGTATCACAACGCTTCAGAGGCACATATAAAAACTTCTACGAACACGCAGACACTTCTGACTCTAATTTTTATACGACTTGCGGAAAAGTTCAAATTGAAACATACGTATGTTATAGTTTGATTTTCTCTTTCTCTACTACTTTCCTAAAGGTTTTCTTACAGTTGCTGCATCGGTAAAAGCCTATGGTTAGTTGAAATCTTTCGCCAGCCTTACTCGGTCGTCCAGCCATCTTCCACGTTTTAACTGGACCTGTCTGGGTTCCACATTGAGGACATTCCGCTAATTCCGGGTTGTCTCTAGCGTTTAAGAGTTCTCTCCTAAGATCTTCTCCAACATGGTATATTTTCCCAATTCTTTCAGCCAGTTTTGTCTCCTTGAAAACGTCTCGAATCCATCTGGCGAAGTCTCCTCTTTTTTGATGAAATTCCAAAGAAGCAACCGGAATCTTCTTTATTTTCTCCCAGAAATCTTCCAAATTGAAAGCGGCTTCGAAGAGAGGTTTGTTTACATCTTCGTAGAAGTAGAAGCCCCATCCACTCGCAACTTCTTTTTTAGGCATCTCCGGAGAAACATTCAATCTCGGTAATTCTCCATGCTCTCGACTATACTCGTCTAGAAGCTCATTTACTCTATCGTTCCAATTTGGAGCAGACTCCCTCTTATAGTATTTGGTTTCGCTTTTGCGAGGATCGTCAGAAAAGTCTGTATCTAAGTAGTGCGCGAAAGTTTTTTGAAGGTTAGCGCTTCCGCCGACATAGATCAGGACCCCAGCTTCGCTGTAAAGGGCATAGACCCCAGCTTCCTCTGGGACATACTTTGCTCTTTTTCCCCAAACGTACATTTTTCCGGAAATCGGCATTTTCTCGCCCAAAATCAATATATGGTAAGGTCATATTTATGAAGCCTTTGGCGTTTTCCGCACGCCACAATAAGTACCAATTTAATGTGTAGACTTCAAATCTTTTGCTTGGCTAAGACACTTCTGAAATCATAAGGTTCAATGCATTTGTTGAGGCTTATGGGAATTGAAGACTTGCACCTTTTTTGTCTGGATGCTCGGTAACCTTCCAGGTCTTCTCGAAGCAACTGGCAAATAGACTGTGGAGTTTTCCAGATTCAAATTCTTCTTTGTTTGTGGGCCTGAAAATTCTCTTCCTCTAACAGTTCACGCCATCGATTGTCAAGTAGTTTGCAGTAATACATTGAATCATCTTCGTTTAGGCCCATGTGGTTCATGAGATGCCTCTTACACTCTCCCAGTTCCTTATGTTCTTGCGAAAGTTGTTTGGCAAAAAGTTTGGTTCCCCTATCAGGAGCACGTGTCTTCGATTTTCGGTTCTTCTTGTTTAAGCTGACTTCTTTCAACTGATTTAAATAAAATGCTCTGCCAGACGCATAGTGAAAGCAGAAAACTATTCCAGAGACCAGCAACATGAATCCATAAAGCACCATAAACAAACCTAAAAGGCTGTAGGCGTGAGGTGTAATTCTATATGGAAAAAATAGAAACCAGTTAGGATTTTCAGTCATGACAAGCGTCTCAAGTAACCCCCCAACAAAGAATATCGCGCCCGTCATAAACATCAAATACGCGAGGGTCTCATTATGCCTCGATTCTTCGATTTTTTTATCTACGTAATCCATACCGGAAAACCGGTAAACCTTCTTGACACCCATCTTCTCAATCTCCCAGATTCTGGCAGTACAGTTAAGCCAAAAAAAGTAAAAGGGGGTTTTCTTAATTCAATTCCCATTCGCAACGAATGGCGACGGCTTTACCCCATCCCTCCATTAATTCTCTACCTGTCACTTAACCTATCTTTTCTGCCACTTCCGCGATTTTTTCCCGAAAGTGCTCCATGACCTGAAATGGTCGCATGTGAAAGCCTATTCATATCCTATATTAATATTTACGATATACCTTTAGAATCACACATTTAATAAATCTTTTCATGTATTTGTTCAACATCAATACGGATAACAGCTCTCAATACGTATCACATTACCTTCAATTGATCCATTTCCGATTCTAAAAGAGATAGACCTTATAGAAAACTCAGACGAACTGCTTTACGCGCACGTTCGATTTATAGAGATATCTCGCCCCTAAGGCAATTAGCCAGCCGCTGATAACCAAAACTGTGGCTGGAAAACTCATGACGCCTGTGTTCAAAAGAACTGTTTGAAGTAGCAAAAAAGCAACAGTCATAGATATGATTGATGCGAATCCGAATTTTCTTCCATGCTTTCGAGTGGTTTGAATACTGAGGAGCCCCAAAAGCAAGACATCACCCAACCCAAGAAACGTCCAACCCGCATATGGAAATGTTGGTAGAATAACTCCTACAGGCAATTCCAACTCAAGAGCCTTCTCCGCTGAAACAACTGTGAACTTGGTGACCAAAACTTGAATTACATCCACAATAGTTAGTAGAGAAGCGAAGCCCACCGTTGTTTTCCAAGTAAAAAGACCTCCCATATAAACCGAGATGCAGACACCGAAGATTATTGCGAAAAAATCGAACAAGAAAAGGTTCCCCTTCCAGTAAGGAGAAAAGTAAAGGGCGACAAACAAAACTGGAATTGGAACCGCCAAGTACCATTTCGGCACAATCAAATACGTGAACAAGAACAAAATCGTAGAATGGGCGAAAAGGAAGAAAATCATCATAGTTACTTCCGGAATAAAAACCAATACCGACACGATTATCCCTATTGCCGTTACCAACAAGACAACGTGGCTAAAACGGAGTTCGTGCCCCCCAAGAAGGGAATTAACCTTCTTCCCAAACTTGGCGTCCAGAAAGAGGATAGCCCCTGAGACCAGAAAGAGGACTGACGGAAGCAAAACATCCAGTATCATACCCTCATATATGTTGAGTGTTCGAAATTTATCTTGCGGTGATTCCAAAAGACTCAACCATCATAAAGAAAGAAACCAGATAACAAACTAAGATCCACAGCCCCCCTTTGGGCACACATCAACAGAACAAAAAGAGAGAACACTAAGCGTACGAATGCATGTTCGCCCATCACCATACCCTTAAAAAATAAAAACGTAATTTACTTAGAGAAGTGTGGTGACAAAGTTGAATTCAACCTCTCAGCCAAAAGCACGATTTTATACCCGGCTCAATGAACAAGACTATCTAGGAATCAGCGTCTGGCCCGGGAAAAGCGATCCGGCAGCCGAAGTTATCGTTTTGCAACTGAGACGGAGAGACGGAGACAATTGGGTAACTGTTGGGCGACTAGCAGTTTACAGGACTTCGGACGGAGTCTACTCAAAACTTCCCGAACGCCAATGAGTAGGTGCCTATACAAGGTTTCCTAGCAGCCTCTTAAGAGATTCTGCTTCCTTCCTCAGCTCTGCTACCTCTTCCTCCAGAACTCTAGCCTTCTCCTCCCCCGCTTTCTTGAGTCCCTCTATCTCCTCCAGAAGATCGGATTTCTCACTTTCAAGCCTCTCAATCCTTTCCCGTAAGCTTTTTAAAGTTTTCATGGTGCCATCTCACTCTCCTTTTTTCAACTACACCCTTAATGGTTACCCTTTCTCGCCTTAAATGGTTCTTACGCAAATTACTCTAAAAACTTTTACCCAACCTATTAAGTTTTGAGTCGTATATCAATATTCAACCTATTCTAAATCGGTTCTACCCCACAAGTAGAGCTCTAAAAAGCTTTAAGCTAAAAACAAAGAATCTCATTGAAGGTAACAAAAATGAAGATCCGAACAATCTTGGCTTACACGCATTTACTGAACTTTTTAATCGGAATTTTTGCGACCACCTACATTCTAAACGTTTTTTGGAGGCTTCTAGAGGCTTGGCAAATAGCCCTATACGTTTACTTTTTTGTTTTAGGCTCTTGCGGTGTGGCGATCTCGCTCTGGATTGCTCAAGATGGAAAAAATATAGAACGTTGTGCAGTTGAGGTAAAGGACTTGGAAATAAGAATTCTGGATTTAGAGAGAAAAATTGATCAAATCAAAAAAATGCACCTGAAAAACTAATGCGCAAGCATTAGGATGAACAGAAAAATAGAGGTTAAGTTTTGATTGATCCTTTAACTGTTTGCTTAAGAAAAGATCTATTTTTCTTGCTCCGCTAGGTATTTTAATGAGAAGGGTTTGATGCTTTTTCCTTTGAGGCTGATAAGAATTGTGTCGTAGCCTTCTATCTCGTCGTTCCATTCTGTTAGGTACTGTGAAAGGAAATCAGAAAAATCTGTGTAATCCTTGTGCATAGAAATCATCACTCCATTTTTTCCCATTCCTTCGGCTCTAGCTGCACATATTACACTTGGTTTTGCCATCGTCGATTCTCTCGCTCTTTCAAATAACTCAGGCTTCATTCTTGTCTTCGTACAAGTTATTGCCATGAGCTCGTACCCCATTTTCACGAAATCAGGTATCACAGTAAATTCCTTTATGATTCCCTCCCTAACGAGTCTACTTCTAGTCCTGCTCACAGTCGGCTGCGACACACCTAGAACCTTAGCTAATTCCCTATCACTCCGCTTCGAATCCTTCAACAACTCAAAAAGAAGACGCAACATTCTCTCCTTCAACAACAATAACTCCTAACAGGTTTTCTCCACGCGCGTACAATACAACAATAATTTATATTCGCTTAAGAATTTAACGCTTGTTTCAAAAAAATAGACGAGCTGCGAAATGAAACAATTCAAGATTACATATGCGTTTGTATCCGGGGGGAAGGAAAGGTGCCTCATCAAGTGGTCTGCAACCGCTTGCCTAGAACCATTCAGCCACCCGCGCGGACAAAACGGTTTGGTTACTCATATGAATACGACGTAGTTCCAGAGTTTCTATCGCTACTTATCTTACCCTTATGCGCGCGCTGCAGAAGAAAACTTACGGTTTAGTACACGCATTGGACAAGGTTTTTCACAACGAAAAGACTCTTCCTTATATTGTAGATTGAAAGGTGAGTACATGCGTTCTCTTGCACAAAAGGTTTGAAGAAATAGGGGGTTCTGGACATATGTCTATAGAAAAGGGATTGGTGGAATTGTTGAAGAAGGCGGGTTATTCTGATAAGGCTATAGATTACTACACGAGGAAGTTAAATGTGGGTGTGATCGAAGGCGCTGAGGCTGTAGATTCCTACACGGGTCTCTGTGGAGATAGCATGAGAGTATACTTGAAGGTTGAGGAGGAGGAGATTAAGAACGCTAAATTTCAGGCCATAGGATGCGCTGGAGCCTTCGCATCGGGTTCAGCTCTCACAGAGATGGTCAAAGGAAAGACTCTGGAGGAAGCTGAGAAGATAACGGAGCATGATGTGATAAAAGATTTAGGAGAGCTTCCTGGACCTAAACTGCATTGCGCCCGCCTAGCTGTGGATGCGCTCAGAAAATCTATTGAAAGCTTCGTTAAACGATAATTCTACCCATCTTGAGGGAAAAATTTATTTAACATGATCTCTCACTGAAAAGATTCTTCATTTTCCACTATATTGATCTGTGAAGACAATTTGCTTAAGCTCTTTTCTAGTCTTTGTTGGAGATTCCGCTGGAAAGCCTAGCGAAATTATAGATAGCAATCGCTTGTTTTTCGGGACACTTAGTATTGTTTTAACTTTTTCCTCATAAACTGAGTTGTAGGAGCCTATCCAACATGCACCGAGACCTAGAGCGTGTGCAGCAAGAAGCATATTCTGAGTTGCGATTGCTCCATCCTCTACTCCTCCATTACGAGGAGAAAACTGAGGATCAATAACAACAACTATTCCAAGAGGAGCATCAGCCAAGAATTTCCCATTGGTTGAAGCTTCAGCTACCTTTCGCTTCACTTCTTTATCCTTAATGATTATGAAACTCCAAGGTTGTCTGTTACTCGCTGAGGGAGCCCACCTGCCAGCGTCAAGAATCTTTTTGACAAGATCTAGAGTTACAGGATCTTTCGTATAACTCCTGATGCTTCTCCTGCATTTGATAGCCTCAAAAACGTCCATATTCTCACCTACCTGTTCCCTAGCGGGAGGCGTGCGCATAAATAGGTTCCGATGTTTTGCGGTGCATTTTTATGCTTGAATTTTCGCCATACATAAGGTTTAAATATACCATTTATATACCCTATAATTGGATTAAGGACGGAATATACATGCCGAGAGGGAAAGTGAAGATCCTAGAGGCGAACAGTGGAAACATTATCTTGGAAACCACCATTGGAGTAGATTATCGCTTCTCGATACCTAGGTCGATACGAAGTCTAGTAGATCCCAGAGAAACCGTTCGGATAATCATCAAAAAGGTCGAGGAGGTGAAAACATGACTTACGAAGAAAGAAAACCACAGTGGTTGAAGCGAGCCTTTGGCGGGATAATCATCATCCTTTTAATAGGAGTGGTGCTATTCTCGGTATTGTTTGCTCTCACCATGTTTGTCAGCGTCGGTGTTGGACACGCCGCAGTTCTCGTCGATCCTTGGGCCAAAACTGTTAGCGACCCGAAAGTCGGACCGACATGGATAGTGAAAGCTCCATGGGTTCAATCGGTGGATATAATGGTAGCCACAGACACCTTGGGAATGTGGGGAGACGGAACTGACCCCAAAGCAGACTTGCCAACGGTCTATTGCTTCTCTAGAGACCAACTGGAGATGGCTGTAGATATTATGCTAAGGTGGAGATTGGACGTGCTTAAACTCAAAGAGTTGTATCAGAACCTCCCGCAGAAGAACTGGAAAAACGATGTAATAGCATCTATCGCTAGAGAACAGATCAGGCTCGTTACAAAAGAATTTACTAGCATCCAAACGATCGAACAGAGAGACGATGTAGCGCAAGCAATAAAAAATGCAATATGGGGTAAGTTGAGCACAGAGACCTCCTTAGCAGGCGCAATAACAGATTTCCAATTTGAATTAAGAAACATAGGTTATCCAGAGAAGTACACAGCCGCTATCGAAGACAAGTTGGTTGCGGAACAACAGAAAATCCAAGCGGAATTTGAGAGGGAAAGAATCATCATAATTGCCAATGCCACCGCCCAACAAGTGATTATTGAAGCGAAAGCCGAAGCCGAAGCAAAAGTCTTAGTCGCGAATGGGACAAAGGAAGCTGTTGAATTAATTCTTGAAGCTTCCGGTGGAGACGTCTCGAATTCCACAAGAATCACAGAGCTCTACCTGTGGGTTGAAACAATGAAGCAAATAGCTCCAGAGGTCGGCTTGTTCCTCATGACCACAGGAGAAGACGGAGTCCCAATCTTGGTGCCCCTTGAAACCACATAGTGTTTCCAACCCAACAAACCCCTCTTTTTTCTGTGAACATATCAAATAATTGTGCAATGTCAAAATAAGGCAAAAAGGAGTAACACAGTTCCAGCGGATAAGGGTATTACCAGATTATCATCAACAGGCAAAGGAAGAGATTCTGCAAACATACCCACGGCAGCAGCAACTAGAGCTTGCAAAGGACTTACGAATAGAAGTGCCCCCAAAAATGCGCATGTGAACCCACAGATTGTACCCTCCAAATTCTTTTTTCTGTTGAATAAAAGAAAGGTCTTTCCGAAGATTCTACCAAAAACGCTGGCGAAGCCATCTCCGAATGTGAGCACGGCAATGGCTGTATAAGCTACCCGGGGTGGAAAAACGAGAAGTGAAAAGATTATCCCCATGGCGAAGAAAATTGGGGCTGTCACAAAACGGTTGAGCTCACGGTTGGGCACGACAAGTTTCCGAGTTATTCTTGAAAATACTGGAAAGTTCATTCCTTTGGTTCGAGCGACCTCAGACGCGCCATAGGCGATGGTTACAAGAAATAGTGCCGTAGAGACCAAATGGGTGTTGGAAAGCTGAAGACACAAGAGGGGCACTGCGAAACCGCTTATGTGAATTGCCTTTCTAAGGATTTCACCATTTGATAGACGTGAATACGCCAATAACTGAAACTTGGCCAAAGTCTGATCCTAACTTTTTCTCTCACCGCTTATTCTTAATTGGGTTGTTTCAGCTAGAACAATGTTACAAAAGTCGATCGATGGATAGTAATTGTGCAAGCGCGAGAAAATCAATTTCATACTCTGGTGAAGACAAGGCGTATCCCTGCGCACGCAAGAAGTGTACTCTAAATCTTAATAATCCTAAGGTCATAAGGTTAAAATTTAAAAGGCGTCCTAGTATTTGATTGGCGTGCGTAGAAAGATGGAAGATGGCTTTCATTTAGGAAAAAGACTTGATCCGGAACATCTGCGGTTTCCTTCTGAAGAGATGGTACTCCGCGCTCCCTTCTATATCTCAGCACGAGACCTTTTGACACATGTTATTGTGTTAGGTATGACAGGTTGCGGGAAAACTGTTTTGGGAAAAATCATGATTGAGGAAGCTGCGCTTCAAGGGATACCATCAATTATGGTTGATCCTAAAGGTGATCTGGCCTCGATGAAACTTGTTTTTCCTTCTCTAGAGAGCGAGGATTTCATGCCATGGATTGAGGCTAGAAGAGGGGAAAAGAAGGAGGAGACTGCGTTAAGGTTATCTACACTTTATCAAAACAAGTTGACAGATTTTGGTGTTCCAAAAGAACGAAT
This sequence comes from uncultured Candidatus Bathyarchaeia archaeon, assembly GCA_964346895.1. Taxonomy (GTDB): domain Archaea; phylum Thermoproteota; class Bathyarchaeia; order Bathyarchaeales; family Bathyarchaeaceae; genus CAYFWY01. Next base: position 13,047 of record CAYFWY010000008.1, on the reverse strand, counting down.
AGAAGAATTCAAGCGGAAAACAAAAGTTGTTGTTTTGACACCTCGTTCAACAACGGGGATACCGCTTGCTATTTCTTCTCTTCCAAGCCCGCCACCGAACGTGAAGGCTCTGATGGAAGTTGAGCCCGAAACCGTTCTCGATCTTATTGACACTATAGTCCGGGCGTTGATAATGCGGCTGTTCCCGAGAGAGCCTCCGGAGAAACATAGAACAGAGGAGAAACTTCTTGACGAAATCATAAGATATGCTTGGGAGAAGGACATACCCCTTGAAGGAATAGATGGCCTTGCGACTCTTGTCGGACTAGTTGAGAATCCACCCCTGAAAAAGATAGGTGTTATGGACGTAGACAGCTATATTTCACCAAGAGACAGACACGAGTTAGCGATAAACATAAATAACCTTCTAGTCGGAGTAGAAAAACTCTGGCATGTAGGAATACCCTTAGACATAGATTTTCTTTTAGAAGTCTATTCGAGGAACGGTAAGACTCCAATTATAATATTTAATCTAAGCGAAATCACATCTCTGGAAGACAAAATCTTCATAGTTTCACGAATCGCATATGCTGTTTATGAGTGGATGCGTAGAAAAGGCGGCTCAGAAGAACCTAGACTCTGTTTCTACGTCGACGAAATCGGGGGAGGCGGCGGAAAAACAGCTTTCTTTCCGATACACCCATACAATCCCCCTTCGAAACCCCCCCTAATGTTGATGATAAAGCAAGGAAGAGCATTCGGCGTATCTTGCATCTTTACAACACAGAATCCTGGAGATATCGACTACAAAGGTTTAGGTAATTGCGGCACATGGATTATAGGTAAGCTTTCAACGTCAAGGGATAGAGAAAAGGTTCTTCAAGGTTTGGGTGATGTTGAACTTCTTGGCACCGCGGTTGATAGAAGAAAGCTTGAAAGACAGATTGCCTCCTTGGAAACTGGAGAATTCGTCTGCAAGACAAAACGTGGAGACGTAGAATTCTTCAAAGAAAGGTGGTTGATGAGCTATCATAAAACATTGACTTCGAAAGAGATAAGAGAAATAACAGATGAGCTAGACCGCAGAAATGCAACTGCAACCCTCTTGTTAATGCCCACAAAGAGAGCTTTTTTAAAGCTTAATCATCCCACCTCATTAGAAGAGACCCGTAGACACTTCAGAGAAGGCATCGACATTCACGTAATGAAAGCTGAATGTAACTATATGCCTCTATTATTTTTCAAAGTCAAAAAAAGCTTTAGAAAAAGACATCCATTTCTGTCAGAAGAAATTAAGGCTGATCTAACTTACGGTCCGATGTTGGTGCCCTTATTCAAAGATGAAGTTGATTTAAACTATGTCAATGAAGTTTTGGGTCTAGAAGAAATAGTTAGAGAGGAACTGTTGGAATCGGTGGAAGAAACTGCGTTCAACATATTACCAAGGAAACTACCTATCCAAAATGTTTTCGAGGAACTCTCCACGAGATTAAGCGAGAAAATTAAGCGAGAAATAGCGGAATACGTAGATGATCAAATACACGCAGAGAAAGAAAAGAAGATTGATGCTGAAAAATTGGATCTTAAGCCTAAATTGGATGAATTAGATTTCGAAATACAGACGATTAGCGATCAGATGACTGATTATAAAGGAGAATTGTCGCGACTAAAGGAGGAGCTCTCGAATCTTCAGCGTGAGAAAGCTCGAAGATCAATTTGGGACGAACCCGTTGTGATGATTACAAGGAGTATTGCCTCCCGTCAACGCAAGATCAACAAATCTAAAGCACACATATCTAAACTTCAAAGGAAAATAGATAGTTACAATTCTCGAAAGAACAAACTCTTAGATTCCCATAACAGAAAGATGGAACTTCTCAAAGAACAATTCAATAGCGTCAAGAAAGAGATTGTTGACGAGATACAACCTGAGGTAGCCTTTGAAGACACGATAGTGATATTTGTTCCAATCTGTGACGCGGATGTTGGCGTAAAAAATCTTGAGTCAAGTAGAACCATTCAACTAGAGTGGAATGGGCATAACGGAGTTAGGATCACACCTTTTTCCTGTAATGAATGTGGAACCCAGATTGACCGCTTCTCACCTTTGAACATTTGTAATTTTTGCTCAGAATTTCTTTGTGAAAAACATACTCAAATCTGCGCTGAATGTGACAAAATAATATGTAGAGAACACTCTTGGCTATGTAATTGCGGCAACATATATTGTGCATCTGAGGAAAAGATTGAGTGCAAGGAATGCAAGACTCTTCTTTGTTCTAAATGTAAAAATACCTGTAAGATCTGTGGTGCTTCATTGTGTTCGAACCATGTTCACGTGTGTGCGATGTGCAGCAAAATTCTTTGTGGGGAACATTCATGGGTTTGCGGCTCATGTGCTAGGACTCTCTGTGGTCAAGAGAAGAGATATGTCTGTGCCGTAGACCAACATTTACTATGTGAAGATTGTGGATTAGTATGCGACGACTGTGGTGAAAACATCTGTGAGAAGCATTCAATTAGGTGTGACAGTTGCGGGAAGACACTCTGCAAAAAAGATAGCCATGTCACGGCTTGTGCGATTTGTGGAAGCATGATGTGTAATTCATGTCTAATTACATGTGAAGGATGTGGCAAGCCGTTTTGCTATGAGCATTACTTGAAATGTTCAAATTGCGGTAAACAAATTTGCAGGTCTTGTCTTAGGGTAGAGAAGAAGTTTCTTGGTTTAGTTAAGAAGCAGAAGTGTGTGATCTGCAAGTGAATACACGCAGTGAAATCTGCTATGCGCGTGCGTGCACAACAAAGTTTATAGGCGTTCTCTTGCGAGAGGTCTTCAAAAGAGCGTAGGTGTGAACTACTGATGAAAAGAAGATGCGTAAGATGCAGTGCTCTCTTAACCGATGAAGACGTGATGAAGATGGAGTTTGAAGATGGTTCATCGGAGATAATACCTCTTCCGGTGTGTCCAGGCTGCCTTGTGAAGCAAATGAGTGAACGACAATTTCGTAAGGGGAAATATGCGCGAACTTTGTAAATGATAGAAAGGAGAATGGTTTGGCCCCTTTTTCCTGAAAAAAGGATTTCTTGCCTTATTTTTGCATGTATGCACGGTTTTGAAGATGCTTGGAAGGTTACCTTTTGAGATATCTCGAAATCATGGTCAAAAATAGGATAAACTGTGAAATGTTCTAGAATTTTTTTCTATAATTGTTTTCTAGTATTTATGTATTTTTTGCCAATTAAGTATGAGTGCCACGAAAGTTTTAAAATGTTTAAAATTGAATGAAAATAAGAGTTTCCTTGCAGGAGTCAGGGAGGGATGTTAGAATCTCTTCTTCGTAAAATGATTTCGGTGGCTGCGGTCTTCATAGGTCTTGGATATGTTTTGCCTAGTATGGCCACTGTTATTATGCTAAATTATTTTTCTTCGCAATATCCCATTGAATCGGTGGAAAACATATACTGGTTTTCAGGCATAATTCTTTTCATCATAGCCTCTATTCTGCTAATAGCCTTAGGAGTCTTCGTTGTATATGGGGGCCTCCTGTATTTTATTGGAACCTATTCTCAAAAAATGATTTTCGTTGGCATCATGTTAACTTCCTTTTACTTGCTGTGTCTCGGAACAGGATCTGCGTTGATTCTACAAGAGGTGAGCTGGCTAACCTTGTTGTTAGTTGCGACTGCAATTCTTTTCGTGGCGAGTGCCACAGTCTATATGGTTCCCTCCTTTCGTCTAAAGTTTGTAGCATGTTCGTTAGGAATCGCTAGCGGAATTTGTTTGACTATCGCCACCTTGTATAGCCCAATCCTTGACCTAGCCCTCAATTGGAATGTTCCTTTTCCAGGTCCCTTTATGTCCATGGCGGTTCTAGAAGGTTTAACAATAATATTGGCTTCAATAACAGCTCTTATTTATTCGATCTTGGGGGATGGAGAAGCCCCAATAATTCATGTCTTTCTCTCGATGGTTGCTCTCATCTACGGTATAGGAGTTTTCGTTGGATCTCTAGTTCTCTCACTCAACTTTATGAATCTGTTGTGGAAAGCTCCTTGGGAACTTGCCCTTCATGGACAACCAGACTGGGTCTTGAGTACGGTGATTTTTTGGTCTGCAAGCCTAGGAATGCTCGTCATAGGAGGTATAATATTGATTTTTGGTGCTTGCATGGGATTCATACTTGCAACAAAACAATTTTCGCAACTCTAGCTTAATCTTTGCCTCAAAGTGAAGGCGAGTATGGTTTCATTTACGTAACATTCTAATACTGCGAGTTGCAGTTCAGTGTTGAAATATAATGTGCGGTGCATCTTCAAACAACTATTCCGCTGAGCCCTTCGACACGATCACTCAATTTGAACAGATTCGTGTCATGGTTGAGGCAGAATTTGAGGTGGAGGACAGCTTTGTAGAGCACGACGCCCCAACATTCTACGTGAAGATGCGAGAGGGTTCAAAGGAGGCTTTCTTGAGGCTTACCCAACGAATGGAACCTTTGAAACTTACTCCGATCCTTAGAAGGAGAGACAAGAAAGTTGTGCTGCGAGTCATACCGAAACCTTCCACAAAACCCAGCCGAAACACCACAAACATCGCACTTTTTTTTGTAACCCTTGGAACAGTATTCTTTTCTGGATACTTTCTATCTGAGGGCGAAATCATGGGTGCCTTGATGTTCACAGGGGCAATTATGGCGATACTTGGTTCCCATGAGATGGGACACAAGCTGTTGGCGGATAAACATGCTGTGGAAGCTACTTATCCCTATTTTATTCCAGGTCTCCCCCCCATCGGTACTTTTGGAGCTGTTATTCAACAAAAGTCTCTACCTCCCAACAGGGATGCCTTGTTTGACATTGGTTTCGCAGGACCAGCAACAGGATTTCTAATATCAATAATAGTCACCTTTATTGGTGTGCAGTTGTCTACTGTGACCAACGTATTACCTGAAGGCGCCGGTATCATCGACGTACCCATTTTGTTTCAGCTTATTACCATGTTCTTTCCGCCAAGTGGAACAGGTAAGTATATAATGCTTCATCCTGTCGCTTTCGCTGGTTGGGTAGGCATGATTGTTACAATGCTCAATTTGGTTCCTGTTGGTATGTTTGACGGGGGTCATGCTGCTCGAAGTTTGGTTGGGAAAAAAGCACACCGGATTCTCTCGTACCTTGGAATTGTTCTTTTCTTTTTCATCTCATTTCCAATGGCTTTCCTAGCTATCTTTTTCTCTTTCCAGCAGCATCCAGGTCCATTGGATGATGTCTCAGAAATTACAAAACTCAGAAAAATTGCAGCCCTAGGGTTAATCGCCATCTTTATCCTATGCGTGGTACAGATATACTCGCCTTTATGATCGCAGGACCTCTAGAACATCTTCTCTCCAAATCTGCAACAACTGAACATAATTGTCTAATTTGGATAAAGGTTCGTCGTTCACAAAATTTAAAAGAATGCTTTCGATCAAATACTGAACCTTGAGGGGCGTTAAAACTCTGAATTACGAAGATGCGAAGAATTTCAACAAAAGACTAGATGATTGCGACAACCTTGCGGATGTGTTTGAACTTGTGAAGCAATCCGTCAAGAGATCCTTGAGTAGACACAGAGCTGGCCTTATGCTCGGCCTAGCTGATTTAGGGATGATGAGCGGCTGTTTTGTGGGTGCCTTTCATCTGTTGGGGTCGAACATTATAGTTATGAACAAGACTCCTCTAAATGTAGCTTTAAGTAGCAGAGACAAAAGAACCTACAACGCCTACTGCTTCCATTTGCTTCTACACGAGTATCTTCATTCCCTTGGATACATTGATGAAGGTGAAGTCAAGGAGCTAGTCCAAGAAGTGTGCACGCTGGCCCTAGGTAAAGCCCATCCAGCCACAGTAATGGCTGAGAGGGGCATAGCCACGTACTTCCCAAAAGTAACATATTTCACAGAGGAATTGTCCCTTCCTGAAAGCTTTCAAGTTGAACTCGTGAAAGACTTTGACAGGTCCAATGTAAGATACATCGATTAGCCCAAAAGGTTAGAACTTTTCATCTCTTCTGATTCGACGAAAAGGAAGAGGGCTATTTGGGCGAGTTCTGCCCATATCCTAAAGAGGAGCTTTCATCTAGAAGCTTGAAAATGCTTTAGGGTTGATCGAGCCACAAGTGAGGTTGCTCTCTCTGTTTCATTGGCACTTGCGCGCTTTTTGTAGTTTATTGCTCTTGTGATATTTAGCGAAAATGTCATAAATTCAATGTGAATATTGTAAATGTGGTGTATATGATGTTCACTGAAGAGGATATGCGCCATGTTTCTGGTGTCTTAAGTGCGCTTGGCAATTCTACAAGGTTAAGAATCGTGGAGCTTGTAGGTGAAACTGAAAGGCCTTTACACATAAAGGCTGTAGCCCAAGTTCTCAAGAAAGATTACGCCTCAGTTTATCGGCATGTTAAAGTTCTGCAAAAAAGCGGTTTGCTGGGAGTTTACGAGGTGGGACGTTCACGTGTGATATACCTCAAAAATGTAGAATTAGTCAAACAAATTGTTCAAATTGCCAAAAAGATGGTTGAAACACTATAATATAAGTTGACCAAAAAAACATCTTATTTTGCGGAAAATATAAATATATTTTAAGGTAATTACTGTCTCTCTCTGCAGGCGGTGTATATTTGCGAAGAATCGGCACTCAAGAGGTTGCCCTAGCGAGCATGTTAGGGGCTCTCTCCGCGATATCCGAGATAATACCTGGACCCCCCTTCGACATCCCCTTCCCACTTCTCCCACAGGTGTCATGGGACATAACAGGACTGCCAATAATGGTTAGCTTGCTTCTTAATGGCCCACTAAGCGCAGTATACACGGGTATTGTCGGATGCTCAATCATTTTCCTTCGAGGAAACTTTAGTGGAGGCATATTAAAGGTCATTGCCGAATTAGCAACTATTCTGGCCTTCGCTTCACTAAACAAAGGCGTTGTTATCAAATCAATTACTGCAGTTGGGTCGAGGGTTCTAACAATGACCATAGCCAACTACTACTTGCTCCAACTCTTCTACGGTATACCAGAGCCAACTGTAATCGGCCTTCTACCTCCAATCGGATTATTCAACGCTACACAAGCTCTAATCAATATTATTCCCGCATACATCATCTACGCAAGAATAAAGAGCACGCAAAGTAATCTGCCATCTCCAAAACATTCGCCTAATTTTACTGATCAGTCAAAAAATGTGACAGAAAAGAAGTTTTTTGCTCGCCTAGAGATAGTCTAGGTCTGTTATACACTAAATCGCGCACGCATCAAGGTTAGACGTTAACTTTGAATCACTTCTTTCAACAGATCTTTGTTTTCCTTTAACCAGTCTATGATTGCCTCTTTGTTTTGGTCTAGCATGTTCTCCACCATTCCTCGAAACATTTCGGGCACATATTTGCCTATTTCTATTTTGAGTTTGGAAATCAATTCGTCTTTCGGGTTCAAAGGTTCTCCTCTCCATTGCACTCAATCTGGTTGAGCTAAAAATGTTTGGGTTCAGACATTTATGCATTCCCGTCATTAGAAAGCCTTTTTGAAGTCACAAGGAAGATAAAGAGTCTGATCTGCAAGGAGGGCCCTTAGGAACTTACAGTAGAAAAATCCTTCTAGCTTGGTGAGATGTTTACAAGATTTACATACGCTTTCTGTTCCGAAGAATTTTCCAAGCGCAGTTTGTTCAGTCATGATTGTTCCTCTGTTTTCTTGTCCACATTTAAAATTTTTCTAGATGCACGCGCATATAGAGAAAGAATTTGTAAGCACGCGAATAATATCGCAGCAAAATACATCAGCCACAGAATCATTAGCCAATTTCCTTATGTGTTGTTCCACAATTTGCCAGAAGTTGCAAAGATTTCCGTGGGCAATAGAACAAGTAAGCCACTGAAGGCCAAAAACATTTACTGCATTGTTTCATTTGTACTTCCGCAGGCTTTTCAGACAATCAGTAAAATCAGCTATGAAAACAAGAAAAGAGAGAGTAGAACACGCCAAGTTTGTTGAATTAGAATAATATCTCCAATAGTTATTTCATTCCACGTGTATTGAAGAAAAGAGGCACGGTGCACGTAGCAACAATCCGCTGAAAGAGAGGGTAAATCTCTCAGCGAAAAGAGAAGAGGATGATTTCTCCGCGCCCCTCACATCAACAAAAGTGTTGAAGAGCCAAGTCAAACCTATATACTTTTTGCACATTTTGTCTAGTAATAGGGGCATTCAACCTTTTGCATCGTGAGTACCACATCCTTCCTCACCAAAAAAATAGAAAAAGTTTAGTTTATCAAGCGTCTTCATGATTCCGTGTGGGCCGGTAGTTCAGCCTGGCATGAACGCCTGACTTGCACTCAGGAGGCCGCGGGTTCAAATCCCGCCCGGTCCACCAATCTTGCTGGGGGAACGCACTTCATGGGTTGATAACCCCATTCATAGGTCTCAGTTAGCGAAATTAACATATGCCATTGCAAAAAAGGACCATCAATATTTACACGGACGAAGATGCAGCGAAAGAGACCAAAAATGTAAGCTTAAACATTTCAAAACTCTGAAAATTTTTTTGAGAAAAACAATGAGACATCCACGAATACCTTTCAGTCAAAAAACCCCTTGGCAGAGGGATGGTTAACGCACGAAGCGCGTCCTCCTCGGTAACGTGAGGGCCGAGGCCGGGATTCGGACCCGGGCGCCAGGCTCCACAGGCCTGTAGGCTAACCAGACTACCTCACCTCGGCCACTTTTTCCCGGCTTCGACCACTTTTGAAGTGCTTTGAGACTTATTTACGTTTTCTGAGGAAGTTCTTACTCGCGACATAATTTCCCCTGTAAAGGGAGCAGTTAGAGGACTACAAACTATAGTTAAAAAATACGAGAAAAAGCAAATGAAAAGAGAAGTATATAAACTAATCCCAAAAAGTTGGCACAATCAAATTCAAGATTTTACGGAGAATGAATTCGATTCTATTGTAATGATAGACGGAAAAAAGGTAAAGAAAACCAGTAATGATCTCCACAAAGAATACAACCAAGACGAGTTTGCTCCACGAGATGGAGAACTAATCAAGGTAGCAGATCATCTTTCAGCGTATATCGAAGCATATACATCGTTAAGACATTACGTTAGTAGCTCATATCTTCAGGATGCTATAGTCGAATTACATATTCAATATACAACGGAGAAATCAAATGTCGCGGGTATAGATTTTGGCGCAATATATGCTGAATATGAAAAACAACATCAGCAACCAGGTCTTGAGACATTTACACCTTTACACGATGCTTACTCAAGATTACGGAAAATACAAGAGGAGAAATTATCACCTTAGTCATTCTCGCCCCGCGCTTATGCGCGCGCAAAAGTTATGAATAATTTTTTTAAAACAATGCTATTTACTTAATTTCGGTGGTTAGAATATGGTTTCATATGAAGATGAGAAACCCATTCTTCAGGCATGGCATGATATAGCGGCATTCGTGAGGAAGTTCGCTAAGAAATATCAGAGACTGTTCAAGGATGGCCATTATAAGGACGTAATTCCTCCGTCAAATCAAATTCCTTATTTTCCTTTCGAGGTTACCTTGGAAATAAAAACAAAGGAATAGCTCTTTAGAATTAGAGCCTGTGTTTTACAAAAGATATTTGCTCCTAGCACGCACGCGCAAACTTTTTTCCGGTTATTAAGGCACGAAGGCATCCTAGTGCGAAATCTGTTCGATATAAACCATAAAGTGCGCAAATCATAAAAAGAGTCTAACGTCTATTTGGGAATTAGCGCGCTACTAATTTAGAAAGAATTTGCTCAGCTAATGCGTGCGAGATTGAAAGCAATGGCGTCTGATGATCAGGCCAATAATAGATTTCTGAAGGAATGGGAAATAGCACGGTTTAGTGTGGAGAACTGTGACAAACACTTGCATGATTTGAGGAAGTATGGCTTCAGCTTCCTTACGGCGCTTCTGACGGCCGAGTCTTTCCTTATCCCTACGTGGCTGCCATCGTCTAACAGCTCGGTGCTACCCGACTACATTAAAGTGGCGGTATTGCTCGTTGACTTGATACTCATCGTCGCGCTTTCGCTAATCGACCGAAACTACCTAGTAGTTCAGGGAGCAGCAGCAACGCGGGCAAGGATTCTCGAGAGGATCCTAAACCTCGAGCTTACGGACGTTATCTCTTTCAGATATACCTTGACCAACGTGAAATACTATGTGGCTGGCGTCTACGTAGCTTTCACTCTGGGAGTGTTAGTTCTGGGCGTCTCGGTTCTCTACCCTAACTATATCTACATCGTGTTTCTAGGGCTAGTCGCGATCATCGTTCAGTTCCTCGTGGTAAAATTTGTGCATCTACGTTACGAGTATGGAAGGATAGACTGGACTCTAGATCGTTTACAATGCAATTCAGGCGATGAGGTCGGAATCACTTTGACCAACCTAGGTGAAAAACCGATTGAGTTCAAACCGGGCGACATCATGTGGTGGATAATGAAAGAAGACGATGAGAGCGTTGTAGAGTTTGAAGAGTTAGACAAGCATCTCTTTATCATCCCAGAAGATAGCTATACTTGGCTTTGGAAAACCGAGGGCGTGCAGGAGGGTATATATCGGGTGTACCGCGTCACTCTAAAAGAGAGAGGCTGTCCATTCTGGCCTCTTAAGAGGAAAGTGAGGATTAGGAAACCTTCCCGCGCGCGCCGAACCAGTGGATTCTTTGAGTGAACTGTTAGAGTACAACTTTTACGCTCATGACACTACTGATAAAAAGGAGGAAGGTTGAGGTAAATCCTGCTTCAACACAACATTTTCTCGCAATGAATTAGTTTCGAAACATGCATGCAATTGGATTTCAGATTAGGAGTGCCAATTCATAAGAGATAAGACAAAAAACCCGAGGAACACATGAAAGGGCGAACCCTTGCCAAAAAAAGATAAGATGTTTGCAGTGTTGTTCCTTGGAACTCTGGCTTTATCATTAGTTTCCATTTTTTCCTTAGTAGGTATGATTTCAACTGTTGATGCTTCGCCTAACAATACAGCGAAACCCATGCACTTCTACTTCCATTATGTTGCGGCGCCTGTGTACGTCGCGGGCACGGATAACCACTACGTTATGAATACCACCAAGATTTTCCAAGCATACAATAATTCTGTTTACAAGCCTGAAGGACAACCGAAAATTATAGTTAACTACTATTTATACCCTAATCTAGCGGAACCTGTCACGATAAACGGCACATGGCAAGTCTTTCTTTGGGCAAACGGTTCGGCCCTCAAACCATGTGGCTGGATTCTAAGGTTCTACGAGAGAGAACCAGGCGGTGGAATAGTTTGGCAGCAGGAAATCACCAATCCAATTATTACGGGTGGTCCCACCGGAGCGAACGGGTACTTAGACGTCCCGGTTTATTGCTACAATCTGTCCACTCCTATCCCTATCGACCACACATTTGGCGCTGGTAATAGTGTTGAGGTTGAGGTAGAAATAAACCCGAGTGGTGCGATTGCGTGCCAAGTCTGGTATGATTCAGCCTCATTTCCGAGCAAGGCAATTCTCCCATGCCAAGACTATGCGCGACCAGTCTCCATCAAAACCTATGATATCAATTACGCTGAGACCAACATTTTCCAGCATAACTGGACTCAGAGCAGACGCAAAGTCATAGTTCATGCCAACGTCACGGACCCATTCGGCGGATACGACATCTATAAAGTAAACTTGACGATCTTTGATCCATTGGGGCAGCCGGTTCTTGACAACGTAGATATGACCCGTATCTCCGATGGTCTTTGGCTTGTCCACTATCTGCATACCTACGAGGCAAGCTGGACTTACCCCGAAACCGCTATGTTAGGCAACTATACAGCAGAAGTTTCAGTTGTCGACAACAACGGATATTACCATTTCTTGGAATACGACACCTTTAGCCCTTACATCGAATACGCTACACACATATTCAACATCGGAATTGTTGTTCTTTACAACCCCTCTTTCGAAGTAGTTGACGACGTGGACAATCCTCTACCAAGAGCCCAAGTCTACATAAGGTTGCCCAATGGAACCACAAACACTTTACCACTATACACGGATGACGACGGAGTCATAAACTTACAACAGGTTCCATCAGGGAATTACACGTTTACAATTTTGTGGAAAGACGTCATTGTGCAACAAACAACGCAGTACGTGGATTCAGATGGCCCGTACACCATAAAATGTCATGTTTACCAGTTGACTGCAAACGTCCTAGGGAGCGATGGAGCCCCAGTTCGTGGAGCCTACGTCGTCGTCTACACGCAGGCTGGAATAGTTTATGATTTCAAAATGACCGACTCTGCTGGGCATTCTGTGTTTCAGTTGCCCTCAAGCGATATTCAAGTCATCGGCTCATACACCGTTGAGGTTCATTACAGCACGACGTATTGGCTTGCCGGCGTCACAGTAACAGCAACCAAACCTCTGATCTCTGTAACTTCGTCTGGTTCGGTCACAATCACTCTAGACGATTTCCCGCCACCTATATGGGTGACACCGGGATTCTGGGTAATCATTGCACTCATAATCGCAGTGGTCTTAGGGATTGTAGGCTTGCTACACAAGAAGGGCATTTTGTTCAAGAGAAAGACGAAGAAAGCCAAATAGCTATCTTCCTTCCATTTTCGTGTAGTTAATACTAAAACTGCGCCCGCGCATTGCAAGCGGTAACTTTTTGACTCTTTTTTACCCTTCGTACTATTAGTTCATTATGAGGGGAAATTTTTCTTTGATTTTTTACCCCTCGCTCTATTTACGCTCTATTCATCCTTCCTTATTCCTATTCCGTTATTGTCCATGAATGGTATCCAAATTAGCGGTATACAGGAATTAACCATCCATTAACGTCTCCGTTGGTTGGTTGGTGTTAAAATTTAACCCCCCACACACCGATTTGTCTTAATTAATTCTAATTATACAAACGCAAGAATCTTAAGGCTAACATACTAGTTCATTTCATACGCGCGCGCCTTGTGAGAGGATAATGAATCATGAAGTGCTGCCAATGCCAAGGC
>CAYFWY010000007.1:0-28794 GCA_964346895.1 uncultured Candidatus Bathyarchaeia archaeon | reverse complement strand
GAATATGTTCCTATGATTCGAAGAGATTTATGGAGTGACGATCCCGAAACCCTGAACCGTCGACTAGCCGTTTATGCAACCCTCTGGCACGTCTTGAAAACGCTCGTTCTTCTCTTCAACCCCGCGACTTCATTCTTAAGCGAATCCATGCACCAAAAGGTCTACAGAGAATTAGACAAGAACCTTCCTGAGACGGTGAACCTTGAAAGCTGGCCTAGACCAGATGCAACCTTAGAAGATGCCACTTTAGAAGAAGAGTTTGAAGTTCTACTACGGTGCCTCCCCTTGGTATATTCTGCTCGTCAATCCGCTCAGCTAAAGCGCCGATGGCCACTAGATAAGGCTGTAGTAGTTGCAGCCGAAAACGTTCAGAAAGCCTTGAAGAATCTTGAAGAATTGTTTCTTGAGCTCGCAAACGTGAAGAAAGTTGAGTACATCGAAAAGCTTCCAGAAGGTGACTTGAAGAAGTGGGCGTTGGCTTCCGACGTTGAAACCCACGTCTTGCTTGACACACATCGGGGTGAGGCTTTAGAAGGCGAAGGCCTTATGCGTGATCTAGCCCGCAGAGTCCAAGCCCTTCGAAAAGAACTTGGATTCGTTCCAACAGATATACTTGACGCGGTTCACGTTGCAGAACTGGACTCGAAGGATGTAAAACTGCTGGAACCATTCCTAACCGAGATGGCGGAGCTTGTTCGCGCCAAAAAGGTTCACGTTCAGGAAAAACGAGGCGAAGCCAAGGCAGAATGGTATGAACGCAAATTGGATCAGAAGAAAATCTACGTTTCTATATCGTAGACAATATCTCAAGACCGTACGCACGATACACCCAATTTTAAATAGCCAGAAAATAATATAGCCAAAACATGGATAAGAAACCTCTTCCAACTCGTTCCGCTTGGCCCATGTTGACATTGGCTTTCTTATCATCTTTCACTATGCATCTTCTCCTATTTTCTTACTCTCTACTCAAAGATCCAATGATATCAGAAATGCAACTAACATACACGCAAGCTGGATTCATCTTCTCTATGAGCGTCTTTGCTCTTGTCGTTCTACGTGTTCCTTGGGGCCTAGTAATAGACCGCATTGGTGTCAGGATCGCAGTTGGGTTAGCTTTGACTATTCTCGCAGTTTTCGGTGTTTTCAGAAGCTTTGCAATTAATTACGAGGCGCTATTGTTGTTCCAGCTTTTCTTAGGAGTCGGGTTCGCAGCGATTATGCCTTGTTTACCAAAGATTGTAGCTTCTTGGATTCCATCTGAAAAAACTGCTTCTGCGATGGGGGTGGCGATTTCTGGTTTCGCTTTGGGCGATATTGTTGCGTTGAGTGGAACTCCTTACTTGTTGACTCTGCTGGGTAACTGGAGGCAAGTCTTTCTTGTGTATGGAATTTGGGCATTTGTTCTCGCCATCTTCTACTGGTTGGCTTTCATGAAAATGCCAACTCATAGTGGTAAAGTAAGCCTCAAGTCTGAAGCAGACAACAATTCAATTACTCTGGAAAAATTTTTGGGACTTTTAAAAATGAAACAGCTTTGGCTACTAACAGGATTATACCTTTGCGCTGGGGGAACCTACGATACTTTGCTTATTTGGTTACCTTCTTTGCTTGAATCCGAAGGCCTTTCACCTATCACCTCAGGACTATTTGTATCGATGCTACCTATTGGATTTCTAGTAGCTTCCTTCGCAATAGGCATCATGTCTGATAGAATTGGATTACGAAAGCCTTTCATACTAGTCTTAGGACTCGTAAGTGGACCCACCATCTACGCTCTTGGGATATTACATGCTTCAGCAGCATGGTTTTTTGCTTTAATTATTGGTCTTTGCACTATTAGCGTATTGACTTTGGTTCTTACGATTCCTGTTGAACTAAAACAGACGAAGCTTTCGTTGGCAAGTGCGGTGGGATTGATAACCTCCGCAGGAAATTTAGGTTCATTTCTGATACCCGCAGCGGTGGGCTACATAAAAGACGTCACAGGGGCTTTCTTTTGGGCGGTTCTACTTTTGGCTGTCTTGGGGGAATTTATGTTTATCCTCGGTTTGCCAATAGTTGAAACTGGATGGAAAAAGAAACGAGAGACAAATTTTTCCCTAAACATGATAAAAAAGAAAGGAAGAAAGAAATAAAGTTAGGCTAAAACTTCAAGGCGAGCCTTTATCATTCGCTTGTTTCAAAAAGCAAATAATTGCGTATCCAGATGCCACAATCACTCGCTTGATATGTATGGACACGTCAGCATTCCTTTGCAATTCATTAATTCTTTTATATATATTCTTGTGGTGCCTAATCTTCATGTGTACTATTCTTTCAACTTAATCTGCATGCATACTTCCCATAACTCAACCAGGATAAGGTATGTACGACATAGGTTTCACGTAATACGCGCATAGGAAAAAAATAAAGTCAGTTATGACATCAGTAAAAATGCCATCCGGAAGAGAATTGGGGTTGCGGGTGTTGATAACATAGGTGTAGCCACTACCTTTCCTGTTCTCAATGATGAAAGCGTTAGGCCAACTTTGATCGCCATCAACCCAAGCTAGAACTGTGGAGTTTTCGCTAGGATATAAACCGTATTCGAATTTCCAGAACCAAGCACCAGTTTCGTCTGGGTCAAAGTAGTTATAGACCGTTCCATTCCATGGGTACCAAAAAGTATCTTTTGTAAACGTAATGTTATGTAAAAATGCATCAGCCTTTATGTCCAAAGCACCTTCAATTGGACTGAGGACATGTAGGCCGAACAGTGAACCATAACTTTTAGTCCATGCATAAGGATCTTCAAGGTTATCCACAGTTTTGTTAGTATGGGTAAATGTGAGGAACGAGAAGAAAATTCCACCATTTTGAACATAATATTCAATATTGTCTGCAATGGTGTCGCTTATTAGGCTCCATCCCAAGGCAATAATTACCTTGTACTGTTTCATAACCGATGGTAGAGTGTAGATAGAGATAATGTCCACCATCCCAAAGGGCAACCCTGTGAATTCTTTCGCTATTTTAGCACTACCAATCTGCCAGTTGTCGCCAACTCCT
The DNA here is from genome assembly GCA_964346895.1 of uncultured Candidatus Bathyarchaeia archaeon. Lineage (GTDB taxonomy): Archaea > Thermoproteota > Bathyarchaeia > Bathyarchaeales > Bathyarchaeaceae > CAYFWY01. The sequence goes on along the minus strand of CAYFWY010000007.1, from coordinate 25,743 downwards.
AGGAAAAAGTGATTCAAAAGCCTGTAGTCGAAATCTCCCTGTCTCTCGGATTGCACCCATAATCCCCAATTCCGACCTCGACCACTCCAACCGCTCTGCCCAATCATGATTGCAATAGAGGAATTATACTTTGGCCGGCTATACCCTATTCTCGCTCCTTTTTGCAAGAAGGCATAGAATTTTTGAATTACTTTTCCGTAACCAGTTAGCTTTCCATCCGGGTCTAGGATGATGTATTTATTGGACCAATCGCGCGAGAGAGTTCCAAAGAAGCAACCTTGCTCAAAGAAAAAGTATTTTGCTCCATGAAACCATCCTTCATAAAGAGCTCTTTCGACGTCGTTGGGCGTGAAAGCTGGAGGTTTTGTCCATTCCCTCCAGGTGTCCACCCACAACCCCCATGCAGGTATGTTGTAGCTGTTAGCCATTCCTCTAGCTAGGCCTATCATCAATTCAACGTTTGGAGCGTTGAAAACTTTGCTAATGAAAACATCACAAAATGAAGTATTTGCTGAGACGTAACTGAGTACGTTTTCCTGAAGGAATATCCTAGCGCCACTATTGTTGAAATCTGCTAATTCCATCCGGCTCGTCAGCTTTGTAATAACCTCCTGTTCTGCTTGAAGCCGATGATTAACGGTTCCAGTCGAGTTGTCTACCCATAGAGTGCCATCGGTCTGCTTTCCAGTGATCTCTGAAACTAAGATGCCTAAAAGGCGGGGATACTTTGATTTCCAGATTGCAAACTGGTTAGGGGTTATTCTTATTTCGTGGTCTGAGGCGTCATAGGTTTCAAAAATTGTGTAAAGACCCCGATTGTTTGCTTCTCTTATTGACTCTTCTATCAAGGTCAGGTTCCAAGCTTCATCCAGAGGGTGGAGGACGACTAGATTGCCAAGTTGAAGATCTTTCACTTTTCTTATGCTTCTTAAGATTGCTTGATGGTCGCTTTCGAGGATCATAATTCCCATGAAAAATTCTGGTTCTCTATGGCTTAGAAAATTCTTTAAAACTAAAAAAAACGAGAAGAAGAGCAGGAGTAAGAGAATTGCTGTTAGAAAAAAGACGAATACCCTACGCCTTTTCACGCCCACTGATCTCAAATTAAATTTGCCGTCCTTACCATAGGTCAATTCCGCTAGTCTCAAACATGTGAATGAGCAAAATAGAATTTAAGGTCAACTGCAGGGCCTTGAATCTTTCGCGCTCCATAATTTGCAATTAGCCCACCTCAGGAAGTTCAGCTATTATCTTCGTTAGTTTCAATAAATGTTTTTTCCGCGTGCATTCGCCACTCTGAAGAAAACAAAAATGTTGAAGACAAGTTTTATTCTTTTTGGCTCTCTAAGATAGAGAGATGCGGAATAACTTAATTATTCGACGCCTAAACATTCTCGCGCCTTATTGCATAGATAACAAATTTGTCATTGTCAAAAACTCTATCTAAAATTGGAGAAGCCTCCATGTTTGACAGAAAACGCTGAGAGTCAATAACAATGAATTTGATATCATAGTCCTCGATGTATGTCAGAAAGTCCCTTCCTTGAACAGACAAATTCGTATATTCATCTAAGAACTTCTTCAGATCATCCTGCGTCCCCCGTTCAATATCTCTAGACTCAAACGAGTATGGAAGAACAGAGAAAGAAACTTCGCGACTCTCCTCCTTTGTAAAGTTACCGAATTCGTAACCAACTCTCAAGGCATCTATGACACGATTACCTAAAGCACCAATGTTTAGCCAGTCTGGGATCTCAGCAAATTCAAAAATCACCTGCAAACCATTCTCTACGTCAAATATCGCTGCAATATCGCCACTCCAATCGTTTGGAGAGTACTCCACCAAAGCCCAAATACCGCTCATATTAACACGAGAAGGGTTGTCCCAAGGATTCTGCCACTCAAGCACTCCAGGAACAAATGCTTCCTTAAAATCAAGAGAGGGTTCCGCGAAACAAAAAACTCTCATCTGAATGGCTATAAGGTCTTGAAGTGCCGTGAACCTCCATACATGGTTGACTACTGAGCTTTCGTTGTGGAAAGTAACCACCTTTTCGAGCGTAAACAATTCATGGGAATACTCAGAAACCAGTTGTGCTTCGGAAATGGATTTTTGCGTCCAGTAAATCTTTTTGCTGATTTCAGAGAGTGCAACCACTGCTGACTTGCCATGAATGTCTTGCGCACGCGTATAATTCAGAAAAACATAGCTGTCAGGAATACTGAGCACTTTCATCCAAGTATTGTAGACCGAAACGTACATGACTTGACCAGAAATTGCGTCACCAAAAGCATATTCTCGCGAGAGGGTACGAGTGTTCTCCATCTCGTAAAAGAGATATAAAACTGCCTCAGCCACCACATTTCTTCCACCAAAACGAGGATTCTCCTCTTCTATAGTCATGTGGTCGGAGACTGCACCTAACCAAGCCCCAGGTTTTTCTGAAACTACCACCACACCATCCGGAACTGAAAAGCTCTTTAACCATTTGCCAGCGTCGTAACCTGTGATTCCAGAGACTCCGTAGAACTGAGGAAAACCTTGAAGCCTTTGAAAAAGAAGAAATCCCTGAAAAGAAAAAAGAATAACTAGTACAGCTAACGTGAAAACCCGGGCAACATCCCGTGTCTTGCGTTTTCTTTCAACAGAAGAAGAGACTCTTGATGCTATGAAAGATGGCAACATCACAAGACTGCAAACGGTTGCCCCAGCAAAAATCGCAATTGGCGGTGCCAGAAAGTAAATGAAGCGTTCATAGGGTAGATAAAGCCCAAAGAGATAGGAAAGAGACAAGAAAAAAGGGATGGCAAACCACAGAATAAGCAAAGGATAAGCGCTCGTTGTCTTTCTTCTCCTTAATAAAAGGAAGGTTAAGGGGATGCCTGCCCATGCTAAGAAAAGAACTGCCCCAAAGAGTTTGATCAAAGAATCGAGACCCACGTAAGGTATGCTGTAAACATATTTTTCCATCTCAAAGAAAACGTGTGAGATAAGAGCACCGGAATATCGCAATATGACCTCAGCGTACCACACCAATATCGCCAGGCCACAACCTAAGAAAACAGCGAGAAAAGTTAAGAACTTCTTCTTTGATTTAATCGTGCCAATAAAAAAGGTAGGAACAAACACCAGCATGAACACCAAAGTTGAAAGTTGATGCATCAACACAAGAGCAAACGCCACTAAAAACAAAAGGAAAGTCTTGATTGAAACCACATAATTCTTATTCATAATATAAAAAATCAACGTGATGTAGGCAATACCTAGAAAATTTGCGTATCCTCCCCAAAAGATCATCTCAAAAAGCGGAATTGACAAAACCGTGAACATAACTGAAGCCACGGCAACTTCTCTCCCAAGAAATCTTCTGGCCAGCAAATACGTAGAAAGCACGATTAGCACATTTATAGTCGCAACTACAAATTTTAACATCAAACCAGCGACAACGATATCAGCGGTACCCGCAAAGAGAAGCAACACCGCCGATAAAGTGTGAAAAAGTGGAGGGTACCATGGAATCTCATTGTAGGCAACCCCCTTGTTTACAATTACGGTTTTCGTTTTCCCCAAATGCACAGCTGGATCGTTTCCCGGAAGAAGACCACTCAACGACATCTGTTGTACTGTAACAAGAAAGACAGCGGAGACGGCAACGAAAACGATAACAAGTTCAGCAACGGATCGCCCAGCCTTCGGCAACATGCATCCTCCAAACCGACAAGAACCAACACATATGATTGAGATGGTTACCTATAAAAACATCCACAATTCATTTGACAACTTGAAAAACAATAAGAATGCCCACGATTGTTCACTAATCGAGGTTTCGGGTTATCCGAGAATTTCGAATATTTTACTGATCTCGCAAACAATTAACGTCGTTTTGTGCCTTTCATTTTTTTCTAAACAGCCTTAAGCAATGCACGCGTGTAGAATCTAAAGTACATCGTCAAGCGTAAGGCTTTTATCTATTAAGATTGGGGACCTTGAATGTGATCTAGTGTTGAGGGACTAAGGATGGATTGGAAAATTATCTTGTTGACCGCATTGTCTGCTTTCATAGGAAGTATTGGACAATTGGAATTTAAACGAGGAGCAACCGATCTCCAGTTCGACATCAAGATGCTATTAACAAATTATCACTTAATCATCGGAATCGTAATATATCTCGTATCCACCGTCATCTATGTTTACGCTCTAAGCAAGGGGCAACTATCCGTACTCTATCCTATAATAGCTACATCCTACATATGGACAAGTATATTCGCCAAAATATTCCTCAACGAACCTGTAGGTACAACTAGCTGGATAGGTATCTTCTTTATTCTATTGGGGATCGCACTAATTGCCACCAGAGCAAGCTAATAACTGTCATTCGTCGTAACGATTCTATGCCACAACGAATGCACAAGCAACCCTAAACTCGCACGCATGAAAAAATTTTGGCGGATGTTACCACTTTTTTTGTTAAAGGCATTCTGCTCGTTATTTTACATCCTTTTCCACATTTGGTTCAGGAAGCTACCAATGCTAAGATGAAAACGTTTGGTGCATTAGGTTTCTATTCTTCTTTCTACGCAGGTCACGCCGTTAGTTTCTTCCTCTCTCCTCTTAACTGCCACCCAAGTTTCAGGGCACTAATGCCCATGTATTTTATGTCCGCCCTTAGTTTAACCTTTGTTTCTTCACTCTGAACCCATGTTATCGGTATCTCAACCACATTACACCCGTTCCTAAGTGCCCTGATTATGAGCTCTGTATCCCAAAACCAGTGTTTGTCTTTGACTTCATCTAAGAGAGGCTTGACGGTGACTTTCTTGAATGCTTTGAAGCCACATTGGTGGTCGTGGACGGTAGATTTGAAAATCCATCTCACCATCCAGTTGTAAATTCGACTAGTTAGCTCTCTCAAGAAAGATCGTCTAACTACACTTCCTGTGAGTAGTCTAGAACCGGTTGCTATGTCCGCCCCGTCTTCGATTGCTTTTATCAAATCTGTAAGATGCTGCAAATCCATTGATAAATCAGCGTCTACGTAAATCACGATGTTGCCATTCACCACTTCAAATGCTTTCTGTATAGCTTCTCCTCTTCCCAAACGCATATCGCTATGTAAATGCTTCACAGCAGAATCTTTATTCGCCAATTCATATGCGATCATGTCTGTGCCATCAGTACTTCCATCTTCAGATATCACTAATTCGAAATAGATGCCAAGGTTTCGTAAAGCCCTCTTGAGTTCTTCCACGCATTCCCTAAGACGATTTGCTTCATTGTAAACAGGAATGATCACGGAAATTTTTCCAAGCAAAGTCTGTAGACCTTCTCAATCATTTTGCTGGTTGCCAACACTTTCCCTACAGTAACATGCAATGTTCTCGTTGCCTTTTTTATGTAGTAAGTGAATTTATTAATTGCCGTAAAGCAGTTAGATGGAATAAATCATTGTGGATGGCCTAGCACGTTGATCCCCGCTCTGTCAGACATTGTGAGATATTTCAACAGATGGCGTTTAGTTCTTTCAATTTTTCTTATAATCTATTCGGTTATTTTGTTGCTAGACTTGAGTTATATGACAATCCAGTGGGATGAGACACCGCACATATACGGCGGTTTGTTGCTTAGCCGTGGACAATTTCAGGAATATACTCAAGCAGGGTCTATTTACCCACCATTATTTGATATCATAATCGCATTCTACTTCAAGATCTTGGGTTCAAGCGTGTTCTCAGCCAGACTTGTAGCTCTTACCTTTGGAGTCCTTACAATCTGGGGTGTTTTTGAGTTTGCCTATCGATTTTACGGGCCGAGTAACGCTTTGCTTTCAAGTGTTCTATTGGCGTCAATGCCTGGTTTCATCTGGCTTTCCAGAATAGCGTTAATCGAAACTATGTTAATCTTCTTTTTCGCTATCTCACTGTTCCTATTTTTCTCTTGGATGTGCACAAAAAACGACAAGATGTTACTTCTGAGTGCAATAGCCCTAAGCTTGGGATTCCTTGCTAAGTATCAGGCCTTGGTCGGCTGCATAGTCATGTTTGTTAGCGTTTTCTTTCTGTGGAGAGAACGTATTCTAGCTAAAGGTAAATTTTTACTAATCCTCATTATTGCCGGAGCAGTTTTTTTCCTATGGATCTTTTTTACTTATCAGCAACATGCTTCCGGAACGCTTGGAACGTGGCTTTACGTGCTTCAGGTGGGCAGCGAGGAAAAACTTGCGTACAGTACGCGATTTCCTATTCCAATATTCTACCTTATAGAGATAACTTATCCCTATCCTGATGTCCATCCGATTTCGCTTCCCATCTACATCTTTGCTATACTGGGCATAGGTATCTGGTTATTTAAGAGAAGGCGGGTGGACAAGTTTTCTCTGATATGGCTCTTTGTAGTTTACTCCGTCTTCACGGTAATCACTAACAAACATTGGCGTTATGTAATGCCAGTTTTCCCCGTCTTAGCAATTTCTGCCTCTGATTTTATCTTGTTCATCTGGAATAAAGCAACGAACTACTTGAGAGCGCATCAAATTAGCTTGAACAAAAAGGCAATTGTTAAAGTTGCTACCGCTATTCTTGCATTCTTGGTGGCGACTTCGGTTCTTTATAGCTCGCGAGACGCTTACTTATGGATTGAAAAAGATCATATTGGTGTTCCTGTTAAGGAGGCAAGTCAATACGTAGCTGACAGAGCAGCTCTTAATGAAACGATAGTAGTTTTATGCACTTCAAATTTGTTTAACGTAAACGTAATGAAGTTTTGGCTACAGATATACGATCCAAACCAAAGGCCTCTGTGGAGTTACCCTGAAAAGCCAGTTGACGTCTACACACCCATCTTAAATGTAACCGAATTGATTGAAGGCTGCGAAACTTTGAATGCGAAATATCTATTGATATACGAGTATGGCTTTCTACCGTTCTATAAGTCAGAGATGACGTTCCACGAGGTGTTTGAAATGTTACTTTCCACAGACAGGTTTGTTTACGAGGGGGTGGAGTTCGGGGAACCCCACCGCAGGATCTTCGTAATTTCTTTTTCAATATCTTAACGGTGCATGCCTCAATATGAGTTTAAAAGTATAAACTCGAAATCTTCTTTAAGTGTTCATAAATTGAGCACGAAAAATCCGCTTTAAATTATTTCGTGTCAAACTACTTTAAAGATCGCCACTTTTGGACTCTTGTAGACAACTTGAAAGTTGGGATCATTTGAAAATTTTGGATAGATTCCTTGATCCCTACAGACAACAAAGGAAACATCGTAGTTTTTAATCGTTTCAAGGTAATCCCATGTGCTAAACTGAAATTCCTCTTCTGCTATTTGCTGGGGGTTGCGTAGGTATTCTGAATATGTTTCCAGGATCTTTTCGTACTTCATGCCATCTGCGTCAAACACGCCAACAAGAAAATTGATTCGAATGAACGAATTCTCTTCAGTCGTGTACAGGAATTCAGCGCCGTCCATTCTTACTTCCGGATATTGTTCTTTGAAAATTATTTGGGCACACACCTTTTCGTACCAATCATAGAGACCCATCATCCATTCATTGAGCTCCAGCCAGCCTTCCCTTTTTTGTAGTATAAGGCTCACCCATCCGATACTGACTTCCGCCTCCAAAGTTTCTATTTCATATGATAGCTCGGCAAATCGGACTCCTCGATTTACTTCTAAGGTTTTTTCAACCTTTAGAAAATCATTTTCACGGGTTATTGTTAAAACTACTGAGTCTTCGCTCAATGAAATTTTGGGAGACTCGACTATTTTCAGGTCAAATAGGTCAACGGTTCCTCTGGCGTCTTTTCGTTCGAAAAATATTGATGTCTCGTTGTCATCGAAGTGAAACAACGGGTGGGAATATCCCTTCTTTGTTTCGATGGAAAAAATTGGGTTATGGCGTGCAATATATGGTCCGTCCTCTCTAACTTGGATTAGGCCGTTGTCGATGTAGTAGTCTGTGTCAAGGAGAAGTTGCGCTGACTTTGCTACCTCAACTTCATGTGAATACAACAAAAATTCTAGACCAGCAGCACTAAGTGTGCTCCTCTGAGCAACGCCAGAGAGCCACCATCCGTAAAAGTGATCAGCGACGAGGACTGCTGAATCCGCTGTTTTCTTTTGTATCCACCCCATCGCAGTGACTTCAGGCCTCTTTACAAAGGTGTAAAAATCAATTTTTGTTGAAGCATCCATGGGGGTGATCAATGAAGGCGATAAGAGATAAACACTTAATAAAATTGCAGGCAAAGCTATCTTTAAAGCTACTTTTCCAATCCGATTCCATTTGGCTAGCGAATATTTTTTAATGGCAATTAATACGTAGCGAAATAAGTAGAATGTGGCCCCTGAGAGTATTAAAATTCCAGGAAAATCTGCGAAATACATAAACCTGGAATAGTCGACGAATACGCCAACTATATACGCTTGGGTCATAATTAAAGGCACTATGTACCATACTATGAGTAGTAGACTCGCACTATCGACGTATCTTCCCCTAGAGGACTTGAACATAAAAAGCGTTGGAAGAACAGCGCCGATCAAAACTAGAATTTTGATGTCTACGTAGCGACTGAGGAGGATCAATTTTCTATTCTCTTCTAAACCTCCTAAGAACGCTCCTTCCGAAGACATGCCAAAATAGAAGCCAGAGACTCTGAGCAACCACGGAGACACAAATAATAATCCTAAAGCTACCGAAATTGAAAAGAAACGTATGACTTGAAAGCTGTTTGTTCCCTCAAGCTTCAAAGCCTTGCTTAGTAGCAATAAAGAGATGTATAATATTAAGATCGGGAATAAAACAAACAAACTGAATAGGTGCGTAAGGATGAGACTACCGAAAAGGAGTGCCGCTGCAAACAAGTTGAAATTGTCCGAACTCATCGCGTCTTTGATAAATAGGTAAAAGGTTATGAGAATTAGTGTAAGCGAGATCACGTTGGTGTAGCCTCCCCAACCTAACATTTCTAGGCTCAAACTTGAAACTGTTACAAAAAATGCTGACAGGAATCCTGCGCTGCTGCTCCTCCAGATTTTGCTTGAGATAAGATACGTGGGAAAAACTGCGAACGAACTGAAAAAAACCGCGATGAGTAGCTGTGCAAAAAGGAGCGGCATCCCCGTGAAGAAGACTATGAAAGATATGAAAAAGTGGTATCCAGGCGGGGTTGCAAGAGGTTCTCCACCCATATGATACGGATTCCGAAGAGGCAGTTTTCCCTCATCGAGAATCAAGTTTATGATGCTACTGTGAAATCCAATGTCTGCGCTTGGTAAGTATCCGTTATGAAAAATAACACCAACCCTAAACATGAGTGCCATAATGAATATCGCGAAGAGCAGAAGAGTTCTCTTGTGATCCGTTGTCAACCACCACTGAAGCGAATCTGACTACACACTTCGGTTGAAGAAGATTTATTATTTTCTGAATGCCAATCTGATCCGAAACGGTCGCAAACAGGACAAGCAGATGATAACGCGGTTTATTTCTTTGATAACATGCAATACGCGCACATACCTCCAGTTTCTGCGCGCAAACTTCAAAATCATCTTTTTAAAATCTTGCTTAATTATATAAATAAGCACATGTTGTTTTAGCTTGTTTAAGAGTAAATGGAGGAGTGAAATGCCATCATTAGAAAATGCTATTCTAAAAGTCATAGAGACTAAACAGCCGAGAAATGTGAAGACTTTGATTCAGCTAGTCCAAGAGCAGACAAGCGCCAATCTCGAGGACATTATAAAAGAAATCAAGAATATGCGACAAAAGGGATTAATTGAACTAGAAGAACCAACAGCTCCTACAAATAGTTTCAGTAATTTCCTATCTTCAAAAAAGAGTCTCTGGTTCTGGGTTACTATTGGCTTGACTCTTTTTGCATTCATTTCTATCTTATTCTTTCCAGAGATTGGAACACCATTAGCTTATCTTCGTTATGCGTTTGGCTTTGTTCTTGCAGTCTTTCTACCAGGGTACTGTTTAGTCGAAACTCTTTTTCCTAGGAAAAAATCGATGGATGTGATTGAGAGGTTCACTTTTTCCGTTGGGCTAAGCTTCGCTGTCACAGCACTCGTTGGTCTTTTTTTGGGCTTCACTCCATTTGGCTTGACTTTGACAACAGCGCTTCTTGCTCTAGGCTCCATTGTTATTGTTCTGGCGCTTGTAGCTTTGAACAGAAAATTCAAAGCAGAAGAGTTTGTTCTTTCTTCTCCTGAAGTTCAAGTGAAAAAAAAACAGACTTAATTTTTTCTACGGAACCAGATAGAAGCCCTAAACTAGAGATATCTTTTCCATTTTTGTACAGATTGAGTGAAGAATTTTCGACGTAGAATTCGACAGTCACTTTCTAGTTTGCATTCACGTTTTTTATTCTAGATGCTTAATGCGTGTATGCCTTTTAAAAAAACCATTCATAAAAGTTAAAAGAATGCTTCTTTTTACTTTTGGACGCCTCATTTGTATGCGTCCTATCGGTCTTTCTGGTAAACTTTAAATTTGCAGGATAAATCTTTAACCCAAGTGTTAGGAGTATCAATATTGGTCCCAATTAAACACACCTGTTTACAGATTCGTTCCTTAATAGACAAGATTGTGAAAAGAAATCTAACAAATGGAATCCTTTTTTCAGGCGGCTTAGATACGAGCATTCTTGCATTTGTTGCATCTAAATATTTGAGTTTGAACGCATTTACAGTTGCTTTCAAAAATGCGCCCGCATTAGACCTTGAATATTCAAAGTTGATGGCGGATCTGCTGAAGATGAACCTTAAGATTCGTTTTTTCGGAGAGGAGGAAATGTACATACATATTCAAGAGGTTATTAAGGTCCTGAAGGTTTTCGACCCCATGGGCGTTAGGAACAGCGTAGCCGCCTTCGTCGGTTTAAAACACGCGAAAGAAAATGGAATCAAAGGCATCATGACAGGCGACGGTTTGGACGAACTCTTTGCCGGTTACAGCTGGCTTTTCACCCTCAACGAGAAGGAACTGATGACAAAACTGTCCAGTATGTGGCAAACAATGCAATTTCCTTCAGTGCCATTGGCAAATTCGCTTGGAATTGAGGCTAAGACTCCCTTTTTAGATCATGAGTTTAAATCCTTCGCCTCCAGCGTTGAACCAAAATTGTTGATAAGAAATGAAAGAGGCGAAACTTGGGGGAAATGGATAATTCGCAAGACATACGAGGGACTCTTGCCCGACGAGATCGTGTGGAGAACAAAGACTCCCATAGAATTTGGCTCTGGAACCACAGTTTTTCCAAAAGTCTTTGGAGAGAAACTCTCAGATGAATATTTTCAGGAGAAAGTGAGGAAATATCTTGAGGAAGATCAGGTTTCGATAAGAGATAAAGAACATTTGTTCTACTATGAGATCTTCAGGTCCCTTTTTGGGATACCTTTTGAGGTCTTCTCAAACGTACAAGGTAAACAGTGTCCTTATTGCAAGTCAAAAGGCGGTAATGAGAGAAGCAAATTTTGTAAAGTATGCGGCGCTTATCCTATCTAGTTTCTTTTTATACTTAGAGTGCTGCCAAATATTGTAGGTGGAGCCGCTTTAGAATTAGAGGGCGTTCGCATGACAAAGAAGTTGAGAGTCTCGGTCTTTAACACGCAACCACCCCACCTCTACTTTGGAGGCGTTGAACGCCGAATAGTTGAGACGGCTAAAAGATTGGTAAATGAAGTTGAGACGAATGTTTACAGCGGTACAAAGAAGGGCTTCAACAAGACAACCGTTGTCAGCGGAACAACTTTTATCCCATGCTTTTCCACAGACGTGCTATTCCCTTTGGACAACTGGTTTTTCAACAGAAACCTTGCCAGAATTTCTACTACAATTAAGGCGGATGTTTATGAAGCTCACACTGTTAGTGGCTACGGATTTTTGAAGGCCCTTAGGAAGAGGAGTATTGTTAAACCCTTTATACACACGATTCATGGCGTTCTTGCAGATGAATATATACAATCATCTAAAAGCGTATTTCCAACTCCTCGAACAAAGCTTTCTCAATTTTTTATGCGGTACCTCTCAAATATTGAAAAGGAGACAGCCAAAGATGCAACCCTAATAGTCACTGTTAGCAAATATTCATCCAAAAAGATAGTTCAATTATATGGTGTAGACGAGAAGAAGATAAGAATAGTGCCCAACGGTGTTGATCTCCAAAAGTTCAAGCCTGTTCAGGACTATGAGAAAGCTAAGGATAAAATGGAAGCAAACAACAAACAATGTGTACTTTTCGTTGGAGGATTAATACCAAGAAAAGGAGTGCACTTCCTTATTGAAGCGGCTAGACAAGTTGTCAAAGAAAAAAAAGAAACCAGGTTTATAATAGTTGGAGACGGACCACTCAAAAACCATCTTGTTTCCTATTCAAAAAAGCAAGGGGTTTCAGATAATTTTGTTTTTTTAGGAGACGTTAGCGAGTTTATTCTTCCCAAGTTATACAATTGTGCCGATGTATTTGCCTTGCCATCAATCCAAGAAGGGCAAGGTATAGCGTTATTAGAGGCTCAAGCCACGGCCAAGCCAGTTGTTGCCTTCAACGTGAGTGGAATCAACGAGATTGTATTAGATAAAGAAACTGGACTGCTGGTTAACCCTGATAGCTACGAACTAGCCAATGCCATTTTGAATCTTCTCTCGAATAGGTCTTTGAGAGAGAAAATGGGGGGTCGTGGGCGAAAATTCATCTCTGAAAATTTTTCGTGGGACATTTGTGCTCAAAGGATGCTTCAAGTGTATTATGAGGCGTCACAACACACTGAGTCTACATCATCCATCCAAATGATTGGTTAGACAGTTCTCCCATGCACGTCAATTTGCACAGTCGTACTTGTTGACATAGAGAGGTTGTTTTTGTGTCCACCACGTGTGCTCAAATTATGTTGTGTTCTAAAACCAATTCGAAGCTTTTTCATCAAGTTAGAGTGCGGTTGTTTGATTGAAGGATTTTTCAATACGTTTCGAAAGTGCGTCGTTTATTAGTTCTAACCTAAACCTGACTGTTAGAGTTTCACCGTCACCAGCTGTGCCTCCAAAGCTTATTCTGGCCGTGAAATTTGTCATAATCTGACGGCAAGAGTCAATAGTTTGGTTTAAGCCATATTTGCTGTTCAGACAGATTGTAATGCGAGCAGACGGACTTGAGAAAGCGGTCCGAAATTTTTCCTGCTAAAGTTTGGATTTGACGGCTCTGAGGAGATGTGCGAAAGCTGTTCGAGATGCTGAAAAACCATACATACCCCCTTTGGCGAACATGCGTAGAACGTAAGGGGGTCGGAGATAGAACCTTTGGAAAGCTTTCTCACGGATTTCTCTCAACTCACGCATTCCCAATGTTGGAGTTTCAAAGACGGGAGTCGCGGTGTCGTATTTGTTGAAGTCATCGATTTTTAGCCAACCCATCTGCCTCACGTAATCGAACATTGGGGTTCCTGGATAGGGTGTAGCTATGTAGTAGCCCACATCGCTCGGATTTAATTCTTCAACAAAATTCACGGTTTCCCATGCGGTTTTGCTGGTTTCACCCGGAAATCCGAGGATGACGCTCGCGATGGTCATCATTCCAACCTCGTCTGCCCATCTGAAGGCTCTCCTTGTCTTGTTGAGGCTGAGTTTTTTCTTCATTGCTTCCAGAACCTGTTGAGAGCCGGACTCCACTCCAAACCATATGGCAATGCATCCTGCCCTGCTCATTTTGGATAGTAGGTCTCTTGTAACCATATCTACGCGGGTTTCGCAATCCCATTTTATCTTCAGCCTTCGATCCTGAATTTCTTCGCATATTTTCTTGACTCTAGTTTGATCCACGGTAAAGGCATCGTCATAAAACGTAAACTGGTCTGCTCCATACTTTCGATGGAGGAATTCAAGTTCGTCCACGACGCTTTTTGGGCTTCTCATTCTGTATCTTCGGCCAAACATCCTGACTGCAGAGCAAAAATTGCACCAAAAAGTGCAGCCCCGGCTTGTGGATAATGGAAAGACCACTTTGCCGTACTTTAGAAAATGTTTTATTGGAAAAAGATGATGGGCTGGAAAGGGTAGGTTGTCGAGGTTTTCAATGTATGGTCTGTCTGGGTTCTTTACAATTCCCTCACCATTTCTGCAAGTTATGCCTACAACATTATGGAAATCCCTGCCTGCCTCCAAACTTTCTGTAAGCTCCAGAAGGGTGTTTTCCCCTTCCTTTCTTGCAACAACATCTAGGTATGGCCATTCCTCCAATGCTTCGTCATCCCAAAATGTAGCGTGGCTTCCCCCAAGAACGGTCAAGCAGTCAGGATGAACTTCTTTAGCGATTTTTGCTATTTGAAGTGCAGATTTATACGTAAGGGTGGTCGACGTCATTCCGACTATGTCGGGTTGTTGTTTGCTGATTTCGTTTCTAAATTCGTCATATGTGAGTTTGAGGGCTTGGCAATCAATTACATCAACTTCATACTGATTCTGCTCTAGGACAGCAGCCAAATATCCAATACCTAATGGGATAAAGGGTTGATGCTGGTGAGCGCCCACCGGGTAGGGTGGATTCACGAGAGTTATGCGGGTTCTCATGTTTTTCCCCTGAACATTTGCCCTTTTAAAAATAGATGAAGCGGCATGCTTAATATGTTTTGCACAATTGTGCCAATACATATGAAAACAAAGATCAAATGATTAAAAGGCATCGAAGCGCACCTAAATTGCCTAATAAGGGAATAGATAGAGATTCGTTAGTAAAAGTATTGGCAGCATGAAAATTATAAAGAGGATTATAGCTATATTACGGATTTTCAATGCTTGAATTATTTTTTTTGAAGTGAGCTCTTCGACTTGATCCCCTATAACGTAGTGTCCAGGTTTTTCTAATTGTACGCGGAGGGCTCCAGCCATAGCTGCCATTTGCCATCCGTGATTTAAGCTAGGAACCTTTGCTTGGTCGCGGTGAGAAATTGTCCAAGCATTTTTGTAGTCTTCCCCCAAAAAGGCTGATGCCAGAATTATGAGAATTGTGGCTAATCGCGCTGGAATGTAGTTAACTATTGTGTCAATTGTCGCCGAAAACCATCCAATGTTGATGTGCTCGGGATCTTTGAATCCCACCATTCCGTCAAGAGTGTTGATGGCTCTGAAAGCGACGGCTCCTGGAACACCAAAAAAGGTGTAGTAGAAGAAGGGGGAAAGTCTAAAATCTGTTAGGTTTTCAGCCATTGATTCAATGACGGAAGAGACTATTTGTGGACCCGTTAAATCTTTGTTGTCTCTTCGCGAGAAGTGAGCATACTTTCTTGCTTCTTCTAGGTCTCCGGATTCGATAGCTTTTGCCGCAGCTCTGCCCCAATCTGTTTCAAGTTTTATGCAGAAAGTCAGTTTTAGGATCAAAGCGGCGACGAGAACATAAACGAGAACCCCAAGTAGGGTGAAGATAAATTTCAACCCAAAGAAGACAGGTAACGTAAAAGACAATACGACTATTACAGCTAGAAAAATACCATTCAACTTTTCTCTTTTCGGAATAGAGTTCTTGAAATGAGGTTCAAGTGCTTTCGTTAACTTACCCATCCAGACTGTCGGATGCATTTCGTAGTATAAGGACTTCCAAGGAGGCGGTGGGGGATCTCCTATTATCCAATCTATAATAATGGCTAAACCGAGAACGCAAACCGCGATTACTACATTTGTCATGTCTGTCATCAGGCGAACGCCACTAGGAAACTAGAGACTCACATTTGCTGATAGCTTAGAAGACTTTAAATTGATTGCTATTAGAAGCAGTAATCTTTCCATGCCTCTCACATCCTCTGTGATGAAGATAAGCCTCGTTTTCCACGTTATGTGTGCAAAGAAGATGAAGGCGAAGGTTTGAAATTACTTCTCCTTTTGTACAGTTTCAGGTCATCCAGTCAGCGAATAAGTTGTCAAGGCCTCTAAAATTCGAAACATGTCTTCGCAATTCAATTCAAGAAATTGATTTCGGATAAACCACTTTACCGCCCACAATAGTCATCCTCACTTTAATATCGTCGATTTTGTTCAGTGGAGTTCTTCGCGGATCACGGGAAATAATTGCAAGATCTGCTAGTTTGCCTTCCTCAATCGAACCCTTGATGTTTTCCTCAAAGGAGGCGTATGCTGCGTTAATCGTGTACATGCGCAAGGCCTCATCAACGGTGATTCTCTCCTCAGGGAAGAATTGCCTCGTCACGGCTGCTTGGATACCCGAAAAGGGGCTTGTCGGTTCCATTGGACAGTCTGATCCGCCGGTAACCCATATGCCTTCTGTGATGAGAGTCTTTAGGGGATATAGCCACCGAGCTCTTTTGGATCCTAGGCGGTCAATTACTGACCATACCGAAAACTCGGAAATGATTGTGCTGGGCTGCACAGATATTAGCAACTCCATTTTTTTGATGCGCCGAATCAAATCTTTGTTGAGAACCGACGCGTGTTCTAAACGATAGCGATGGTTTTTTCGGGGCAATTCCCTCAAATTTTTTTCTAGGGCATTCAATACAATATCTATGGCTTGGTCGCCCATGGCGTGTATAGCCAAGCGAAAGTTGGCTTCATGAAGCTTAGCGACTAACCCGTTCATTTCCTCTTGAGTGTAAAGTAACGTTCCATTTGTCGCAAGATCATCACTGTAAGACTCGTTTAGAGCGGCCGTTCGCGCAGCTAGAGAGCCATCAGCAAAAATCTTGACACTTCCAATCCTTACGACGTTATCTCTAAAGTCTTTGCGTGAGCGTAAATTGGTTATGTGGTCTAAAATATCTACTGGAAATATAATGTAAACCCTAAAAGGCAGTCTGTTTTCTGTACGGAGTCTTTTCATGATTTGGATCTCGTTCAACGATGAAACAATCCAGTGTACACTAGTCACTCCGGCTTCCACAATCTTGTCGCATGCTAAGCTAGTGGCTTCCAAAATCTCTTCTTCAACGGGCTCTGGAGTAATCTTCCATACCAAGTTCATTGCGTTCTCTTGCAAAATGCCCGTGGGCTCACCTGTTTTCGTGTCTTTTTCAATCGTACCCCCTAAAGGAGCGCTTGTTTCCTTTGTTACTCCAGCTAGAGCCAATGCTTTTCTGTTGACGACACACATACGCCCACTTAGATGATAAAGGATTGCAGGGTGATCTAAAGATACCTCATCCAAGTCCCGAAGGTTTGGATAACGTTTCTCGACAAAATTTGTTTGATCCCACCCATGACCTAAGATCCAGTTTCCTTCAGGCGTCTCCTGTGCACGTTTCTTTACTCTCTTCTGCATCTCTTCGATGGACCTGACATCTTTTAGTTCAATCCACGTTAAGAACCTTCCAAAATCAGTAACGTGAGCGTGTGTATCTATAAAGCCTGGAAGAATAGTTCTTCTCTTTAATTGAATGACTTTTGTGTTTTTTCCAATCCACCTACTGATCTCCTCGTTTGTGCCGACTTTGAGGATTCTGTCTTTTTTTATGGCTATCGCTTCTGCATGAGGTTGAGATGGATTCATGGTCAAAACGTTTCCATCAATTAAAACTAAATCTGCCCCCATCAAACGTCACTCCTACATTTGGTGCATGAACTGTGTACTCCTAACAAGTTCTGTGACCTTCTCTCAGAACGTAGGAAAGGCTGTTGTTTTATCGTTCTTAGGAATGTTGATACACCTCTACTTTGCGGTATGCCTTGATAATAAGTGTGGGATAGTTCTTGCGATCTTTGAATAGAAGATAATCTATCGCTTGGAACAACAAGCTTGGAAGCCTTAGTCAAGTTCACCCGCACAGTGCTAAAATCGGCAAACTGGAATAAATGGAAACTCCTGTCATTTATGGTTGTGGTGATTTACGTTTTCCCTTGTTGTAGCATGCTATGCTTGTACCATGCATGCATGTATGTAGTGAATTTTCTTGCCGAGACCCTGGTATGTGAGCGCATGCTAGATCAGATCCGAACCAGTCGCCCGTTTGGGCGTGGGCTCTGTTTCTGCATCCGCCGCCGCATATTTCACGGTATTCGCAGCCTCCGCATTTTCCCTTCAATTTGTTTGGGTCTCTTAGTTGTGGGTAAAACTCTGATTTTTGCACTTCATCCCAGAGTTCTTTTAGGGTTTTTTCTCTGATGTTTCCGATTTTTAGGCCTTCAGAATAAAAGCAGGGTATTACATCCCCATTCTCAAGTATACTTAGGTATCCACCAAATAGGAAGTAGATACATTTACCTGCGAATTCGTTGTTATACCATTCCCAAAAGTTTGGTGGATTCCTCTGTTTGACCACACGGGCGTAGAAGGGACAATGCACATGGAAATCAAATTTAGTTTTATATTGTTTTTGAGTTAAATCGTATATGTGGTTCAAGAACCATTCATACTGCTCAGGGGTTGGCTCCAGGTGTATATTTTTTTGTGCTCTTCCGGATGGAACTAGGTGATTGAACCACACAAACCTTGCGCTGTACTCTTCCGCTAGCGCGACCACGTGGTCTGCCTCTTTGTAGTTAACGGTTGTAGCTGCCATTGATAAGCCATTTAGGATTCCAGCCTTTGAAAGTTTTTGAATAGCTGAAAGAGCTGCTTTGTATGAGCCCTTTCCCCTTAGGATGTCGTTTGCTTTTTCTGAGCCATCTATGCTGACGGATGTGAAGACCTCGTTTTTAACCAAGTTGTCATAAATCTTTCCATTCACGAGATAACCATTGGTTAGTAAGCATATCTTAAGCCCTAGGCTTCTCGCGTAGCTAATTATATCGAAAACGTCTTTTCGTAAAAGAGGCTCTCCGCCCTTCAATCCGAACCATTGGGAGCCGAACTCGTAGATTTGGTCAACCAGACGTAGTCCATCTTTAGTATCTAATTCGTCGGGGGCTGGTTTAGTACTTGCATTGACATTACAGTATAGACAATTAAGATTGCAAGCTCCAGTAGCTCTCCAAGAAGTAATAAGCAATGGCCCCTCATTCTTCGACGACATTTTGACCATTCGCGGTTACACCTTACCATTTAAAAAAGATTCCGTATTCAAACTATGCGCCCGTGCAATATTTTCATCAGCAAGACTAAACACATATATCATAAGTTTGATTTTCCTATGAAATACTGAAGGGATGGTTTATTGCAGAAAAGAAGGTTAGGTGGAACAAACCTTCAGGTTTCCATTATCGGTTTTGGTGGAACATGGATTTCACAGCTAAGTATGGATGAGGCAAAGAAGGTGGTCCAAAAGGCTTTTGAATTGGGCATCAACTACTTTGACACGGCGAAATTAGATGGAGATAGTGAAGAAAAGATTGGAGCAGCGTTGAAAGATGTAAGAGATGAGTGCGTTTTAGCTACGAAAACCGCCTCAAGAACGAAGAAAGAATCGTTATCAGACTTTAAGAGTAGTCTACACCGACTTAAGACAGATAGATTGGATTTAATCCAACTTCATGGGATAGATGATGTAAAAACGCTGACGAAGGCAATTGGTCCGAATGGTTCACTGGAGACCTGTAAGAAGGCGCGTTCGGAAGGCTTGGTGGACTTCATTGGAATCTCAGGCCACAAGCCTCATGTATTGCTAAAAGCCATCGAGACAAATGAATTCGATACGGTACTAGTGCCCCTTAATATAGTAACGAGACAAGCTTTGGAAGAATTGATACCGCGCGCAGAGAAATTGGACATCGGCGTTGCTATAATGAAACCTTTGTCAGCCAAGACCTCCAAAATCATAACCTGCCTGTACACGCCATCCCTCTCTCTGCTTTCTGATGAGCCTGAATTGAAAACCATGTTAGGAAATGATAAGATTTCAATGGTGCGCAACGCCCTTAGATTTGTTCTGGCACAAAATGTCTCCATAGTGATCTCGGGATTAAAATCAATTGAGGAAGTTGAAATCGCCTCCAAAGTGGGAGAGGAGTATAGCGGATTAACAAGAGATGAGGAAAAACGTTTTAGGGTCCAACTTGACAAGAATCACTGCCGAGATTGTGGACTCTGCCTACCTTGCCCTCAAAACCTAGATATAGCCGCTATACTCAGGTTCTATACACTCTCCGCTACGTATGGACTAACACACTGGGCTAGGAAGCTGTATGGAGGACTCGAAGTTGGAGCAGATAATTGCACAAAATGTGGCGAGTGTGAACTGGAATGCCCGTACGAGTTACCTATTATAAATATGCTGCAAAAAGCTCAGGTGGATCTACAGCACTAGTTACTAATCCCGTCTCCTTTTTACAAATGCAGGCATTCTTAAGGCGCGTAAACCTAATACTAAACCTTGACTTAATGAAAGCAAGGGGAAAACTTGAGAAGACTAATTGCAATCTTGGCGGTTCCACTCAGAACGCGTGAGCCCATGTCAAAAATTCTAAAAAGACAAGTTCAGGGACTTGCGTTTTTGTTGTCGCACCCGCTCCAGCTAAAGCGAATAATCATAAGAGAGACACGTTATAGACAGAGATATCAGAGTAAGCGAAGATGGGTGGAGTGGCAAAAATATGATACGTGCATGGCGGCGGCGCAGCACAGTACAGCTGTGGCGCGTGCGCGCCCATTAAATGTGCAGAGAATCCAGACCATTGCGGATATGGTTAGTCATCTAGGCAATGGTTTGATGGTCCTGGATGTTGGTTGCGGAGATGGAACTATTAGCAAATACTTGTGGAAAATGGGGAATTACGTGACATCAGTAGACTTGCCATATATTGTTACTCTAGCTCACAAAAGTCAAGTTCCATTAGTTGTGGCTGGTGACGCGGAGCAATTAACCTTTGCTTCGAACAGTTTCGATGTAGTTTTAGCCTCTGAAGTAGTAGAGCATTTATGGAATCCGCACAGTTTCTTAGACGAAGCTTACAGAGTTCTTAGAGAGAATGGACATCTAATAATATCTACCCCTGAAGGGAAAGAAAGCTTACGTTACGACTCTCACAAATACTACTTTACAGTGGAAGGCTTAACACAGATGCTTGGTGCAAGATTCACGATACGCGAAGTCAAACGCTTAAAACCAATAGGTGCCCCAACACCTACGATTATTCTGTTATTACGTAAATCAGGGATAACAACAAATTAGTAAGAGTGATCTTAAGTATTTAGAGAATTTCGGTTGGCAGGTCTATGGCAGGAAAAAAAATCAGAATATCTCTGATCAATCCGCCGCTTTCTCCCGGCGTATCGAGGCATCCTACGGGAGTTCCAATCGGCCTAGCTTACTTGGCAGCCGTTACTGAGAAAAGGGGGCATGAGGTTAGGGTGATAGATTGCCTCCCTCTCGATATGGATTATGCCGAGATGAAACGGGAAGTTGTTGCTTTCGAGCCTGACATCGTTGGAATCACGTCCATGACTGTTACCTTTCCATCCGCTCTTCAAGCGGCTCAAGTTTTAAGAGAATCTTGCCCGGCAGCTTTGATTGTTTTGGGAGGCCCCCACGCAACATTCATGGATGTTAAAACTCTAAGGGAACGTGCTGATGTGGATGTTGTGGTCAGGAGGGAGGGAGAAGAAACCCTTTTAGAACTTGTAGACTGCGTGGCTGAAGAGAAAAAATTTGACAAAGTCGCTGGAATAACATTCAGGAATAATGGAAAGATTGTCCAAACTCCAGATAGGCCTTTTATTCAAAACCTTGATGAACTGCCATATCCAGCTTACCACCTACTGCCAATAGAAAAATATAGACCGGGAAAATCGATTTTCGGAAAGAAAATTCTTCCTATAATAACAAGTCGAGGGTGCCCCTTCCAATGTTCCTTTTGTGTTACGAGTAGGATGGTTGGCAAGAAGTTTCGAGTAAGGAGCCCAAGAAGTGTCGTTGACGAGTTGGAGTGGTTGAAGAATGAGCACGGGGCTGAAGCCTTCTGCTTTTACGATGACGCGCTGACGCTTGATAGAAAGAGGATACTTGAGATTTGTGAAAAAATTAAGAAAAGAAAGATTGGGATTCCATGGGATTGCCAAAGTAGGGCTGACAACGTCTCTAGAGAGATCTTTGGTGAGATGGTTGATGCAGGATGTCAACTAGTCAACTTTGGAGTCGAATCTGGTTCTCCGCAACTTTTGAAAGTAATGGGAAAAGGAACTACGGTTGAACAGAATGAAAAAGCCATTAGGTGGGCAAAGGAAGCTGGTTTGCTAGTTGCCACATCTATGGTCATTGGATACCCCGGAGAGACCATCGAGACTCTAAAAGAAACCTTGGTTTTCCTCTACAGAGTCAAGCCCGATGTGGTTTACCTATGTAACGCAACGCCCTATCCTGGCACTGCATTATATGACCTCATCAAAGATTTAGGATGGAAGATGTCTGAAGACTGGAGCAAATATGACACTGTAGATTTTGCTTTTGAAAATCCCTCTCTACCAAAGGAACATGTCCAAAAAATGAGAAAAGAGTTTTACAACCGACTTTATTCTCCACTCTACATCCTACGCCACTTTTACAAAAACAATCTTTATAGCGGCGTGCTTGCTCGAACGGCGGTGAGCCACCATCTGTGGCGAATCAAATCGAGTTTATGAAGGCGGTATCAAAACAGTATACTGAACTCTCTTTCATGTAACCGTAAAGATAGAGTAATAGAGGTCCTGACAAGTAATATTGGCTCTAGGGTTTCCCTTGATATGCCGAACCTTCATCAATAGAAGGAACTACAAACATTTCAACATTTTTTGCCGCATACTTAATCTTATAAAGGGACGAATCTCAGCTATGTACTCAATCATTGGGAAGTTGAGTAAAATTTGAGGCACAGAGCGTTAGTTCTGACAATTGCGCTTATAATTATTTCTGTGTCTCCTTTTGTAGCAATTCATTGGCTTGAGGATAGGCAACGGTCGATCCCAGATTTCTTTGTTGGTGTTGAATTTGCCTATGGTAGCGTCAGCGACTGCAGGGACTTGGTGGATAAAGTTAAAAATTATACAAACCTTCTTGTTGTAGGCTCACCTGAAATCTCCTTCAATCAGACGTGGCTAAATGCGACATGTGACTACATTTATAACGCTGGGCTGTCTTTCATCGTTTTATTTACATCCCCCATAGAATACGAATACTATTATCCCTACGTATGGATTATTAAAGCGAGAGAAAAATACGGTGACAGATTCTTAGGCGTGTATCGTATCGATGAGCCCGGCGGAAAACAGCTAGACAATAGTGAATTTATGTATGTCCAAGAGGCGGAAAACTACACTGATGCCGCCCAGAAGTATGTCAAATATCTCTACGCCCATCAAGAATATTATTTGTATTCTGGGGCTCAATTGGTCACTGCAGATTATGGTCTCTACTGGTTCGATTACAAAGCTGCCTATTATGCTGTTTTCGCCAACTTTGGCTGGAACCACAGTAGACAATTGCATATTGCGCTATGTAGAGGCGCAGCTGAAGTCCAAAACAAAGATTGGGGTGTTATGGTTACTTGGACATACAGGAATCCTCCTTATATAGAGTCAGCAGAGGAACTTTACAACGATCTAATTTTGGCCTACCATAACGGGGCGAAATATATGATTGTTTTTGATTATCCAGAGACTGATTATTCAGAGTACGGAATATTAACTGATGAACACTTTAAATCATTAGAAAACTTCTGGAATTACGTGAAGGATAACCCGAGAAAACATGGAAGCATAAAAGGAGAAGTAGCTTATGTTCTCCCAGAAAACTACGGTTTCGGATTTCGTAATTCCAATGACACTATCTGGGGATTATGGGAAGCTGATGAACACTCCGAAAAGATTTGGGGCGACGTCAACCAGCTCATAGATGAATATGATTCTCGCCTAGACATTGTTTATGGTGACCCAAAATTTAACGACGCCATCAAAAGTCACTATAGCAAATTATTCTTCTGGAACAAAACAATTACATGACACATCAGAAGAAAGATTTGCACCAACCTATAAGGAGACGATATGATAGAAAAATTTGAAGAAAAAAGATATCCTATTTCGACAGCCCAAGAATCTTCAGGGAATTAAGTAGCTAAAGTAACTTCTACGAAAAAGTTTTAGTCTACATCAAGAAATTGACGAAAAGAGCGGAAGGCTTCTTAAGATGCTTAGAAAACCTTCTCTTCTGATCTTTCTGAGTATCCTCTTTGGTGATCGATGGAAATCTTTGTGAAATCGCTTCTGAATCTTTAGCAGCGAATCATAATTGAAATTCTCCGTTTTGGGATAGACCACAAAATCTTCTACTCGATCGTAGAGCCCTTTCTGTAGTATTTCTTCGTAAAGAGGACTAAGAGGGTATGCTATAAAGATGTTGAACTGACACCAGTCAGGATCCAGACTTTTTGCAAAGTTAAACGTGGCTTTCATGTCGTTGACTGTTTCTCCAGGTATTCCCAACATGAATGAAGACGCGGTACGTATTCCTTCTTCCTTACAAAGCTTGAATGTGTGGACCACTTGCTCAATAGTAATACCTTTAGTTATCTTTTCCAAAATTCTTGGAGAACCAGACTCGACTCCAAACCATATAGTCCTGCATCCAGCGGCTTTCATTTCCCTTAGTAGCTCTCGTGAAATCAGATCAACTCTGGTATCACAAACCCATTCTATGTCTAGTCCCTGCTTTTTTATGAGTTTACATATTTCTACTGTTCTCTTTTTATTAATCGTGAAGTTGTCGCCAATGAAATATATTCCTCTTGAACCGAATTCATTGATCAGATAATTGATCTCTTCTACAACTCTGGGGGCACTAAAGGCGCGACACTTGCTTCCCCATATTCTTTTAGTCTCACAAAATGCACAATTAAAGGGGCACCCCCGTATCATATTCATGGTATCCACAGGTTTAACGCTCAGAAATTCTATCTCTCTCTCGTAGAGGTGCATCGGCAGTAAATGCCTTGCTGGATAAGGAATCTCGTCTAGATCATCTATTAATTTCGGAGTGGTTTTCACTATTCTTTCTTCGTATCTGTAAGCTATACCAGGAATCGAAGCGATAGCTCGATCGTCTCCATGTTTTGCAATGTGTGTCGAAAGTTTCACCATTGCACTTTCGCCTTCTCCCATGACAACATAGTCTATCTCCGAATGTTGCAACATGCTGTCAGGCAGGAAAGAAGGATGGGGCCCACCGACTATTACTCTGCTAGAAGGAGAGACCTCTTTAATTGCTTTGGCCGTCTCAATACATCGTTGATATGTTACTGAACCACATGTTATACCCACTATTTCGGGATTAAGTCTTTTAATCTCGTGTTTGACGTAATCGATTGGTTGCTTGAGCAGATAATTATCAAGGATTTCTACCTGGAAACCCGCTTCTTCAAGAACCGCGCCAACATAAGCTAATCCCAGCGGTGGGAACTTCCTTCCAATAATCCACGGTGATTTGGTGGGCGGAGCGGTGGTCATCAATAGAATCAATTACAGCTCTCCTCTGGTCACATTGTGGATTTTATGGTATTAGATAAATTTCTCAAATAAGAATATTTAGTTACACGCGCAAAACCAATATTAAACCTTAACTTTTTAACCACAAGCTCAAAACGTAAGCGAGCCCATGCTGAATATACTCAAAAGACAAGTTCAAGGGTTTAAACATTTATTATCGCACTCTCTCCAGTTGAAACACATCATTATAAGAGAGAACCGATATAGGCAGAGGCATCAAATTAACCGAAAGCAGTGGAGAACCAGAAACATAACGCACACCTGCATATACGCATTATGCAGGCGCAAGCGCGCAGGAAAGGAGAAAGCAAAATGAAAAGAAAAATAATTGTTGGTTTCATCTTGGGTGCTTTG
>CAYFWY010000006.1:0-29836 GCA_964346895.1 uncultured Candidatus Bathyarchaeia archaeon | reverse complement strand
ATGATGGAATCGATTCAGGTAGAAAAGTCATGCAATGGGTGTGAACCTGGTCAGTGCGATGCTTTTGAGTTCATGGCCAAGAATCTGGGATTGAAGGTTCTTCATCCAGGCGGTCTTGACGCCACAGAATTGCTTGCTGAACAATGTGGCATTTCTAGGGACATGACAATTCTAGATGCAGGTTGTGGTCGTGGTAGCAGCAGCATTTTCTTGGCTCGCCGTTACGGATGTAAAGTGGTTGGAGTGGACATCGACCCTAGCCTCCTTGCAGGTGCTTATGCAAATGCTCGTCGAAATGGTGTTCTCGACAGGGTAGCTTTCAGATTTGCCGACATTAATGAACTTCCTTTTGAAGATAACACATTCGACGGAGTGATATTCCAAGCTGCATTAATATTCACAGATAAATCCAAAGCTTTACAAACCGCTTACAGTAAGATTCGACCAGCAGGTTTTGTAGGAGCCGTTGAGTTAGCTTGGAAGACTCTCCCTCCTTATCCGATTGCAGATCGAGTGAGAAAAGTTATCTGTTCAGCTGCTGTCAACACTGAACATCACCTCCGTTGGATCGATCTATTTAGTCAAACAGGCTTCTGCCTCGTTCATACAGAGCTCAAGGATCTGGAATTTAGTTTTCGTGGAATGCTCAGAAATGAGGGACTCTTACGTGCCTTGAAGACAGCCCTCAGATGTGCATTTGACAAATCCGCAAAAAAAAGAACTGAAGAGTTCACAAAACTTTTCAAAGAAACAAGAGAATATCTAGGATACGGCATCTACATCGGTAGGAAAACCAAAATTGATAGAAGCATTACTCAACATCAGGATCCCCGAGCTCTGGGTAACACCAGTGACAGAAAAATACAATATTAAATTATCCTGCCAAATCGGAGGTCACTCAGGCAAAGCTGGGTGGGGCATCGTCACAATCGAAGGAGAAAACAAAAACCTCGACAAAATATTACGAGAGATTAGAAACCACCCCTCTGTTGGAAGAATCAAAGTTAAGACTCGCCAGGAAAACTCGGTTTCTTTTCTTGTAGACGTAGTGAAATGCAAACCATGCGAGATACTAGTTAAATCAAAAGCTTTCATGGTTTTCCCAGTAGAAATTGAGAATGGCAGGATGAAGTGGCTTCTAATTACAGACGCTAACAAAACAATCGGAAAAATCTCCGATAAACTTGAAAAATCTGGATGCGATGTTAAAATAGAAAGGGTTACCCTTTTGGGTAAAAAAGGAGTTTTAACCCAGAGACAAGAAAAAATCATTCGAACCGCCTTTGCATCAGGATATTTTAATTATCCCAGAAGAGTAGATAGTTCAAAGCTGGCAAGCAAGCTTGGAATATCTGTCTCAACACTCTCTGAGGTGATGAGAGCGGCCCAACGACGCATCTTTGCCGAATATCTTCGATCTTAACCCCTCACCTGCTTAACCAGGAAACATGCATACTTGTAACATGCTCCAGATCTCATATGCAAGAGTTCAAATCTCTCCCGGCCCACTTTTGGATGATTTTGACCACTGATTGCTCAAAAAAGGGGGAAGTTGCTAGAGATATCTCCATTGTTGGGAAGGGTTCAAATCTCGGCGACATCAGACGCATGTGCTAGAATAGGATGTCTTCAGTGATTTTGATTCTACCGTTTTCGATAGGTATTCCTTCTTTCATTACGAGTTTCCTTCTATTTTTGGCCCTTTTTTCCTCTCCTCCAAATCTGCCGTCAGACCTGACGACACGATGACAAGGGACAATGGGGTGAAGTGGATTCTTTTTCAATGCGGTAGCAACTGCACGATAGGCACGGGGTCTGCCAATTTTTTCAGCTATCCTCTTGTAAGTGCTGATCTTTCCTTTTGGAATCTTAAATGTGGTAACTAGGACTTTTTTCTCAAATTCAGTCTTATTGGACAGAAAACGGATTACATCTTCTTCTGTTCTTATTGAGTTCTTGGTCATCAATTACGCTCCTGAAGAGCCATGTTTTGCAGAAGTAGATGGAAGACACACAACTATTTTTTCTTTTTCCTTTCCAGCATTTAATTCCGTTGCTTGAACATTTCAACGCCTTCAAAATTGCAGACATGCTCGAAACCCACTTCTCCCAGTTTGCAGACTTCGACCGGACGCGTGTTCGGGCCTAGCGTTTGTGCTATTTGTTTTCTTTTACGAACTTCCCCAATTCCTTATCGACCAACGCCATCAACAACGGTGCGGTGGATATTAACTCCAAAAATTGTGTTATTGTGGTGTAGATCTTCCGGTATCCTTTGAAATCCTTCATTTCTTCTGCGTGAGTATCCAGCGTTTCTTTCATTTCCTTGAGCTCTTTTTCCATTTCCTCGAGGAGTTTCCCCGTCCTCCCGAAATATCGTGTCGACGTGAAGGGCAACTTTTCCATTCTGTAAATGTGTTTGTGCGTGCCCGGAATTATTTCTTTTGTGACTACATTCATATCCACCAGCTGGCGAACAGATTTGGAGATGGTTCCTGCGGAAAAACCTGTCAAGTCCTGCAAATCTTGTTGGGTCAAACTTCTTCTTATGTCAAAGTATGCCATGACGGTAGCAATTATTGGGTGGCGACCAGTGAATTCAGGAGATTTTTCTGCGAAGAATTCTACGATCTCTTGCTCTATTTGATGAATCTCTGGGTCAAACCCATGGGGGTCTTGTGGGGTTTTCTTGGAGGCCATTTATTACACTTCTCGCTTTGGTTTGACATCAGAAACAATGCTCTGAAATCTCCTGAACACTCGCTCGTGAGCTGGGATAACGACTTCTAATTCGTCGAGAAATTGGCGAATGTTCTCGTACCCTTTTTTGTTAGAAAGATGAGGGTGACTTAGCTTCGCTTCAATTCCTTGAAAGAATTCTTTCATTTGGTATAAAAACCGTTGAATATCTCTCAGCGACCGAAACACAGTTTGTGAGACAGTTCCGTCGAGTTCGTAGTGGTATTCATGCGTGTTTGGATCGGAATGTTTATGGACGACTCCTTGCTTCTCCAGAGTCTGAAGAGCGGTTGATATTGTTCCTAAGGAATAACCTGTGAGTTTCCGGAGAAGTTTTTGATTGACTTCTTGGTGGATATATATGTGTGCTGTGATCTCGGAAAATTTTCGGGAACGACCCTTCAGGTACCCCGCTTTTGTCAAAAGATCTACAAGTTTTTTTTCAACCGTTCTAAGTTTCTTTTCGATGAGATGGGATTTACTGTCTTCCATTTTCATGAGGATATGTTGTAAAGCAAACAATATAAATGTTTTCAAATTTCATAAATTTTGAAAACCTTTAAATAGCCGAGTTTCCGTAGTATGTACACGTATGTTTCAAATTTCATGAAATTTAAAGCTGGTGACGGGAAATGGCTGAGGAAAAAGTGATAGAAATAGAGAATCTGACGAAGATGTATGGAAACCAAGTAGGCGTCAAAGACCTAAATCTCACTGTTCACAAAGGCGAGATAATGGGCTTCCTCGGACCTAATGGAGCAGGTAAGACAACCACTATACGGAGTTGTCTCGGGTTACTCGCAAAAACAGCAGGCGAGATAACCATATTTGGACTGGATTCACACAGAGATGCCGTCGCGATACGGAAAAAGACAGGGTATCTACCTGGCGAATTTGGTCTCATTCCTTCAGTTAAGGCCAGATCTTATCTCAAGTATCTGCTCTCGTTACATGGCTGTAGCTCCACGAAAAAAATGGTATCACTGGCGGAGCAACTTCAGCTTGACCTTGACAGAAAAACAAACGAGCTTTCCAAAGGCAACAAACTGAAGGTGGGAATCGTTCATTCGTTAATGACAGATGAAGACCTTATTATCTTGGACGAGCCATCAGGGCTTGACCCGCTCATGCAACAAGAATTCTATCGCATTCTGCGCCAAGAGAAAAAACATGGAAAAACCGTCTTCATGTCCTCACACAATTTGGCAGAAGTTGAATCAGTCTGCGACAGGGTTGCCATCATCAGAAAAGGGCAACTAACAGTTGTAGAGGACATACAGGTGCTGCAGGAAAAGACAGGAAAGGTGCTTGAGGTTGAATTCAGAGATCCTTTCAACATCGATGAATTCAAGTTTAAAGGCGTAAGCAGCATACGCCAAGATAATGGTAGACTTGTTCTGACCATACATGAGAATCTTGACAACGTCATCAAAGCCGTTTCAAATCATCAGATACTAAACATGAATCTGAAAACCTATAGCCTGGAGCAATTGTTCCTGAAGTATTATGCAGAGGAAGAAGTAGATGAAAGAGGTGATGAATGATGTTTGGTAGAATTGCGTTTATGGAACTCAAAACGGGATGGAAAGGCCTTCTCATATTCGGCTTACTTGCCCTACTCATTTCAGTTGGCATCCCCCTGATTTTTCCCACGTACCGAAATTCATTAATTGAAGAGTTGGAAGGAGCAAGCAAGGTGCATTTAGAGCTTCCCAATGAGCAAGGAGGCATGATCACCCTTTCATGGGAAACAGTGGAAACTGCAACCAGCTACATGGTCCTGGAGGACAATCGCTCGAGCATGGTGACACCAAATATTAAATACAGGGGTAACGAGACCAACATCACTTTTGAAAAGGATTTCGAAGAAAAAAGGTACTATGCAGTTATGGCTGTATTTAACGAAACTTCAGATCCTGTGCTAATTGGCATTACTGCAACAGAAAAAGGTGAAGATCCATTTCAAGAACTATTAAAGAACCCAGCCTATGCGGGCCTTACTGGCGGAAGAAACATCAGCATGCTTGAAGTTAAGGGATTCGTAGCCCTAGAGTATTACAGCTGGTCATGGATGCTTACAGGGTTGTTTATTGCCTATTTGTCTGTATCCCTCATCGCAAGTGATTTCGAGAACAAACGTATGGATGTGATGTTCTCGGCCCCAATATGCCGTAGACGTTATCTTTTGGAGAAATTCACTGCTATGAGCTTCATCGCCCTCTTCATAGTCTCAGTACAAATCGCAGGGCTCACTTGGGGACTGGCAAGCATTAATGCGCTCAATGAATTTTCTGCCAATGCAGTGTTGCTCTCACTGATAGGCTCCCTTCCCTTTCTTATGGTCATAGCGGCCGTTGGGATAGCCACTGCCGTCTTCTTCCAGAAAGTAAGGGCGGGCATGGGCGTAACCTTTGCTTTTGTCTTTGCGGAGTTTTTCTTGTACACCTTTGGGGGCTTCTCCAAGAGACTTGAATGGATGAAAACGATTACCATCTTCAAGTATTGGGACTACTTTTCTGTAATCGTTGACGATCTGTTCAAAGCAGGAGACTTCGTTTTTTTAACAATATTAGCGCTTGTGCTTCTCATCATTGGCATATGGGTCTTTGAAAAGAAGGATATACCAGCGTGAGCGTAGACGGAATTTAGAGAGAAGAGAAATGGGAGTTCGTTGAAGATATATCCAGTGCACTGCTGGTTTCATTCTGCGCACGCGCCTATTCATGGAGATGCTCACAAAAAGAGTCTAAGAGCCAGTAAAAGAAAGAACAATGTGCGCGCGTATTATATTGGCGAAAGCGTGCTTCTTAATCTCTGCTTTTTTTTCGGATCTTGGTTGAGTGGAGGTCTATGCCGTGCCATTCTATGCTATACCCAAGGGCGTCTAGGATGTTGGCAGTTCTTTTACCTCCTGCTTCTTCAATGATTCTCGAAGCCTCGAGGAGGTTGAGTTCTCCGCGGTTGAGTCGATTTTCAAGCTTTTCTTGGATTTCTTTAAGTTTCGTGTTCTTTACGAGCATGTCTCCTAGGCGAGTATATCCTGGAAACTCTCGTTCAATAAGGACTTGCTTTACTGTGTCCTCTAAAACTCCAAGTTTTGTTGCGAGTTCTCTGGCTTCCACGATTGGCGTAAGTATTGGTAAAGTCTCAGTGCTGATGCGTCTCTTTTGTTCTCTCACTAAGCGCTCTTCTCTAGCCTTGAGGTGGACTAGGATCGGCTTTAGTGGTATCTTCTGTTTGTAGTAAATTATTTTCAGCCGCTCTCCTATCTTGTCCAGCTTCTGGCATGCCAAGTCCCGGTTGGCCGCTACAATCATATCTACATCGACCAGTTCCTGGAGTTTACTAATCTTTTCTTTTAGGTATTGAGGGGTCCAGAAGCCCACCACTTCCAAGTAAATCGTCACGTCGCCTTTTCGGAATCCGAAATCGGGAATCATCACGCGTCTTCCCACTGGGATGGGTTCAGGTTCCCTGCTTAGTTCCCAGCCCGTCTCCAGAGCCCTAAAGCGTTTTGCAAAATCTTGTTCAACTTGGCTATCATAGGCTTCTGCGTTTTTAGAGGGCTCAAGGGCTTTAATTATTCCACCATGTTTTCTGCTGTTCAACTCCAGCTCCAAGAGGCGTCTATCTCCCTTGCGGCGCAGGATACTCGCTTTAATTCGCCATTCCTTGTTTTGGATGATGACGGGCAGAAGCTTGGCTAGGCTTGTCCCATACCTGCGGTTGAGCTTGAACAGTGAGGCGGGACCATCTACATTCACAGCGTATTCGCTGCCACTTCTTCGTATTGTGTAGATAAGGCCAAGCCATTTGATCTGCCTGAAGATGTTTTGCCAGTTGCCAATGGTAGTGAAACTGAGCACTGTTGAGTAGAATAAGAGAGTCTGGGTCAGGCTTAGGTTGTACTGTTTTACTAGAGCTTCAAGATCTACAGGATTGAAATCTTTCAAGATAAGTTCGTCCTCTAAGTCCCCATAGAGAGATTCCTCCAGCTCTTCCACGGTTACTTCCAGCTCTCTGGCTGCTTGAAGCAGAAAGTCCCGTCTAGCCTCAGAGTTGATTGGAAACCCCTTCCTATGACTTATCTTGAAAACATGTCTCCTAACCTTCACAGGGTTTATTGTTACTTTAAGTTCGAGTTGGCATCTTCGATCTAGGAGAGTTGCGAGTCCCCTAACATAGCGATAGTCGTGGCCCAGGTCCTCCAGCCCGTTCACTGCCTCATTTAGCTCGCCCTTTTTCTTTCCCAAGTAGTCTCCGTAGGTTTGAATTAGCAGCCTCGCAATCTCAAGATTTTCTCGGTTTAGCTGAGCGTAGACAGGTATTATCTTGTCTCGCCGCCTCCTGGTGACCAGCAGATTGCTCGGCAACAAAACCGGTTCCTCCTATCTGTGTCTCCTCTGGCTAATCCTGGTCTCCAAAGTTTCCTTAGCTACAATTTCGATGAGTTTCGCCTGCTTCCCTACCCTTTTTCGTAGAATTCTTCCCAAGCGTTGAATGTACTCTCTACTGCTTCCTGTTCCGCCCAAGATAAATGCAACTGAGGCATCAGGAACATCGACGCCTTCATCTAAAACTTGGCTGGTCACGATGGCTCTATACTCCCCAGCCTTGAACTGTTCCAAGATCTCTTTTCTCTCCTCTCTGGGCGTTTGGTATGTTATGGCTGGAATCAGAAAGCGACGGCTTATTCGGTAAACTAGCTGGTTATAGCGGGTGAATATCAACATCTTCTCATCACCGTAGATGTTCAGGAACTCTCCTAGAGCATTTATTTTGGCTTCTGAGTTCAGAGCGGTCTTCAAAGCCTTGTTTCTAGCCAACAAAGCCTCTCTAGCCTCTGGGTCGACTCCAGTCCTCATAATGAACCTTCGAAAGTCCTCTGGACTCCTCAGCACTACCCTCTTCCGCCTCAAGTAGTTAGTGAAGACAGCATATTCCCTCCGGTAAAACTTCTGCTCATCCGGAGTCAAATCTACTAGGATCTTTTCGTGAGTGTAGGGAGATAGATGCTTTCCAGCTAAAGCTTCCACCTTAAGCTGGTAGACTCGACCACCCACCAATCGCGGCAATTCATGATGGCCCCCGTCCTCCCTTTCGTAGGTAGCTGTGAGACCCATCCTGTAGGGCGCTATATACATCTCGGCTATCTGGCTGTAGCTAGGAGCTGGTAAGTGATGGACCTCGTCGAAGATTATGAACATGAACTTGTCTCCCAGCTGCTCAGCTCGGATGTAGGCTGAATCATAGGTAGAAACAGTTAAAGGCTTAAGTAAATCATATCCACCGCCATAGGCCCCCACCTCTACCCCAAACTGGTTGCTGAGAATCTGCCGCCACTGGTCTAGAAGATCCAGTGTGGGAACCACCACCAACGTGGCAACATTCATTTTCTCAACGGCCTTCAAGGCTACAAAGGTTTTCCCAGCAGCGGTAGGTAAAACGATAACGCCTCTCCTACCTGCATCAAACCAAGCGTCTAGAGCAGCGTTCTGGTAGGGCCGTAGTTTAACCTGACAGGAGAGGGCAGAGACGGGAGGCGGGTCAGCTGCTTCATCGAGATAACCCATGCGGCTCCTGTTCAAATAGGCTAAAACCTCGCGGTAGTAGATGGCCATAATCCGGAAGGCTCCCACTCTCGGGTCCCACTGACCATAGGGGGTCCCGATTTCCCCATAGATGAGCAGACTTCCCCTGTCATACTTTAGTAGGATCATACCATTCAGCCCACAACAATTAAGCGTCTCCAAGTTTACTGTTGATAAATCAATCGTGAATTCATTATGCGCTGCTTATTCTCCAATCGCGTCCTCCAAGATCTTTGATCAAAGGCTAGGTTATCGAGTGTTCTTTTGAATATCTTGGCATTCTTTGCGTCTGTGGCGGCTTTCAGTTCGCCAGAGATGGCTTCTGCGAGATAGGATGTTGAGATGTAGGGTTCCCTAAGATCTCTGGTTGGATGGGAATATACACCTACCAATCGAATTAGTTTTACATCCAAACCCGTTTCTTCCTTTGCTTCTCTCTTCGCTGCTTGTTCGACATTTTCTCCGTATTCAAGTATCCCGCCTGGTATAGCCCACTGCCCTTTATACGGTTCATTTTTCCTCTTTATGAAAACGTATCCATTATCCTTTCGGATCAAAACATCAACCGTTACTACAGGCCTTTGATTAACCATTGCATCATCCAAATCTATAACAGAAAGGGAAACTTTTAATCCTTAGGTACGTCAGCTTGCGAAAGATTATGATGGTTCTTGACGCATAAGTCGGTAGGCTCATTATTGGGCTACAAAAGAAAAACTTATTTCGCGCTCATCTGGTTAGATTCCTGAAATGGGTAGTCGGAGCATGTAGCCTTGAAAAGAAAGGGTCCTTTGTATATTGTACCTTGGCGATGCACTTTTGCCTGCAATAGTAGTTGTATACATTGCGCTTCTGCTATGAAACCTCCAGCTCCAGATGAAGTTGACATTGCAGGTGGTATGCATGTTGTTGACCAAATACACGATTTCGGAGCAAGCTGGATTGGAATTAGCGGTGGAGAACCGCTTTTGCGCAAGGATCTTTTTGAAATAGCTAACTACGCTAAGAGAGTTGGGTTAAACATTAGCCTAATAACTAGTGGTCGTTTCGTTGACACAAGAGTCGTTGATAAAATTGTCAAAAATGAAATTCGTGTATCAATAAGTATAGATGGCACCGAAAAAACAAATGATCTCATTCGCGGGAAAGGAGCGTATGCAGATGCTGTTTCAGCGATGCAAAAATTGTCTAGAGAAGGACTGCTTGACTGTCTTGTGTTTACACTAGCTAACATTGACACTTCGTTAACAAACGTGAATGACAGTGATATTACCCACGTGGTTGAGTTGGCTAAAAAATTTAGTGCGAGATGGGTGATTTATCATGCTTTTATTCCATATAGTAAAGATGAATTCAGTCTAAAAGTGTCTCCTTCACCTCAACAGTATGAGTGGGCTTGGAATAAGATTTATGATTTACACTTAGCCTACAAAGGAAAACCCGAGCTCAATGTTTATTGTCCTTTCTATGCCCGTGTGGCAAAACAAAGGGGATTGCCTGATTTCGATAATTGGTTTAATAATTTTTTCCTTGGCCGATGTTTCTTTGGTCGATTTATGAGTGTTGCCGAGAATGGTGATGCTATACCTTGCAGTTTTAATGATATTCACAGGCTTGGAAATGTCAAGGACAAATCACTCAAGGAGATATGGAATGAAATGCAAGCTTCCGAATTCTTCTTGAAAGTTAGAGACCGAAGTAACCTAAAAGGCAAATGTGGCGTATGTGAATATCGTGGAATATGTGGCGGGTGCCGCACAGCAGCAGAAGTCTATACGGGAGATATACTCCAGTCGGATCCAGAATGTGCCTACATCCCCAAAATACTGCGCGAAAATTCGCACGCATAAAATCTTATTTGCTGTGAAAAACGTTGCGCGCGCATTGGTTGCTATCAAGATGAGAGGGTTAGGGCATCATGAAATTTTAGATGCAGTAGTGGCCTTCTCTCTTTTCTAACTCAAAAGAGAGATGATTTCTCTCCACTCATAACAAAGGAGCCAAGTCACGCAAGAGACTTGCTTTGACGCCTCTTTCACAAAGAAATGGGAGAACCCCGCACGCGCACGTAAACATTCTAAAAGAAAATGGGCCACAGGACCATTGCTAGAGCTACTGTTATTAGACAGCCTATTATATCAAGCAGTATCCCTGCCTTCATCATTTCGCGAATTTTTACTCTTCCTGTGCTGTGGGCTATAGCGTTTGGCGGCGTTCCGATTGGAAGCATAAAATCCAAGCTTGAGCATACTGCAACCAAAACTGCGAAAATTACCGGGTTAGTTCCTGTTTCGAGACTGACTGTAATGGCTATGGGGATGAAAATGCTTGCACTTGCGGTGTTGCTTGCCACTATACTCAAGATTAAGGCTGAAAACCCAAGAATAAGGAGTGTTGTCGACTCTGGACTCAGCACTGCAAACTCAAGCAAATGGTTTGCAAAAATTTCTGTTAGACCAGATGCTTCCAAACCGACACCTAAGCTTAAGCCTCCTCCAAACAATAGCAGAGTATTCCAGCTAACCTTTGGTAGGTCATGTTCATCCAACAAACCTGTGAAGAAAAGAATGAGGGAAACAAGTATTGCAACCATGCTGGGGGATAAGCCATGGCCGCTCCAACCTGTCAAAACAACTAAGGGATCTGGAACTCTCCCAGTTAGCCACATTGCCACCGCAAAGAAGAAGACGATCAGAGTCAATTTTTGTTTCCTACCCAGCGATTCTAACTTCTCTTCCTTTTCGAGTTTCGACTCACGAACTCTCACGGGGAAAATAATCAAAAGCAGAATCCATATCACAATTGTGCAGATGAGGCTTATCGGCAACCCATACATGAACCATTCCAAGAATCCGATCTGATAGCCAATCATCCCCTCTAGGAAACCAGCTGCAAGGGCATTTGGTGGCGTCCCAATCAAGCTTGCTATTCCACCAACAGTCGCAGAATAGGCTATTGCTAGAACAACTACCTTAGAAAAATTCTTCTTTTCATCTCTGACGCTTGTTGTAACTTTGAGGGCAATTGCGATCATTAGCGCTGTGCTTGCGGTGTTGCTTATCCACATTGACAAGAAAGCAGTTGTAAGCATCAATCCAAGAACAATCGTTTTTGGGTTTGAGCCTAAACGTCGAACTATTATGTGCGCTAACCACTCATCTAACTTGTTCTTTTCAAGTGCGATAGCTAAAAGAAATCCGCCCAATAGCAAAACGACTGTTGAATCAAAGAAGGGTTTCAAAGCTTCACCGAAAGATTGTATTCCAAGCAACGGCTGAGAAAAAGCGATTAGAAAAGAGGTAGCAGCAAAAGGAATTATCTCAGTTATCCAGAAAGCCGCGGCCATGAAGAGAATCAAGAGCGCGTGACGCGGTTTCTCTTCAAGGTTACCAGTCAAAGCATAAACTATCAAAAGGACTATGGCTATGATTACAAAAACAATTTGCTTTCTTTTGAGATTCATTTTTTCATCTCACAATCTTCAGAGCGCATTCTTTTGACTCCTTAGACTCACGAACAACAAATTCGAAGGCGAGAATCTTCCCAAAACAGAAAGTGGATCTAGAGCAAACATGGACAGAATTTAATTAAAGCGTGCAGGGTAATATTCTTTTAATCTTTGTTATATGCGCAACTCGTGGTTCGAGACTTGAAACTACTAGAACATGAAGCAAAGAATCTGTTCTCCAAGTACAAAATACCAACTCCACAGGGAGGTGTAACTTCTTCTCCGAAGCGTGTTTTTGGAATAGTATCAGAAATCAACTCTGCGGCTGTTGTCAAGGCACAAGTCCCAGTGGGAGGAAGAGGGAAAGCTGGTGGAATTGTCTTTGCAGACTCGCCGAAGGAAGCTGAATCGGCGGCGAAGAGATTATTAAATACTGAAATACTGGGTTTCAAGATTCAAAGTGTTCTGGTGGAAGAAAAAATTCCAATCAGAAGAGAATTATATTTCAGCGTGGCAATTGATCGTTCAAATCGTTGTTATGTAGCTATAGCTTCTCCCGAGGGCGGGATAGACATAGAAGAGATCGCCGCAACTAATCCGGAAAGAATAAAAAAATTATTTATAGATCCCCTGATGGGGTTTCGCTTTCACCATGCACATCGAATTGCTAAGGCATTGGGTTTCACTGGAAGTCAGGGACAAAATTTGGCGACGATTTTTCTCAGATTGTATAATGTTGTGATTCGTTGTGACGCTGAATTAGCTGAGATAAATCCACTAGTTGAAACGACTTCGGGAGAGTTTGTTGCGGTTGACGCTCGTCTAATAATAGATGACAATGCTTTGTACCGGCATCCAGAGTTTGTTGGACGGTTAATTGAAGAGGGAAAGACCGAATTGTCCCCATTTGAGCTGGAGGCCAAGAAAAGAGGGCTCAAGTATGTGAAGCTCGAAGGAAATGTTGGTGTCATCGGAAATGGTGCTGGTCTAGTTATGGCTACTTTGGATGCAATTCATTCGTCTGGAGGAAATCCCGCGAACTTTCTTGACGTTGGTGGAGCCGCCTCAACTAAAACAGTGGCTCTAGCTCTTGACTTTATCTCTTCTGATCCAAGAGTTGATGTCGTCTTTATCAACATTTTTGGTGGCATCACTCAATGCGACGAAGTTGCCAGAGGTATTCTCGAGATCAAAGAGCGAATTGGCTTTCGCAAGCCCTTAGTAGTAAGGCTTGTGGGAACAAATGAGGAGAAAGGGAGAAACATCCTCAAAGAAGTTGGGATTCGTGTCTTCAATAGCATGGAGGAGGCAACAAGAACTGCTGTTGAGATGGCAAGAATTGGAGGTTGATTTTTGGGGGTAATAATCAGCAAGAAGACAAGTGCCATAGTCCAAGGTATAACTGGAACTCAAGGCCGGATACACACCAAGCTAATGCTGGATTATGGGACTCGCATTGTAGCGGGGGTAACTCCAGGGAAGGGTGGAACTAGAGTACACGGGGTTCCGGTTTATAATACTGTGCATGAATCCATGAAACATCATACCCCCAACGCATCCATAATTTTTGTTCCTGCTCCGTTTGCTGCAACAGCTGCATTTGAAGCTATAGAGGAGGGATTGAAAAAAATTGTAATCGTGACCGAACATCTGCCAGTGAAGGATGCGATAGAAGTTGTGGCAAAGGCGAAGAAAAATGGCACCACAATCATAGGTCCCAATACGCCGGGGATTATCAGCCCAGGAGAGTGTAAACTGGGAGTAATGCCAGCCCAAGTTTTTAAGCCAGGGATTGTAGGGATCGTGTCGAGGAGCGGGACACTAACTTATGAGATTGCTCTAAGAATTACAGCGATGGGATTAGGGCAATCGACTTGCATCGGTATAGGAGGCGATCCAGTTGTTGGTTTGAGTTTTGTTGAGGTCTTAGGGATGTTTGGAGTGGATGACTCAACAGAGGTTATCGTGCTGATTGGGGAAATTGGTGGAAACTTGGAAGAATTGGCTGCAGATTTTGTTTTCAAGGCGGAATACTCCAAGCCAGTGATCGCTTTTGTAGCTGGAAAAAGCGCGCCTCCGGGAAGAAGGATGGGTCATGCTGGAGCAATTATCACAGGTAGAGCTGGAACAGCTCAGAGCAAGATTGATGCGTTCAGAGAGGCGGGAATTACCGTGGCAGAAAACCCCAGCGATGTTGAAAGGTTATTAGCCGAAGAACTTGGAAAGGGAAATACTGTTAGAATACTATGACGCCCACGCCTATTGTAACGGTGCCAAAATGAAACATGCGCTCCACTCCAAGTTTGTATATGCATGTATTCCAATGATGACTAGGCTTGCAGTGTCAGTTATTTGATGGGCCCTTTTCTTATTTTGGTGTATTGAACTGCATTTTGATTGATTAAATTCTCTCCGGGTTCACTATATCTGAATAATTGCAGGTTAACCTCTAAAGTTAAACAGTTTTGTGGAGTTTAACCATGGAGCCATGTTTTTCTCGTTATTTATTAGACACTAACACGTTTGTATGACTTGGAGAAGATTACTTTGTTCCGGATTTTGAATGCAAAAGTTCATTTCTGTTCTAGCCCACTCTAGAATTTAGCAATACATCCCCCACGGAAATCTTATATCCTACGGTTTTGTTGTTGGCAAAGAAACAAAGGTTTTCATAAACATTGGAGAAGAGGGTGTTGATTTGGTTAAAGACGTAACAGCCTTTTACTCTAAAGCTGCTATCAATATGAAACGTTCTGAAATCAGAGAGCTTCTTAAAATATCCCGACGACCAGATATAATCTCTTTTGCTGGTGGTCTTCCCGATCCTCTAACTTTTCCCGTAAAAGATTTGGAGGATATCTCATGTGAGCTGCTGCGAGAGAAAGGAGCTATCGCCTTACAGTATGGGACTACAGAAGGAGAATCATTATTGCGTGGAGAGATCGCTAAATGGATGAGCTGCGAAAAACCTTCAATCAGGCCTGAGAACATCTTAATCACGGCTGGATCGCAACAAGGCCTAGACATTGTTTCTAAAGTATTCTTGGATCCTAACGACGTTGTAATAATGGAGTTACCCACCTACATTGGCGGTTTGCAGGCTTTCAATTCTTACAGAGCCGAGATGATTGGTGTACCCCAAGATGAGGAGGGAATGAGGATTGATCTTCTGGAGAAGGTTCTTGTCAAGCTGGCGAGAAGAGACAAGAGACCAAAACTAATCTACATAGTTCCAGATTTCCAGAACCCTTCTGGTGTCACCATGTCTTTAGAAAGGCGCAAGAAGCTTCTTCAAATAGCGTACCAATACGAGGTCCCAATTCTTGAAGACAGTCCTTATCGAGACTTACGCTATTCAGGGAAAAACGTTCCCGCTATCTGCAGCTTGGATACTCAAAACCAAGTCATATTTCTCAGTACCTTATCCAAGCTGCTGTGTCCTGGTCTAAGGATCGCTTGGATAATGGCTCCAATTGAATGGATGGATCGAATGGTAGTAACTAAACAAAGCATGGATCTCTGCTCTCCCACCTACACGCAGCTTCTTGTTGCAGAATATCTCAGACGTGGGCTGTTACCAAGGCAAATTGAGAAAATCCGCAGAATATACGGCAGGAAACTAGAAGTTATGTTGAAAGCCCTGGAGAAACATATGCCTAAAGGAGTAAAATGGTCCAAACCGAAGGGAGGAATATTCTTATGGATTGAATTGCCAGAGAAAATGAGTGCCAACGATTTGTTCCCCAAAGCTGTTAAAAACAAAGTTGCCTATGTTGTTGGCTCGGCTTTTCACTGCAATGGGAAAGGCCAAAATACCATGAGAATAAATTTTTCCTACTCATCAGAACAACAAATAGCTGAAGGAATTCAGCGATTAGCCAAGATGCTCGTGGAAAATATGTAATAAACGTGTTAGGAAAAAGAAGGATTTACAGTTGATATCACATTTATGAGCGCGCGCACATATTGGCGATTATTCGAGGTTGCCTATTAGCTCTTTCAAAGATTCTAATTCCTCCTTCAGCTTGGCCACCTCTTGTTCCAAAGCGCTGGTCTCTTCTTCTTTTCCCCTAATCTTGTCCTCCCCGATCTTTCTGAGTTTCTCTATTTCCGCCTGCAGATTAGCTTTCTCGCTTTTTAGTTTCTCTATTCTTCTCTGAAAGCTTCTCAGAGTTTGTGCGAGTGCATGTGTACTTCCGCTTACCAGCTGCTTCGGTTCGCCCTGCGCCTTTAAATTCCTCCAGAAATCGAAAGAACGCTTCTTATTCAACAAATCTTTTTCCAAACCTAACTCAGAAGTTGCTTTGAGTTCCATTTCGCGTTCATGCAGAGCCCATTCAGACTTACATGACTTACATGCTACAAGAGGATAGAAAGCGGAGAATTCATACCCTTTCGCTGAATCACAAATCGGGCACCTGGGAAATAGACGCTGCATCCTTTCGATTTCAGACATTAGCTCACCTGCTACTCCTCTCTCCAGCATTTTATCATTATCTTGATAGCAATATAAGGCTTGAGAAAGCGTCTTCTATTTAGCGCATACGAGTAGAAATTATGCAAAAAAGATTGAATGATAAAAAATATCGTACAAAACTGTAACTTTGCTTTTTTCCTTAAATCAGATTTTCGTTTGTCAATAATATTGAAAACATTTTGTGCTCAAAACTTCTTTCTCATCCAAAACAGCCTGCAATTGCCTTCAAACCTAACTCATATAAAGCTGTTCGACGGTCGATTTGGTTATGAAACACTTGTAAGCCATCATGCTGTTCTCCCTGAGCATTGTAATGGATCTTAATTGAATCTATTTCATTGTTGCGAGTACGAAAAAATCGGGGTAGAACATCTAAAGGAAAAGGCATAACAGAAACATACATCTCAGCAAGGCCTTGTAGAACTCCAATATTGATTGCAGTTTCATAATAACTAAGAAGAACAACGTTAGAATTTAATTGTAATTAGAAATCAAAAGATGGATGATGGCATTTTGGTTGCATCCACATTAGCCGAAGAAGAAACAGAAGAAGAGAAAACCCTAGAAAGAAAGCTTATAGTCCAAAAGATCTTCGTGAATCTTGAAACTGTGAGAAACGTGGTCGAAAAAGAAAAAACCAGCTTTTTCACGAAGCTAGGTTTCCTTAAACCCAAGCA
Organism: uncultured Candidatus Bathyarchaeia archaeon; assembly: GCA_964346895.1. GTDB lineage: Archaea > Thermoproteota > Bathyarchaeia > Bathyarchaeales > Bathyarchaeaceae > CAYFWY01. The sequence goes on along the minus strand of CAYFWY010000006.1, from coordinate 12,904 downwards.
TGAAGACATTGAATTTGAATCGGTATTACTTTTCTACGAACCATTCTTGATCGCTAAAACCAACTATTTTCTTGATTATTATGAGGATAAAACTTACAGGATTAAAGTTGGTGATAATGCGAATGAAGTAGTTGTTTTTGACCAAACCTTGAAGCCCGAAGTCGTGAGTGAGAGAGTCAAAGGTGTTCTGAAACGCTCTCACAAAGAAATCGTCTTTGGCGCCCAAGAACGAGTAATCCACAAATCCATAAGAAAAATCGCCTTGAACAGAACAGGACGCGAAATCGACCCAACAAAATTGCCATCAGCTCCAGCTGAGCTTGAACCCGAAAAGGTTCTGAGAGAACATCAAGAAAAGGCGAGAAAAGTCGGATTAAATTTATTTAACACCTTAAAAGATATCGTTTGTAAGAGACCTCCAAACATTGGAAGGATCGTCGAAGAAGTTTTTGAAGTAACGGAACACACTGTCGTTTATACGCCAATATACGAAGCTCGATGCCGACACTTAAAAACAGGGGAAATCAAGATAATTCCAATAAGTGGCGTCACAGGAAAACCATTGTCTCTGTAAAACGCACATATACTTAGCATACAAACCAAGTGTTAAACTAATGCCTTCTCCGCTTCGAGATGAGTTTGATCACCTACATGAATACATAAACAAAGGAGCCTCTCGTAACAATTGCGGAAAAGCTTCGATTTAATCAATTTCAAAAAGGCTCACATGACTGAAGTAGCGAAATTTTACAAGCATGTCTATAGTAGAAGAGCCGTATTGTTTAAGCCCGTGCCAAATGTCGCTGTGATTTAAATAAAGTAATAAACTATTTCAACCGCATATTCTTTCTTTTCAGACTGGGAAAACAATTGAGAGCAAAAAATATTGAAAAGCCAAAATATATAGTAGTAGGCCCACTCAAACGTTTCAATCAGAAGTATACAATATTGAGCAGAACCTCTTGGGACCCGTCATTTCAGAAGTTAAAAAGAAAATACCAGAAGGCGCGCAATCAACGAATCCAAAAGGAAAATTCCTTTGAAAGCTACTCCTTGAGAGACGCCTCCTGGTACGTGGCAAATACTCTAGGAACTTTCGCTGGTTTCATGCACGGAAACGACGGACTCTACTCTTGGAAAAGTCTTGAGGTTCCCGAAGAAAACCTCGACTCGGAAATCAAGTCTCAAAAAGTCAAAAAATACAATCCTGTTGCCTTGTCTACGAAAATAAAAAGCGCGGGTAGATTTTATGGAGCAGACTTGGTTGGAATCGCTAAATTGAACAAGTTTTGGATCTACTCTCATTCCTTCAACAGATTAACTGGACAAAATGACCAGATAAGGCTACCCAAACAATACCGATTTGCCATCGTGATGGCAATAGAGATGGATTACAACAAATTTCTAATGTCAGACATTGAAGCGTCTGCTGCAACTGGACTCGCATACTCCAAAATGGCTTTCGCCTCCAGCCTTTTGGCCCAGTTCATTCGAAACTTAGGCTATCAAGCTCTTCCCTGCGGCAACGATACTGCACTAAGCATTCCCCTTGCCATTGACGCGGGATTGGGTGAACTGGGAAGAAACGGTTTATTGGTCACTCCTAAATTTGGATCAAGGGTAAGACTCTGCAAAGTGCTTACAAATCTCCCACTTGAGTCAGACAAGCCAATTGACTACGGAGTACAAGAATATTGCGAAAAATGTAGTAAATGCTTGGCAAACTGCCCAGTTCACGCTATCAGCGAGGACAAAACTTCCAACGCAATAACTGCGTCCAACAACTCAGGAGTATTGAAATGGCCAGTGAATGGAAAAAGCTGTTTCAGATTCTGGTGTGAAACAGGAATTGATTGCAGCCTCTGCATCAAAGTTTGTCCCTTCAACAAAAAAAGCTAGTCAAGTTAGAGGCAGCCCTCCAGATGATCAGAAAGCACATACCCATTAGTTTTTAGCGACTTCCGTGCCATCTTAAAGATCTCCCCAACTCCTTTGCAATAATATTCACAAGGCTGTTTGAATACCTTTTCTTTCCTCATTTGCGTAATAGTTAGCGCGCGTATTTTAGCCTACAAATTTTTGCATATTGAGGAATGCGCGCGCGGAATTTTCAAATCCAATTCCAGCTCAATCTTACAGGTCTCTGTATCTTTCATGTTCCCAGTCTGTAACGCTTTTTTGGAATTCGTTCCATTCTGTTGTTTTGATTTCAAGATATTTGTTGAAGACGTGCTCTCCCAGTGTTTCTTTCATCAGTTTGCTTCTCCTAAACTCTTGTATTGCTTTCCCCAGATTCTCTGGAAGAGTTTTGATGTAAAACTTTGCAAGTTTTCTGTCGTCGAATCCGTACACGTCCTCTTCTACGGGGTCAGGAGGCTCGATTTTTTCTTCGATTCCCTTGAGACCTGCAGCTAGCATTACGGCGAATGCTAGGTATGGGTTGCAGCTTGGATCGGGGCATCTTAATTCAAGTCGAGTTGACTTCTCTCTGCCTTCGCGGTATCTCGGAACTCTGATCAAGGCGGATCTGTTTCTTTGACCCCAACAAATGTATATTGGTGCTTCATATCCTCGGACAAGACGTTTGTAGCTGTTCACGGTGGGGCATAGAATCGCTGCGATTTCTCTAATGTGTTTAAGTTGGCCTCCCATGAAATAGTGTGCTAAAGAGGAGAGTTTGTATTTGTCTTTTTTGTCATAGAAGAGATTTCTGCTATTTTTGTCAAACAATGACTGGTGTGTGTGCATACCGCTTCCGTTGATTCCGAAGATGGGTTTTGGCATGAAGGTTGCGTAAAGATCTCTGCTGTTTGCGACGGTTTTTATTGCTTGTTTGAGAATCATGACTTTATCTGCAGTTCTGACGGCTTCACCGTATTCAATGTCAATCTCATGTTGGCTGGGAGCGACTTCATGATGAGTCATCTCAACGTTTATACCGAGTTTTTCAAGGGTGGACACCATGACAGCTCGTATATCCGTGGCCATGTCGCGTGGAGAAAAATCGAAGTACCCAGCTGTGTCATGGTAGGTTCTGTTTTCCTTGGATCTAAATAGAAAAAACTCAATTTCAGGTCCGACATAGTAGAAACATCCTCTTTCCCTCGCTTTCTCCTGAACTCGTTCAAGAGCATACCGAGGATCGCCCATGAACGGCGTATTATCCGGGTTATAAACATCGCAGATCATTCTTGCAACTTTCTTTCCATCACGGGGCCAAGGAAGAAGAATGTATGTTGATGGGTTTGGAATTAACATCATGTCGCTTTCATGTATTCTAGTAAAGCCTTCTATGGAAGAGCCGTCAAACCATTTTCCATTATCGAGACAATCTTCCAATTCTCTAGGGGATATTGTGACGCTCTTCAGGCGACCAGACAGATCGGAGAACATAAAATCTATGAATTCTATTTTTTCACGTTTGACCTTCTCAATTATATTTTCTCTTTCCATATAACCACAACGCCCTCTTAGCATTGGAGTTATTTAATTCCTTTTATGCTTTCTTATTTTTAACTCAAGATTATTTTTCATGGAGTTCTGTAGTTCTGACTATCTTGGATTTTATTTCGTATTTTGTTAAAAAATGCCGTTGACAGAGTGTAATCCAATGAATTTAGCGTTCAATTGGCTAAATGAAAGGAAGAGCCTATAGATCTTCAGATTTAAGTTAATAAGAACAAAGATAATGTGAAGCAATGCATGCAAAAGAAGAAGAGAGGTGAGAAATATGACTGAGAAAGGTGAAGTATACCTTTGTGAAATATGTGGGAACAAGGTTCAGGTGTTAGAAGCGGGCGCTGGAACCCTAGTTTGCTGTGGGCAAGATATGATACTAGTACGATAGTGCGGAGAAAAGTGGAAGTACTGATTTCTCAACACTCTAAGAGTGATTATCTTAGTCTTGGAGATAACTCATTTAGTGAATCCGCTGTGGTCTCTATGGTTGGTTTGGAACGCTCAAGCAAATATGCTGAGGCCTTCAAGGCGTCAAAGACAAGATTTGCTGTTTCTTCTATGAAGTTGGCAAGTTTCATTCCAAATGGCGTCAATTCGTAGGTTCTGGGCTTCTTTCGAGTGAAAACAAGACGCCTCTTTCTTAGTCTTCGAAGATATTTGTATGTTCTTCTGATGTTTATGCCCACTTTCTTGGAAAGCTCTGGGGCAGATATACCTACTTCCGGGATGGTTTCGTAGATTTTCTTCTCTGTTGGTGAAAAGGGTTTTTTTGGCTCTTTTTTGGTTCTGAAGTGGAAAATATAGTTTGGGGTTTTGCTCTTTATTATCAAACCTTTTTCTGTGAGCCTCTTTAGAGGTCTTGCCAGACTTTTTGGAATCAGTGTTTCAGCAAGGTCGGCGTGGGTCTTCGGTCCATCTTTCAATTTTTTCAGCAGTATTTCTTCGTAGCAACGGGAGTGGAGTGGTAACGGATTTTCAACATTGAATCTATTTGATACGTCATAAAATTTCTGACCATACAATGTTAATCTGTAATTCGCATTATTTCTTTTGACAAGACCTGCTTCTATAAGGGGTTCAACATATTCGCTGGCTATGGTGTGTTGGCTGTGGTAGTATCCGTTACTTTTTAGGTACTCTTGTAATTCTCTTATGCTAAGATTGCGTTCAGAGAGTGCTTCAATAACTTTTTGTCGTCTATCGTTTTTGGCAACGTTAAGTAGGTTGTGCACATGATCGTCTTCGAGTAGCATTGTATTCATTTCAATAAATTCGTTTTTTGCACGCCATATTTCGCATCGTTCAACGCATATCATTGGATAAATATTCTTGCAGTACTGGCAAACGCTTTCCGCCTGTTTGAGAATTTCGACCAATTCTGCAGTGTTATTTACTACCTTGGACAACCATTGACGGGAGTTTATTTCATTAACCATTATTGATGCCTCTAACGACGCATGTTACAAAGAAGCCTTGATACTCATTGTTTCTGACTCTGCTGAAAGAGAGAAAGGAAAAAAGAATGAAGGCAAGAACATCCCTTCACTGAGGTTCCTTTTATGACATACGTCATATAAGACATGACATACGTCATTCTTATATACCTTTCTGCAGTAATGGTATGATCGGTGAAACAAAAGATGTTGCTCCCATGCGAAGTTGCTGTAAGATCAGTAGTCCCAGCTCTTCGATCAGTTATAGCAAGAGAATTAACAAAAAATTATGGATTGAAACAAAAGCATGTGGCACAACTTTTAGGTGTCACCCAGACTGCCGTGAGCAAATATACCCGACACGTTAGAGGCACGGTTCTCAAAATCGAAGAGGTAGAAGAAGTTCAGCCAACGATAAAGGAAATCGTCGTGTCATTGGCCAATGGAGATATGTCAAAATACCGACTTTTAACGAAGCTTTGTGTAGCCTGCGAAATCATTAGACAAAAAGGGCTGATGTGTGAGCTGTGTAACCTCTCCGATCCAACTATCGACATTCAACAATGTTTTGTTTGCCATTCAGGTGCTCATTTTGCACAGCAGAACTCAAAAAAATAATGAGTAAACTACGCGCGCGCACATACAAACAAGGCTTTCTTTAGGAATCTCTCCATCAAAAAGAACATGGTAAGGCGACATTTTAATCTAACGATTAAATGTTTTTTAAGTTGTTTCCCCAAGTTAATTAACGAATAGTAAATGCCAAAGATACAAATCGCCTTAGAGTTGTGTGATGGTTGCGGAACATGTGTCACGGTTTGTCCGGAATTCGTCCTAGAACTTTACAATGGAAAAGTGAAAGCTGCAAATCCCGAAGCCTGTTTAGGCATTAGAGCAAAACAGATTTGTTCGGAATGCCACGAGACAGTAGAAACGTGTCTAGGATGCGTTTCTTGCGTGAAAAGTTGTCCAACCGCCGCCATCGAAATAATTGAGACTTAGAAATTCGTTACACCGTCTACATTCCAGTAGTCTCTTTCGTAACCACTTATTTATCTAAATTCACTTCAAAGAAAAAGACAAAAGCAGAAAAACATCAGACTAATGAAAACGGAGATCTTTAAGTAGAAAACTGCTAAAATGTTAATAGTGCATGGTGAAAAGTTTGGGGACTCTACTCATAATCTTGTTTTCTTCACTGATACAGTATCAGCAAACAGCTACTATTTACGAGTTTGTCAAAGCCGCATTGGAAGAAGGCCACGAAGTCACGGTGTTCTGCGACTTAGATGCCGTTTATAACTTGATGGCAAACCAGATTTTATTAGACCAAAAAACTCCGAAAAACTTTGCGGAATTAATCTCAAAAGGAGCCCATTTCCTAGTTTGCGTGGAAAGCGCGAGACTTAGAGGCATAGATTCCAAGAAGGCGTTGATTAAAGGAGCTATAGAAAGCAGTCTAGGCGAATTGGCTCTACTAATGGATCAATCTGACAGAGTTGTAGCGTTCAGTTTTTGAGGTGTCATATGTGCCGAAAAAAATCCTTTTAGTAATAAGCTCTCCTTATGGAAGTTTGATGGCGACTGAGGGTTTTAGATTAGCCACCGCCATGATTGCTATGGATGTCCTTCCACAACTACTCTTCATAGACGATGGATTAGACTGTCTACTAAAAAATCAAAGACCAGAAGCCTCTGGAATTGACTCCCAAAATGAACGATTAAAGACTCTTGCAGACTTGGTTGGATTGTATGCTGTGACGGATTCCATAGCTAAGCGGAATTTGAAGATTAACGACCTTGACGAAAGATTAAACTTGAGATTATTGTCCTCAGACGAGGCTACAAAACTTATAATGTGTAATGATTCGATAATTGCGTTCTAGGAGAGACAAACCGTGTTGATAATTTTGAGTGAATCTCCATTGGTTAGTGATCATATGTTTGTTCTTGACATGGCGGTTAGAGCAGTTCAGAAAGGAGAGAAAGTTGGTGTGCTACACATTCATAACTCATGTTTCGCGTTAACATTAGACGAGTATTCTGAGAGACTTGTGGGTGCTGGACTCCATGTCTACGCTTTGAAAGCTGACTGCGAAGCTCGAGGTTTATTGAGAAAGATAAAGAAAGGCGTAAAAATTGTTGATTACAAAGATTGGGTTAGACTTGTAATGGAAGATTACGAGAGAATAGTTTCTTGGACCTAACCTTTCCTTTTGATCGACCAAATCCAGCCTCTCCTTTCGGGGGATAGCTGGCCCTCAATGATTCCTCTCAAACGTAACCTATTTAGAAAAATCGGCGTCTTGTCTGGACAGGAGACCCGGCGTTTTCGGATTTTCTCTTCAATTTCTCGCGTTGTAAGAGGCTTTTTCGTCTCCTTCAAGATGGAGAGAACAAGCTCGATAGCTTTCCTTTCACCGAGTTTTTTAAAACTCATAAAGAGCCCGCTCGCTATTCCTCTTCAAGGCTTCTCCTTTTTTAATTCAACGCTGGACCGACTAAATATGTCTAATTCTGTTTCTCATTATCTTCGGGTTACCTTTCGAATTTGCAATCCAATTACGAAGCTAGCCTCCTAGCGATTTCCGTTAAGTGTTTGCCTAAATCTTTTGCCATTTTAAGCTCATTGGTGGATGGCATGCGCTCACCCTTTGGACCAGCAACGGTTGAAGCTCCATATGGTGAACCTCCGCTTATCTCGTCAACTGTCATCTGCTCTGTGAAAGAGTACGGCAAACCGACTATAACGCAGCCCTGGTGTAAAAGTGTAAGATTAGATGAGACAATGGTGGTCTCTTGGTCGCCATGTTGAGTGTTCGTGCTGGTGAACACCGCTGCTGGTTTTCCAACAAGTGTGCCATTCGCCCAGTCTCCCCCGGTCTGATCCCAGAAGTTTCTCATCTGAGCACACATATTGCCGAAACGAGTCGGAGATCCAATTATCATGCCATCGATTCCTTTCAGGTCTTCTTTAGGATCAGCAACATAAACGTCTTTCATTAATTCTTTCGCCTTTTTCACCTCCTCGTTCCAAAGATTTTCTGGAACAAGTTCGGTAACTTGTTTGAAAACTGGTTCACCTCCAGCCTCTCGAACACCCTCGACCACTGCACTGGCCATCCTGAAAGTGTGACCATACATAGAGTAGAAGAGAACCAGAATCTTTGGCGTATTTTCCTTCATCCTCTCACCTCCATCACTTTTTTCGATACTACATCTTTTTTCTCAAGGAAATCTGGTATTGGGTCAAGCACATTCTTTTGCTTCAGAACTTTCATCGCATACATATGAAGAATTCGTTCACTGTTTTACACGCTTGATTATTTCTCTGCATTTGTCTGCGTATTCACACCAGTCTAGGCACGATTTTTCTTTTTTAGGCCTACCCACTTCTTTGTTGCATGTGTCACATGTTCCGACATCTTCGTCGCTCCATATCTCTACTTGTCCTTTGCAGTGGGGACACTGAAAATATTCAGGGATAGGTCTGACAAACTTTCTTATACCCGGACAAGTTTCAAAGTTTGATCTAAACATCATCTTTCACCCGTCTAGGTGTAAGATCGTCGTGAGCTGCAGGCAGAACATTTCCAGAAGACACTTTTGGTTGGACTCGTGTAATTTTGTTTCCTTTAATGCTGATTGTTTCTTGGCTCAAAGATATGGTCTTTCCCGATGAATTCATGGCTTCTTTGACGAGACGATATAGACCAAAACAGCATGGGACTTCCATGTTGACCACAGTGACGCTTCTAATTTCATTTCGCTTGAATAGTTCAATTAGTTTTTTCTTATAGAACTCGACGTCATCAAGTTTAGGGCATCCAACGACGAGTTTCCTGCCTCTCAAGAAGTTGTTGTGAAAGTTGGCGTAGGCGAAGGGTACACAATCAGCAGCTATTAACAGATCCGCGTTTTCGAGGAATGGGGCGTTGGTTGGTAATAGCATTAGTTGCACAGGCCACTGGGTGAGCATAGACTTCATCTTTTCTGGCGTCTTTACATTTTCTTTCTCTGTCAGATTTCTTTCAAAATGCATTACTTGTGCTGAGGGACAAATTTGATGACTTGAAGGGGTCTGGTGAACCGAGGGAACTGATGGTTTTCTCTTCAGGTGTTCTTCCACTGCTTCTTCATCGAATTCTTCTGCTTCTCTCTTTTCGATGGTTATGGCTCCTTGTGGGCACTCCCCTAAGCAGGCTCCTAAGCCATCGCAGTATTTGTCACTTACCAGTTTGGCTTTTCCATCAACTATTTTGAGGGCTCCTTCGACACAAGATGGGATACATAGTCCACAGCCCGTGCATTTTTCTTCATTGATCTTAACTATGCTTCGTTGAATCATTCATTCTCCGCCTTCTTCAATAATGCGTCAAGTACAGTGAGTTTGAAGCGTCTTTCTTCTTCTGTTCCTGAATACCTTTGCTAGTTAGACATTTTCCCTCTGTTGGGCAATATTTTTCGACGTGATGAGAGAAAATCTTGAATAGTTTTTCCATTGTTTCTTTGTTCAAAGAGTAGAACCTTTCCTTCTTTCTTCTTTCTGAAAAGACGAACCTGCATCTCTCCAGGGGTTTAAGGTTATGGGAAATCATGCTTTGTTCTTGATTTAGTGCCTCAGAAATCTCAGTTACGTTTCTTGGTCCATCGCGGAGAAGTTCCAGAATCGCTAACCTCGTCGGGTTTGCCAATGTTGAAAAGAATTGACGGCAAGTCTCGCTTAGGTTTTGTTTCAACTCAACCACCAAATAAATGAGATAATATTCATATGAAAACATATTCATGTTGTTCTTATAAGCCTTTTGTCTTAGAAGTCAAACCCGAAAAGTTGCAGGAAGACTTACCCAATTATCCGATGTTCTACGAAACGTACTTAAGACAACGCTCCAAATTATTTTTTATTGCATTTGTCGGGAGATAGAAACATGAAAAGAGTGTTAGTTTTCGTTGAAAACGGTTTTGAAGATCGAGAACTAATGTATCCATATTATCGCTTCCAAGAAGCAGGATACGAAGTAGATGTGGTGGGACCCAGAGCCAAAGTTACCTACAACGGGGAATATGGGCTCACTATTAAGTCCGATTTTTCGCCACAACACGTTAAGATTGACGACTATGCGGCAATAATTATCCCGGGAGGGCGCGCTCCAGACCGTATGAGAACAAACAAAGAGTTGGTCAATTTAGCGAAGGAGGCCACACAAAAGGGAAAAGTGATAGCCGCCATATGTCATGGACCCCAACTTCTCATAGAAGCAGGAGTGGTAAAAGGAAAAAAGGCTACCTGCTACGTCTCTGTATCCACCGACCTGAAAAACGCTGGTGGAATCTATGTGAACAAGTCCGTTGTAGTTGATGGAAATCTAGTGACATCCCGTTTCCCAGCCGATCTTCCGGACTTCTGTCGCGAAACCTTAAAACTTCTAGAAAAAAGAACAATGTCAGCCTAAATCCGTTTCTAGCCTCGATTTTCCTCGTAATAAGCAAGTCACCTACGTCTACATTTTTAGACTTAGGGGTTTTCCCAATTTGCTAAAAATGATACTTCGTCGTAATTTTATGGGGTTTGATGTCTACTTGATGGGGTAACTGGAAATTTTGATTTCACAACATTGGAAAAATCTAGGTTATTGGAGGCCATAAGCGCGCGCCGCTAAACGGGTTCTCAGATGGATTTACAAATCTACAAATATGGTTCGAATCTCAGCGGTGGCATTAACCTCAGTTTTCGTGTGCGAGCCGAATGAAGAGGTTGAGGTAGTCTTTGAGGTGTTTTGTTATCAAAAAGTTTCTCAAGACATGGTCTCTTCCTTTTTTCCCCATTTCTTTTGCTTCATTTGGGTTTCTGAGCAGGTAAAGCGTTTTTTCAGCGGCCTCCTCCACGGTGTTTACAAGAAATCCCGTAATGCCGTTGATTACTTGAAGGGGAATTCCCCCTACGTTACCACCAACCACGGGCACTCTTTTCCATAAGGCTTCTGTGACGGTCATTCCAAATCCTTCGCGAATGGATTTTAGCAAGGCCACGTCTGTGGCTCTTTGGAAGGCGTTGACCTCCAAGTTTCCAACGCCCATAAGATTGGTTAAAAGGTGAATGTCATAGTCTTCTCCTGCATGTCTGGCTGTTCTTTCGTAGTAAACCCATCCTTCCGGATCATCAGGAGACATGCTTGTTATCATTAGGAGCTGGGCTTTCGGCATCTTTTTTTTCACCTTTTTATAGGTGTCGATGACCCCTAAAGGATCCTTCCAAGGGTCAAATCTTGCAACCTGAGTTAGAATCGGTCTATTCGGATCCACGTCGTATTTTTCTAAGATTAATGATATCTTTTTCTCCGGTAAAGGCCTGTTTTTGTCGCTCAGGGGGTCTATGGAAGGTGTGATAATGGAAACATTCCTCTTTTCCAAAGGTTTCTTTACATAGCTTTTCAAGCTGAAAATAAAGGCGTCATAGTTAGCAAGGAGGGGCTCCAAGAAACTCCAGAATTGTTCGTTTGGTTGAGATATGTCGATGTGGCAACGCCAGATCCACTTGCCCTTCCTTTTTTCTTGATAGTTTATCATTGCCAAGGGCTGAGGATCATGTATCACGACATAATCATAGTCCAAGTTAAGCAGTTTACCGTTCAATTCATTCTGCTGAAGATAGATTTTCTTCGTCTCCTCATCCAAAGATCTTCTTTCTCCTTGAAGGGCGTTATGAAAAGTTTTAGTAACTTTAAAGAACTTGTCGTTGCCTTTGATGACTTTCCACTCTGCATTCAATCCAACGTCCTTCATTAATGGAACAAGTCTGTGTAAGATCTCTGATACTCCTCCACCAAAGGATGTGGAGTTTACATGAACCACTGATTTGTCGGCAATTTTTTCGGCTAACATTAGTATTTCGTTTATCTCTTCTTCTCCAACGATTTCGGTATAGTCTTTTAACGAAAGTTTACTTAGGGGAACTGTGTTCATCTGTATCTCCCCTAGGAAGAAATCTTGAGGGAAGAATAATAAACTTTTTAAAGAATATAACTAAGTAACCAAAAAAAAGCGCACGTTCGAGAATCGAATTCTACAACGATCATTACGTCATTTATATATACTTTGACTTACCTTGTTTATTACGTATGCGTGAGCATATATGTAGGTGGGAAAAATTTTATGAAAGAAAGCAAAGGCGTAGCACAAGTTGTGTGGATGGCGATAGTTGCGGTTCTAATCATAATAATCGTAGTGATGGCAGTAGTATTCTATCTACCGGCGCCCGCAGAAGAGGTCGAACTGACAGTTTTCAGCTTATGGAGCGGCGATGAAGAAGCGAATTTCAAGGACGCCCTAGCAGCATTCACGGATGACACGGGAATTCCCGTTAAACATGTGGGTTACGACACTTTGGAGCTCTTGATAACAGTGCCAACGCAGCTTCGAGCAGGAGTTGCTATTGCAGATGTGGTCATAGCTCCGTGGCCTTCTTGGATATTGAGCTTGGCAGGAGAAGATTATCTTACAAGCGTAACCGACATGATCGATACCACAAAGTTTCCAGAAACCTACCTTGATGTGGTGACAGCCGATAACGAGATTTGGGGTGCGCCCTTCAAAGTTTCTGGCAAACCCGGATTTTGGTACAGAAAGTCCTTCTTCACTGCTAATGGACTGACGGTGCCCACAACATACGCCGAGTTCGAGGATTTGTTAGCAGACATCTCGCAGATCTCTGGCGTCGATGCAGCTATTGCTAGCGGAAACGGTGTCGGATGGCCCCTCTCCGACACAACGGAAGCCTTCATAATCGGCCTAGGCGGATATCAGCTACAGTTGGATTTGATATTTGGCGACGTTCAATTTACTAGTACCGCAGTTAAGGATGTTTTCGAAGAGTTAGCGTCTCTGTTGCAGGCTGGTTACTTCAGTGTTCCAGACGATTTCGACGCTCAGGTGGCTAGGGTCTGGGATGGAACATACGGCATATACTTCCAAGGCAGTTTCATAACAGCCTTCGAACCCTTTGCGTCCAACCT
>CAYFWY010000005.1:0-33694 GCA_964346895.1 uncultured Candidatus Bathyarchaeia archaeon | reverse complement strand
GCATTCTTTAGGAAACGTAAGTAAAATTAAATAAGGAATGCTTTCAAACTAATGGCAACACAGAAAATCTCCAGAGTAAACTAAGACGGGGAAAAATAGTTGAAGATAGCGTTGCTGGTTTACGAGTATCCACCAAAAATTGTTGGGGGACTAGGAACCTATGCCGCTGAAATAACTAGGAAGTTTGTTCTGCTAGGTCACGATGTAACCGTTTTCACCATGAACGACGATAAAGGCAGTCTTCCAACAAGGGAGCTCCTACGCGGCATCGAAATCCATCGTCCGGTCCACATCGATGTATCAGACTCTCTCCCAGATGTTGTCGCTGAGGACGTAAGAAAGTGGGGTAGAGGAATCCAGTTCTTCTCCAAGATTCTTATATATAATTACTTAAGCGCCTCAAAAATGATAAATGAACTTGTCCGAAGAGACGACTTCAAATATGATTTAGTTGTAGCCCACGATTGGTTGTCCATAATCGCTGGCATTTCAATTAAGAAGGAGTTGGGAATGCCACTTGTTTTTCATATTCACTCACACGAAAGGGGCCGAACTTTAGGCAATGGATCTGAAGTAGTAACAAGCATAGAACGAAGAGGTGGGCAAATGTCAGATTTTGTCGTAACTGTTTCCTACGCAATGCAAGATGAACTGATACAAGCTGGCTTCCCTTCAGAAAAGATCCGGGTATGCTACAACGGAGTGGACCCGAAGAAATATAGTCTGGAACGAGTAAGTCAAGAGAAAATCATGGAAGTTAAACAGAAATATGGACTTAAAGAAAATGACTTAATGGTTCTTTTCGTTGGAAGACTTGTATGGATTAAAGGAGTGGACAAACTGATTAGAGCCATGCCTCAAGTCCTACAGAAAGTTCCCAACGCTAAACTCGTGATCGTGGGGCTCGGCGACATGCAAGATTACCTAGTAAGGTTAGTCCAAAACCTACATCTACAAGATGTGGTTAAATTCCGTTTCGAATTTATTCCCGAGGAAGACCGAATCACTCATTACGCAGCGTGCGACGTCGCCGTTTATCCAAGCCTATACGAACCCTTTGGAATCGTTACTCTAGAGGCCATGAGTATGGAGAAACCCGTCGTTGTTGGAGCCACAGGCGTCAGCGGGATGAGAGAAATCGTTGTGATCAGTGGCCCAGATCAATGCGGCTTTCACATTAATCCAAACGACCCAGCGGATATTGCTTGGGGAATTATTAACGCCATTCAAGATACTGAAAAAAAGGTTCATTTTGGTCGTAATGGCAGGAAAAGGGTCCTTGAACTTTTTACTTGGGAAAACGCAGCAGAGAGAACTATTCAAATCTATAAAGAACTTCTAGAATCTAAAAAGACTCAGAATCTTGGCACCTAAACGCATTTCAAATTGGAAGAGAAACTATGGTAAGTAACGAGGTCCGAAAAGATTATTTGTTAAATCGTTGGGTCGTCGTTGCTAAAGAAAGGAAAAGGAGACCTACAGATTTTGTTAAAAAAGAAGTGAAGAGCCATATTGGCGTTTGCCCCTTCTGTTCTGGCAATGAACATATGACCCCTCCGGCGATTTTAGTATATTTAACTTCTAATGGAGAAATTCTTAAGGAAAGGGATCAAAACGGTTTCCGTCATAAAAACTGGCTTGTAAGAGTAGTATCGAACTTATACCCTGCCTTTACTCCTCCAGACAAAGAGAAGGAAAGAATCAAAGAAGGGTTTGTTCTAACAAAGGCTTTTGGTCATCACGAAGTTCTAATAGAATCTCCTCGCCACAACGAACATCCAGGCGCAGCAAGAGTTTCACAACTAGTCCATGTTGTAAACGCTTACCTTGATAGATTAAATGAACTTTCCGAGAAACCTTATGTAAAGTATGTTTCAATATTCAGAAACCACGGACGCGACGCTGGTGCATCCCTCTCTCACGCCCATACCCAACTAATTGCAACGCCATTTGTTCCAAGTATTCTGGAGGAAGAACAGAGGGCAAGTGGAAGATTTTGGACGAAAAATCATGAGTGCCAATTTTGTGACATCTTGAGAAAAGAAAAAAATGGCCCCCGTTTCATTTGGGAAAACAACAATTTCGTGGTTTTTGCTCCGTGGGCGAGTGTCGCTCCATTAGAGTTTTGGGTTCTACCGAAAAAACATCAGCCCACGCTGTTGGATATTTCACAGAAAGAGGTCGAAGATTTTGCAAAAACTCTAAGGATATGTTTCGGCGGGTTGAAGTCGCTGTTGAACGACCCTTCATACAATTTTGGTTTTCACATGGAGCCAAGCAAGGAGGCACAGGATCACTATCACTGGCATTTAGAAGTTTATCCTAGACTAGCGATATGGGCTGGCTTCGAAAAGAGCACTGGAATGTTCATAAATGTTATTCCTCCCGAAGACGCTGCCACAGAACTTAGAAGAGCCGTTCAGATGGAAGAGAAGAAATTGTAGACGAGGTTCTCGAAATTAGCTATATATGCTGAGAACTTTTCTGATGCCATCCAGCGTAAGATGATACTTGTCGGTTCCTTCTGCTTGAACAAACTGAACATAACCTAGCTCACTCAGTTTCTGAAGGTGGAACTGCAGTGCAGGGGTATCCATTCTGGTCCACTCTGAAATCTGCTGGATAGTTAACGATTTTCCAGATTCCGTTGCACCGATGTTGTGTAACATGCACAAGAGATGCATTTCATCGGGCATTTCGGGACTAGATGAGAAACCAGATGACGGATCTTCGCGCATTTCCTACCCCACCGCTTTTTTGTAGACTTCGACAGTTTTCTTAGCGATGGCTTCCCAACTATAAGTCTTGTGGAGTATTTCTCTAGCGTTTTGAGTTAACCGTCTCGCATGATTTGAATTGGACAAAACGCGGTCAACTCCCCAAGCGATCGATTCGGGATTTCTCGGATGCACAAAAACCCCCGTGCGATCATGTTCTACCACCTCTGCCAAGCCCCCAACTTGGCTTGCCACTACAGGAACACCTGTAGCCATTCCCTCCAAGGCAACTATGCCGAACGGTTCATAAATTGAAGGAACAACTAAAACGTCAGCACTGGTCATAAGTTCCATAACCTCTCCGTCTGAAATGAAACCTGTAAACAAGATACTTTGCATATGTCCCGTAGATTGAGCAGCATTCTCCAAGTAAGTTCTCGACCATCCCTCACCAACTATGATAAACTTTGCCTCTGGGTAATGCTGGGCTATCTTGGGAATAGCTCTAATAAAATATTCTATTCCCTTTTGAGGAACCAATCGTCCTACACAAAGAACAAGTTTCTCGCCCCAACCAACTCCATAATGGGCCCTAACAGCACCTCTGTCAACAGATGCATTATACTTTGTTACGTCAATAGCATTTGGGATCACATCAACCTTATCCCAAGGTACGTGAAAGTGATCGCAAATTTCCTTTTTCATGGAATTACTAGTCACCACCACTCTGCTCGCCTCATAGGCAGCCCACCATTCTATTCCATCAATAGAGAAAGAATCCGCGCTTTGAAGACCCTGCGCTCTACCAATCTCAGTACTGTGGACGGTAAGAACCATCGGTTTTTTCAGATAATGCTTAAAGGAAATGCCGGCAAAAGCGGTTAGCCAGTCATGAACATGGATAACTTCAAATTCAACTTGTCCGCTTACATCTGCCATCCGCTTCTCCAGAAAATGATTAAACAAAAGAACCCATGTTAGAAAATTAGGATGCCCCAACTCTGTCGCGGTTCGATAAACCTTGACCCCAGCCATTTCTTCATAGCTCGGCGAGCCAGGAAAATCTAAGGTGACGATATGCACATCCTGATTATCACGAACGAGGGCTTTAGCTAAGCCTTCACAATGACGAGCGATTCCACCTACGACTCGAGGTGGGAACTCCCAACTAAGCATGCAGACCTTCATTCAGATGCACCAGTTCCTCTTGATTGTAGCGACGAGGTTAACCATCCTGTTCCTAAATAATCTTGTAATTTGAAAACACCTCCTTTTAATGTGTCATCTGTATTGTAATAAAGATACAGTTCATCGTGGCGCTCGCAATGCTGAAAGAGATCTTAGGTCATCAATTGTAACATTGTATGAACTTTCTTTTCCATCGTATTTTTTACTCTCCTCGTAGAGCTCATCTTCATACTCGAAGATGTCGTGGATAGTGTTGTCTGAATCATGGATTCCAGGGAGCCAAACTTCTTCTGGAGGAACATACTTGGAAAGCATTTTCAACCAACCACTAGGAGGGATAATGTCTAACATTTTTGCTCCGGGATGACTCCAGTAATAACCCAGAATCGCTTTCTTGGGGACATAAGGAAAGTCTCTTGTCAATCGACGAAGCTGCTGCTCTAGGATTTTCATGGAAGTTTTATCGGTGAAAGTAGACCAGCAACCTATGAGCCTAGCACGCAAGGCTAAGGCAGGGCAAAGAGCCCAAAAAATGTTGATTGAATATCCTCCACACTTCCCACCGTCTGCCGTGTGTTTTAGATGCATAGCGTGGGCTGCAAGAATGTTAAACCCAGATGGGTGACCGTGTTCTAGGTATAGTAGATCGTAGCCGCTCTGCCTACAATATTTCATCACGGCTTCTTTGAGCTCTGGTTCAACGCCCCACTGAGACTCGGGTCTCTCTACAAGTCCATAGTTTGGAAGGCCCCAACCACCTTTATGATTGGTTGCCTGCGTCGCAAGAAATCGGTCCAATCGTTTAGAGCCCTCGAGATATTCTTTTGGCGCAATTTCTCCCAAGCCTCCTACCTGCATGTAGATTTGGTCTCCTAATCGGTATTTGATCCACGGATGGGTTACGTTAACAAAAATTAATGTGCCTCCAGGCTTAAGATGCCTCTTAACAAAATCTTTGTAGACTGGTGGAAACTCGATGAACTTTGATCGGACATGAGCATATACCCCCAAATCCATTCGGTCGTGAACTGGGTCAACAAGACAGCAGACTGAACTCCATGGATGTCTGGCTCTCCAGCGTTTCCCCAAAAGCTTTACAACCTTTACGTATGGTTCAAGGCTATCTCTGCTTAGTGAACCAGGTTCAACCATAGTTGGAATTCGAAACTGAGAGCAGAGGTATGGTATTCCCATGGAGACGGCTAGGTTCACGATTCCGCCGTTTGAAGCACCAAAAAGTATAGCCTCAAACTTTCGGTCTTTCACGAAATCGTCATATAATCTGGTGATTTTTTGACATTGCTCATTCAAGTCAAGATTTAAAGCCTCTTCAGGGGTGTAGGTTTTAAATTCTACAAAACGTGGAGGAGGAGCAGGAAGATAAGGATAGGCTTTCTTCTTTAAGAACGCAGCAATCGTGTTAGCTGTGTAAATGTAAGAACCTCCAATGGTTGGGGGGACAATCAAATTTTCACTCAAGGTGTTGGGTCTCCATGGTGGTTAGTTCTATCTGTCGCTTTAGCATTAATTCTTTTAAGCTCGCTTATTCTTCTTTCGATGGTGCCAAGAATTTTTTTGCGTAAGCCTTCGCCTTTCCATTTTTTGTTTGCAATTCTCATCAATTTATCAGCTAATTTTTCGTCGCCCACAACTTGACGAAGCCAACGCTCAAAGTCTCCTCGCTCCATGTGAAATCGAATTGAACTTGGGTCTATAGTCTTGAGGGCTAAATAAAATTCTTCTAGACTGTGAACTGACAATCCGGCGGGTCGCGCGAACTCGTAAAAAAAGGTGAAACCCTTTCCAATTGGAAGTCGCCGCAATATTCTCTTTGCCGCAAGTTCAGGTTTTTCTAGTTCTGCGAGGATTCTGGCCTCAAGGTCTGCGAGGATTCTTGAATAGACTGCGAATGCTTCGACGGGGCTACCCATGGGGTTGAAATAGCCGTGTACATCCCCTGAACCACCTTCTTTTGTGCTCATGTAGTAAAGGTGATCACTCATCTGGAGGTATCGCCACAATTCTACAAGATCCATATCACCTGTTCCTTTCACCAACTGTTCCAACTCTTTCAGTGATTCATAGCAGATTGTTTGCATGGGATTGCCAATCCATGCTGTGGGGTCCCGTTCGAGGTCAGCCCAAGAAATAGTGTTGTATTCATGAACATCGACTTCGCCGACTGGAGAATGATGAAGGACAACTTCGGAAGGAGTACTCCACCGTAAATGAGCCCATTTGTTGACCTCTCCGGGTAGCCATCTTAAGAATTCATGGATTCCACTTTCTGGCCAGTGATGTTCACCAAAGGTTTCGTAATCAACGAAAAGCACGACTACCTGTCCCGAAGTGGCCGCTAACCATCTAGCATACTTGCTCGCGTTTAACGGCCAATTTTCCCACCAAGTTGAGGAGAAGCGAAATCCTATGTCATCGGAGAGGCGGTAGTTGCGAAGTAGAACGCGAAGATTAGAATCTGTAGCCTTGTACACGTAGTTGGGGCTTCTCCAACTAAGAATTCTTTCAACGCCTTCCGTAACTGCAGCAAGGTAACCCATCCTGTCTAGGGTCTTTGCTATGGCGTTGTTGTACAAACATTCTGTGTTTTCAACGACTCGTGTTTCGTAGTTAAATAAATCCTTCATGAGTTGACGGTGCATCTCAACCTGTTCTACAAACTCTGATCGATCTGTTCCGTGGAGGCTTGCCAAGGAATGAAAGTATGGTTCATCCAAAAATTCAGCGCAACCGGACTCAGCGAGTTGTTTGAAGGAGTCGAGAAGGTCCGGACTCCAACGCTCACACTGTTCAATGAAAACTCCAGATATGCCGTAAGCTACCTTGAACTGTTTTCTCTCTCTTTTACATCTGTCTATTTGTTCCAAAATGATATTATTTGTAGGGAAGTAACATTTCTCGGCAGCTCTTTCGAAAACGTAACGATTCAATTCATGGTCAAAGTAGAGGTTGAAAAGATCTTTGTTTGTCACTGTCCCTAGAGTTAGCAAGTTTGAGTGAAAATTGCGGTTTAACCTAAAAGGTTGATGAACCTCAAACATGAGGCAAACATCTGTCATGATCGACCACTACAATGTTAGACTGAAATGAATTACGATTTCGCAAAGCAATTTGTTACTTTTCCTTTTATACTTTCTTATCTAACACTAACTAAAGTTTCCAAAACTTCTCGCTCGTATGGAGGCCTCTTTAACGCCACATCCTCAACCAAAGCTCTCAACGGTTCTGCCACGCTCCAAGCTTGAGCAATACAGCCTCTGGGTGAGTGAGGCTCGTTTCCGTCGAATATCTCACTTATCGTTCCAAGACCGGCTTTGAATATTTCTTCTTGGAAGATGGGTTGTAAAAAGTTTTTGAAAGCGAAGTTTCGCCAAGGTTCCTTGTGATTCTTAGTTTTCAAGAAGGCCGTTGTGAAAGGCCCTATAAGCCAAGCCCAGACGGTTCCATTGTGATATGCCTTGTCACGACGATTCCAATCACCAAAGTATTCTCCAACATAACGTGAATCATCTTTAGGTAATGTTTTCAATCCGTAGGTTCCCCATAATTTTTTCCAAACTATCTCAATGATTCTTTCGCTTCTCTCTCTATCGAGCATAGAGAAATCCAACGCAGCAGCAATTACTTGGTTTGGCCTTAGCGACGAATCCCTTTGTTCTTTATGCACTACATCAAAGAGAAAATTCTTCTCATGGTTCCAAAACTTCTCATTAAAGCTTTTGGCAGCCTTTTCAGCCATGCCAGAATATTTTTTTTGTTCTTCTTCTTGGTCGAAGCGTTTTGCTAGGAGTTCCAAAGTTTTTAAGGCGTTATACCACAATCCTTGGATTTCAACAGCTTTCCCATCTCTCGGTGTGACAAACTGATTATTCGCAATAGCGTCCATCCATGTTAGCTGTGGACCATGAGCGATTAAACCATCGTCGTCTATGCGTATGCCGTGTAGGGTTCCTTGAGTATGATTTTCGATGATAGACTTCAGTGTATCCCATAATTTTTTTTGGACAAAGTTGAAGTCGCCAGTATACTTAAGATATTGAAGGATTGCATTAAAGAACCATAGAGTGGCGTCTACAGTGTTATAAATTGGCTTCTCTCCAGCTCGGTCTGGAAATCGATTTGGGATAATACCCTTATGATAATAACTTTTGAATGTCAACAAAATTTCTCTTGCGTCCTTGAACCTTCCCGTCACAAGGGTCAGCCCCGGCAGAGAAATCAGAGAGTCCCTTCCCCAATCTTCAAACCAGTGGTAACCGGCGATTACTGTTTTCTTTGCAGTTGACTCTCTGTTCACAAGAAAAGAATCTGTTGCCAAGATGAGCCACTTCAACCACATCTTGACTTCTAGGTTAGCGTAGCTCTTCTCAAATTTTATCAGCAAATCTTTTCGGCGCTCTAATTCTTTGTCGTATAAAATGGTGATATCTTCCAGTTTTCTATTAATAGAAGAAAAAAGGTTTAGGGCTTCCTTCTCGTTTTTGTCTGCCGTTGCAAGGATGCAAAATTTCTTTTTTTCTTTCGGAGCAACATAGAACTCAAACCATCCCGGCAGAAAATAATTGTCGAGATACCTTTCTTCTCGGGAAGCATCTATTCTGAAGTATATGCCTTCAACCCATCTACCTTTCTCTACAAAAACTCCTCCATTATTTGAAGAGAGGATTAGGGTTGAAAGCGGAATGGATGGCTGGATTATTATCCCTTTTTCAAAAATTGTCTGAACGAAGTTCCAAGCCAAATTGTTTTTATCCGTTACATTGTGAAAGTGTCTAGAATTTATCAGGGGAGAGACGCGGATGGACACCTTTTCTTCATGGGGATTAAAAACTTCGTAGGTTACTATGGTTGCATTTTTCTTGTGGGGCATGAAAATCGTTTTCTGAAGACGAACTCCTTGCACAACATAATTGTAGGTTGGAAATGGGTTAAGTGAGAAGTTAAGGAGAAAACGGTATCCTTCAGGATTTATACCATGCATGAACTCATTTGATCCGAGCCGATAGGTTTCTGTCCCGAGATATACCTTTTCATCAAGCTTGGTGAGTAAAACCCATCGATCTACTGGTGGATTAAGAGCAGCAACTAGGAGTCCATGATATTTTCGCGTATTGATTCCTAAAATTGTTGAGGAAGCGTATCCGCCTATGCCGTTGGTAACGAGCCATTCCCTTCCAATAGCTTCATCGAGGTCTGAAAGGACATTTTGTTCAAGTTGTATTCTAGGCAAATCCATTTCGATTAACATCCAATTTTTTAAAACATTAGCTTGGCGATGTTTTTTCCCGTCCCTACGTTAAAGAAGTGGGCTACTGTGCTACATTTTGTCCGCAACATTAAAGCGTGTGGAACTATTAGCTGGGCTTCTGTGAGGGTTTCGGCGTATCCCATGCCTTTGGCCACTACAAAGTCAGCTGAGCCATAAGAATTTTGAAATTCGTCAGAACTTTCGTTAGGAATCAAACCAACGGCAGCCGTGCCTGTTGTAACTATTTCATCTGCTATTTCGTGCATCCCGACGTATTTGGCGTCTTCCATGGTGGCGTCGTTAAGTATTGGTCCGCTCTTGACCGCCACTGCCACATGTGATCCCAGTTTCTTCAGTTCTTGAACAAGCAGTGTGTCGAAGGCTATTTCTCCAGCATTATCGGCCAAGTACAAAACATTTTTTGCCTTTCTGGCTTCCTTAAAAATTTGTGGAATTTCGTCGATGGCTAAATCCTTTTCAGCTTCCTGAATCAGCCCAGCAAGATCCGTGAATTTGAAGGAGTTGTCCGGAATGTCAAACTCCATAATGTTGCCGACGATAGAGCAAAGACAAGCTTTTCTAAATCTTGACTCCACTGAGGATCCCTTTGAGACTAAAATTTTAGCCAGCGGAAGGATTTCTAAAGCTTTTTCATTGCTAATCTGTTTACTTTTCGCATAGGGATCAGGGTTGCCAGTTATCTTGCTTATGATCCTGTCCCTTTTTGTGCCCAGATATGCTGGATTCGCTGTGGGTTTGAATTCTTCGGCTAAGAAAAGTAGAAGAGCAGACATAGCGTTGAATTGAAGGGTAGGATCCTTTGTTGCTTCTTGAATTTCCATATAACCGCGGTGAAGAATACAGGGGATACATCTGATTTCAACTTTCAATAGTCAATCACTTAGACTTTGTTACATATTCTGAAGTACGGGAAAGCATAGTTGGATTTTTAACCTTCTTTCCCTATTTCATTGCAGGATAGGAGTTATTTAGAAACCCACAATTTATAGCTTCTGTTATCCCTAAATTCTGTTCTAGAATAGTTGACCTTGTTTTGCCTAAGGACTTAACATAGTTCTAAAGCGTGATTTGCGGGAAAATCTGCTCTACATGCACTCTATTTTTTGATCATTTATTTGATGTTATGGATAAAAAAGAACAAGGCAAATCCAGACTTCTCTAAAAACCCAAGCTATTTCTTTCGGGTGCAGACTGTTTTGAGTTCATCGATTTCGTTTCCGTAGCATCTTCTGCACTCTTCGTTCAGGTCATCAAGGGTTGCAGGTTCAACGCGAACCTCATAACCTAAAGATTTGTACAATTCAACAATTTCGCTTAATCTAGGTTCTCCAATTGTAGTCTGCTCATTCCATCCCTCTTTTTCCACTTCCTTAGATAGTTTTCTCCTTTCAGACATTATGAACCCTTCCTCTCCTCTATGCTAATAGTACTCAGCTGACTTTAATTTTTTCTACTCTAGCTTTGAATCAATCAACGTTACTAGTTTATAGTTGGCTGCTGAGATTCTATCATTTTAGCATAAAACACTTTCAATTCCCTATCCCAAGTGAATTCTGTCCCATCACGCTTAAGACATCGATATTTGTTTCCCCGTTTCTATCACTAATACTTAATTTCAAGTTGTACTAAAGACTTAAGAAAGAATCGTAAGTGTAGGGAGGAATATTAAACTAGATTCTATAAATCTTAGGAAAAAACCTAAGATTTAAGAAAGAAAATGTTAGAGATGTAAGATGAAAAGCATGACAGTGTGTATATTCAATTGAGGGATTGGAAATGGAAGAAAGGATTGAAATAATGTTTCAGCCGATAAAGAAGATCGTCATTTTCGAGTGCGCACAGTTCTCCACCAATGAATTCTTTAGAAGGGTTGAATTGATGGCAAGATCTGGACATCCAGTAGCATTAAACTGGGCAGAAGGAATAGTGTTTCTTGCTATGCCCTATCATCCAGAAAGCGAAGTAATGATAGGACAAGCGTTGAAAGGTACAATGTATCTATCTTCAGTAATATTTTCATTAATGCCTGAGTACCAATCTATTAAAAAGATGGGTGCGCTGGAAATTCCGGTTATTGACCAAACTTCGATTCCATATCTAAGACAAGTAGCAGAGTGGCTGAAGAAGAGGATCAAGAACTGACAATTTTCATCTTGCTGGGATTCTTTTATTAAATATATATTAAATTCCGCTGTGCTTTCCAGTTAAATTGTTCAAGCTTTTCCCACATTTTTCGCAGTATGCTGCTTCTTCCGTGTTTCTTGTTCCACACTGTGAACAATAGAGATTTTGAGATGGAGCCGCAGTTTTTACAGGTCTTTTCTGTTCCAAGGTATCAGTTAACAATAATATTCCCTGAACCATCAGAAACAACCCTACTATCCACACGAGAAGGTTGGGTAATACTATGACTAGTATTCCAAAAACGATGCATGTTATTGCTAATATAGGCTTTGAAATTGTGATTCCAAATCTTTTCAATTCTTTATCCATATACTCAGCCATTATTGGTTCTCCAAAGAAAAATTCTAGATGCTTGGCTTCTTAACAATTGTGAAATGAAAATCTTTATTCTAACTCTTTTGGTTCTGTATGTTTTACACACATATCTTAATATGTGACCAAGTGTATTATATTAACGCGTAGAATTCTCGTAGAGAATATTGACAAATTTACCTAACCGTATTTTGTCTTTTTCTTGATTATTCTACTAAGAAAATATGGTGATAAATGAGGAGATTGGTGATTTGGCTTTTTCTGGAATCCAATTCAAAATGCGTCAAAAAATCATGAATAAACTTGCGAAAGCAGGAGCCATCGGAGAAGAGCAAGCTGTTACGATTGAAGAGGCTGAGTTAGACTCAAAAGAACTACGCTGGTTAAACTATTTTGCTGGAGGCTTCCTTTGCAAAATAAAGAAGACAAAAGATCAACGATATTATATCTAGAAGTGTAAAAGGCTTAGCAAGAAAAAATCTACCTAAAGGACCAGCACACTCGATTTTCTACACGCGCATAGATTACGAATACATAGGAATAGAGACTTTAGGTTTTAAATCCAAAAAGAATAAATGTATGTTTTCTAAATTGCCATCGAGGGAATACAGCAAAAGGCTTTGGTGAATCCTGGAAGTTATTGATCAACCTTAGGATTGACCAAACTTCCTTGTATGGATCACAGCCTGCTATAGTATTCCCTTACAATATAGTCACTCTTGCCTTATCTTGTTTTGGGTTCTTAACTATTTCAATTTGTCTTTCTGTTCCAGCTTTCTTTCGATATGCCAAAAAGCCAGCTCTCATAATAGCACTTTTTGCCCATGTTCTGGATCATATTGGTCCATAAACAAGTCAGATGGAAACTCTTTGCATAGAGCACAGTATTCAACGTTATGAGTTGAGGAACAAGCGTATAGCCTACACTCACCCTAGAAGAGTTGCCCTTCTTAAGTGCCACATCCAAGACAATGTGGAGTTCTTTCTTTTCTAAAATAAAAACAAAGTTTACAGTATGGTCCACAAGGCGCAAGAAAGCTTTTCATCCAATTTTACATCACCTGAAAAAGACTTCATTGGATTAGAGCTTTGGAAATATCTTATATTTTTCTCGTGTACTCTGCAAATTCCAGAAGCACCTTATGCGGGTCTGTGGCTTTGACAACACCGCTGGCTACCAAAACTCCTTCAGTCCCAAGCCTCAACGCTGCAGCTACATCCTCGCCCTTCGTTATTCCAGCCCCACAAAGGATCACCACGTCAGAATTTATACTTTTAACGAGATCAACTGTGCCCGAAACCACTTCAGGTTTGGCTTTGGAAACGGGAATTCCTGTTCCAATCAATTCAGGAGGCTCTACAGCGATCATATTTGGTTTCAGAGCGGCTGCGGCCGCACTTACAGCAGCATTGTTGGTGCATACTACTGAAAGTAGATCGGATTCACGTGCCTTTGTGATGACGGCTTCAATGTTGGCGAGTTTTAATTGCCTTTCTGAGTGGTTGATCAACGTTCCAACGGCCCCAACGTCTCTCACTGACTCAGGAAGAATGTGTCCTGTGAAACTTCCAGGTGCAATTGGGTCTACGTGTTGTGCGAACACAGGAACCGATACGGTGCTGGCGATGGACATCAAGTCTACAAACTGAGGGGCTACGCCGATGCAAACCTCGGTTTCTAGACTTATTTTTTCCGCGGTCTTTGCCAGTTCTAACGCTTTCTTACCGGTAGCTTCAGAATAGGTTTTGAAGTTCACGAGAATGAGGGGAGTGCAGACTTTGATCAACGTGATTCTCCGCCTATAGCGTATGTCTTAAGGATTAAAAGTATTTGTTCCAAGTTTGAAATTTTATCTTGAGGTAAAGCTGCAGGATAGTAAATTGCAGTTTGATTAGAAACAATCTAATGCTCTGCCTACAAACTCGAGTCCTTCACGTAATTCGTCTGTACTCCATCCGAACCCTATTCTGAAGTGGCTTTCAATGTCAAAGCATTTGCCTGGCGCAACGAATACCTTGTACTCCTCTGCTAACAACTTGCATAACTCGGTTGAAGTGACGTTTCTGTTGAATCGTGGAAACGCAACTAGACTCCCTTCCGGTGGAATCCAAGCAACGTCATCACGTTTTTCCATCCATTTCCTCATTATTTCAATGTTGGTTTTTACAATGTTTTCTGCTCGTGTTACGAGTTCCTCTTTCCTTTTCAAAGCGAGTTTTGAAAGATGTTCACTTAATGTTGAATCGCAGATCGTTGTGTAGCTTCTTATTTCTTTGGCGATGTCAATGATGGATTTGTCAGCAACCATCCATCCTATTCTGAGTCCCGGGAGACCGTGGAGTTTTGACATACTTGAGTTGCTAATGGCATTGTCGCTGAGGGTTGCAGCGGGGGGCAATGGTTTTTGGCTGAACGAAAGTTCGCGGTAGATTTCGTCGGAGAGTAGGTAGATATTGTTATCTTCGATGATTTCAATGATGCTTTTCAGCGTTTCCAGCGTTATAACAGACCCCGTCGGATTATTGGGATGACTGATGACAATGAGTTTTGTCTTGGGCGTAACCATTTCATTGAGCTCATCTACGTTCAGTTTGTAGTTGTCTTCGTATCTGAGTCTAAGCAAATCCACTTTACCCCCTAAAGCTCTAGGCACCTCGTACAATTGCTGATAGTTAGGATGCTCAACGATAACATGGTCTCCTGGTTGGACTATGGATGTAAATGCTACAAAATTAGCTTCTATGCAACCAGTGGTAACTAAAATTCGGTCGGGAGACAAACCGAGATAGTCTTGTGCTATGAGTTCGCGTAGCTCCCGATTCCCAAGCATATGACTATAATGTAGTTTCAAATTGTTGAGGTCGGTGTTAAACCAGTTGAAGGTAATCGGTAAGACTCCGCTCTCAGAAATGTTGATTTTGCATTGGAGCTCGTACTTTGCGAACCAATCTTCCAAAGAGAAGGGTCTAAACTTCAAGTTTTTCTGCCTCAGTCTTTAGATTGGAGGCGCCCAACTATTAATGACTTCTTATATTTTCTTCGATTCATGTTGTCGGGGAGTTCAAGTTGCTTAATTTAAAAGAGGTAGAAAAAGACGGAACATATTATTGAAAGAATGGTTGGGCAGTGGGATGTTAGTAGACTATTTCTCTTTCGGCGAAATAGGTACGTAATAGTGTTCTCCGATTTTTTTCTGGTGCCTATCTAACTTGGACCCTTCTTTGTTCACTCTCGGTCTTTTGGTTACTATGTCCCGTCTAAAGGTGATCTTCATGTCCCTAAGGAAGTTGTTCATTCCTTTTCGAAGGTTTGTGGGCGGGTTAGCAACACCATAGACTCCAGGCTCTCCGGTGAAGATCATGAGGCGGTCGGCGATAAAATCCTGTGTAACTACGTCATGTTCTACTACGAAGGCTGTTACGTTTCTGTTCTCAACTACTCTCCGGATGGTTCGAGCCATGGAGAGGCGCTCCTCAACATCTAGGTAGGCACTTGGTTCATCGAGAAGATACAACTCTGTTTTTCTGGAAAGGCAGGCAGTTATAGCAACTTTTTGAAGTTCTCCTCCGCTGAGTTCAGTAACGTTCCGGTCAAGAATTGGCTGCACCTTGAGGGGTTGCAGAATTTGGGTTTGATACCAGCTGGTTTCAAAATCTTCTTTGGCTACGTCTATTAATAGCTCTTGAACAGTTCCTCCGAACTCAGCTGAAATGTATTGAGGCTTATAACTTACTGTTAACCCATATTGAGTAGAAGTTTCTCCCGAGTCTGGTTTCTCGATTCCAGCAAGGAGTTTTACGAAGGTGGTTTTTCCGATTCCGTTAGGTCCTAATATTCCAATGACTTCACCTTGTTTTGCTTCTCCAGGTACTGCTGATAACGCAAACTCTTCGTAAGATTTCTTCATTCCGTTCCATTTCATCAATGTTTCGCCGACCACCACGCCGGTGGCTGGAGGCTTTACATGGAATTGGATTGGGTCTTTTCTGAATCGGACGTTTTCGTCGGGAATGAAACCTTGTAGATATATGTTGATGCCGACTCTAACTCCATGAACGTGGGAAGCAATTCCGTAAACTCCAGGGGTTCCGTAAAAGACACAGATTTGATCGGATAGGTAATCGAGAATTGCGAGATCATGTTCCGCCACAATCACGGTTTTTTCTTCTTTCCTTAGGCTTCGAATTGCTCTAGCAGCTTGAAGACGTTGCTTCACATCTAGGTAGCTAGAAGGTTCATCGAAAAGATAAACATCTGCGTCTCGGCAAATCGTGGCGGCGATGGCGACTGTTTGAAGTTCTCCTCCGCTCAAAACCTCTAGAGTGCGATCCCAGATAGTTTTGAGCTGCAGTTGTTCGCTTAGTAGATCCAACTTGTCCCGTTCGTTCACTTTTTCAAGCAAGTCCCCAACCTTGCCTGTAACTACGCGAGGAATTTTGTCTACATATTGTGGTTTGTGCAAGACTCTCAATTTGTCATCGCTTAGTTCCTGAAAATATTCTTGAAGGGTTGAGCCTCGAAAATGTTGAATGAGCTGAGGCCAGTCAGGTGGCTTTTTGTATTTTCCTAGGTTTAGTTTGATTTCTCCGGAAAGGATTTTCAAGGCGGTGGTCTTTCCGATGCCGTTTTGACCTAAGAGTCCAAGGACTATGCCTGAAGATGGTGTTGGGAGGCGAAAAAGCTTGAAAGTGTTGGGACCGAACCGGTGACTACACTCCTTTTCCAATTCATCTGGCAAATTGACTATTGAAAGGGCGCCGAAGGGACATTTTTTAACGCAGATTCCGCATCCTACGCAAAGAGTTTCCACAACCTGCGGCATATCGTTTTCAAAGCGGATGGTTTCTATCTTGTTTCTCACAGGGGGGCAAAAGCGATAACAAGGTCTACCGCAACGCTTGGGTTTGCATCGATCCTCTTCAAGAACCGCAATTCGAACCATTTTTCCCTACACGCCTATCAACGTAAATGTGGTGATAGATAATAATAAACTTAAATCTCCTGTAATTGAAGCAATAACATATTGCTAAAAGTGAGGGCAAAAAGTAGGTTGTATAATTATTCTACGAAAGTTTTCCTTCTTCAGCTCCATTCGTTTTCATCTTCTTTATTATTTTGGTCCTCAATCAATGTTTAGTCAAATTCCTTGACTCTGTTTTTTTAAAAAAATAGTGCTATACTACAATTGGCGGCGTCCGTTTTTGGGAGTACTCACTGAGGAAACACTTCCAAAGAAATCATTTTTGGATTTTGTGCGGCCATTGTCGCGCGCGCACTAACCTGTGCGGACCCCAAAAAAAGGCTAGATACCTTTTTCACATCCCGATTTGGCAAGAATTTTGAGGATTATACTAAGAACTTGGAGATCCAAATCTGATGTTGTTCCTCCGTTGGCAAGTCTTTTTTTTGTTGATGAGTTTCAAAAAGAAACCAAGCTATCGATGAAGTATCCGTTATTTATATAAGGATGTCTCGATACCGATAGGTATGCTCAAACATAACGTGGTTTTAGCATGAAAAGAGGTATCATAATATGGATAGTTTCTCTCATCCTAGTTGCTATTATTTCGGTTGCCGGAACCACCTTTTTTATTGGAGATGCTTCAAAGAAGAAACTTGTGGTTTCCACCACCACCAGCCTCTACGACACTGAGCTCCTCGACACTATCGAAGACCACTTCGAAACGAAATATCCCACCATAGACGTATACTTCATATCCGTTGGAACGGGCTTGGCCATAACCCACGCCCAGAGAGGAGACGCTGACATCATATTAGTTCACGCACCATCAAATGAACTGTCATTTCTGGAAAATGGGTACGGAATCTGCAGAAAAATCGTAGCCTATAATTTCTTCGCTATAGTGGGACCGGGAACAGATCCTGCAAACATCGAAGATTCGACACCCAAGCAGGCTCTGTCGAAAATCGTGAACGCTGGAAGAAACAAGGAAGCACAGTGGGTTTCAAGAGGAGACGATTCTGGAACCCATGTTAAGGAAAAAGGATTTTGGACATCGGCTGGCTTTAATTGGACCCTCCTACGAGAAGAAGAGTGGTATTTAGAAGCTGGAGCTGGAATGGGAAAAACGTTGCAGGTCGCCGAGAATCTTGACGCCTACACCTTGGCAGATATGGGTACCTACCTCAAATATCAAAAAGGCGGAATAATCACCTTAAAAACCTTAGTAGCACAAGGAGAAGAACTGCTAAACGTCTACAGTGCCATAGCAGGCAATTCAACAAAACACCCCCACATAAACGTTGATGACGCCATCACTTTCATAAAATTCCTCATATCAGAAAAAGGACAAGAAATAATCGCCAAATTCGGCATAGACGTGTATGGCCAAAGTCTCTTCTATCCAGCAGTCAATCTCATAGAACAAAACACAGACCAAACTATTGTTCGATGGATAAAAGATTATGCCTTCTTCAATGGATACGAATGTCCCCCTGAATACTGGAATAACCATCCGGAACTGTATATCCAATAGAGGGAGGTTCAAATCATGTGGGATTTTATCCAAGACCCATTATTCCAGATAACAATTAGGTCTCTCTACATATCTGGAACAGCAACACTGCTCTCAGTCCTATGGAGTTTACCATCGGGTATCGTCATCGGCATGAAAACTTTTCAAGGGAAACAGCTGGTGAAAGGAGTATTTAACGCGTTACTTGGAACGCCCACTGTAGCCCTAGGACTAACTCTCTATCTTCTCTTCTCCAAATCTGGACCCTTAGGCTTCCTCAACCTTTTCCCCAGCTCCCAAGCCATAATAATCGGTCAAGCAATCCTCGTAACCCCCATTATAATCAGTTTAACTTCCAGCGCTGTAGAATCCGTAGACCCTGAGATAAAAGACCTAGCAAAAACTTTAGGTGCGTCGGAGGCGGAGGCTTCCCTCACAGTTCTCAGAGAATCAATTGGAGGAGTCGGATTAGCAATGATAGCGAGCTTTAACAGAGCCATAGCTGAATTGGGAGTCGCTCTTGCGGTTGGCGCAAACCTTCGAGGAAATACACAAGTATTGACGACAGTGATAGCGATGGAAGTCAATAGAGGAAACATAGAGTATAGCATTCAGCTAATGGCCATACTGTTGACAATAGTTTTTACCATTACCATACTCACAAATCTGCTTCAGAGACGAATAAAATGAGGCAACTGATGAAACTCCAAAATGTCACTAAACGCTACGGAGAAATCATTGCCCTTAACGAGGTCAGCCTAGAGGTCAAAGAAAAAGAAATCTTCACAGTTCTTGGTCCAAACGGATCTGGAAAGACAACTATGCTAAGGATAATGGCTTCTATCGACGAACCAACGAGCGGAGAAGTTTTTTGGGATGAAGAAAAAATTAACGACAAGAATAGAAGCCGGGCGAGGAGGAGAAGCACTATGGTCTTCCAGAAAACAGCTGTTTTCAATGCAACGGTCTATAAGAATGTTGCCTACGGCCTCAAGTTAAGGGGATACTCAAGAAAAGAAATTGATGGAAAAGTTAAAGAAGCTCTAAGTCTGGTAAAGCTTAGAGGTTACGAGGGACGCCATGCAAAAAAGCTTTCGGGAGGAGAGCAACAGAGAATTTCTCTTGCAAGAGCTCTCGTGTTGAACACCAATCTTCTGCTCCTAGATGAACCGACGGCGAATCTGGACCCCAGAAACGTTTCTATCATTGAAGAAATCGTTTCTCGCGTCAACCGTGAATTTGACACAACCATAGTTATGGCTACCCATAACATGTTTCAAGCGGAAACGCTTACCAAACGAGTTGCTCTGCTCCTTGGGGGTAAAATGGTGCAGATTGGTGCGTCTCAAGAAATTCTTGGAGGCCCATCGATAAACTTGGCAAGCTTTGCAAGACTCGAAAACGTTTTTTCTGGCAACTCAAAAATTCTTCAACAAGAGACTTCACTTATAGCGGTTGACGACGGATTGGAAATAGAAGCCGCCCTGAAAAAAGCGGGGAAAGTCACAATTTTCGTTAGACCCGAAGATATAATCGTTTCAAAGAAAATTATGTCTTCCAGCGCAAGGAACGTTTTTGAAGGAAAAATAGTTGAGGTTTCAGATTTTGGACCAGTTGTAAAGTTGAGGGTCGATGCGGGAAAGGAGTTTCTCGTTCAAATTACAAAACGGTCTTTCGTCGAAATGCAGCTAAATGTTGGCTCCAAAATCTTCCTCACTTTCAAAGCCTCATCCGTTCACCTAATTTAGAGTTAAAATTTCAGGTTTCAATGGAACGCATGAATTTTTCTGAAGGATCATCACTTCCAGAATTTTTTAATTGCCTTCTCGGAGCGTGGACTCTGAAATGGTGTAAGAATGGAGAAGGTTAAATAATTCCAATGTGTTCAAATAAAATTTTCAGGCCTATTGTAATCAAAATTAAACCACCCAAAATTTCAACTCGATTCTTGAGAAAGCGCCCGAATCTGCGCCCAAAATAGACTCCTATAAAAGATAGAAAAAAAGTAATGACTCCAATTTGAATTGCAGGAATTATGATTGAAGTCTTTAAAAGAGAAAGACTGAGTCCGACAGCCAAAGCATCAATACTCGTGGCAATAGATAAAATCAACAAAACTTTGATGCTGAGAGAGCTGATGAGCCTCTTGGACTCGCTTCTGAGCGATTCATAAATCATTCTGAAACCAATGAGGACGAGAAGCCCAAAAGCCACCCAATGATCAAAACCTGAAATCCAATCCGCAACGTATACGCCAGCTAACCATCCAATAACTGGCATAATGGCTTGAAAGAACCCGAAGAAAATTGATATTTTGAAAGCTTTTCCAATTTCAAATGTTTTGCTTATCAGTCCATTGGCTATGGATACTGAAAAAGAATCCATCGCCAATCCGAGTGCAATAAGCAAAGTTGTTATGTCCAATCGCTTTCACTTCTGGAGAGAGATAGAGGGTAGAGAAATCTACCTAAAAGCGTTTCCTTACCAAAATATTAGATAAAACGGTAGGCTTATGTTAAAATACAGAAAAAAGACGGAAAGGAAAAAGAATCGTGAGACTAATCTCATCTTCTAATATAACATTGATCGCCCGCGAAATACGTGAGATACTAACATTAGAAAACCGGCTATGGCTAGAAAAATACCTATCACAACAATGTATGAGCCAGAAAGAATGCTTGTTGGATTCGTCATAGATTTTCCATAAAAAAATAGGGCGAAGCCTAGGAGAACCAGAAGGCTGGCTACTACGATTACGCCTAGACGCAAGCTAATCACGTCTTCAAAGGCTTAATCATTTGTCGCTTGTAAAAAGATTTGCGAAAGGAGAATAAGTATTAATAATAACGAACTCTTCTCTTGAGAGGATTGCCATCTTCTACTTTCGCAGTTTTTTTATCCATCAAGTTTGGCTGGCGTTTTTGCCTTGTGGTTTTGTTTTTCGAAGTTCGCTTAGAATGACGAGGGCTTCACCGAGAGTTACACCTAATTTTATCGCTAGTTCCTGTGCAGTAACGTCGGGTTGTTCGTGGAGAACGACATCTCTTGCATAAGCCTTATGATGAGGATACATAATCATGGAGTGAACTGTCTCTACAAGAAGAAGCCAGAGCGGATTATTTACATACTCCTCTAGACTCATGCGTATCCCCTCTTCAATCTTACAGTTCACATCCTATATTATTTTTTGATTTAATTCCTTGAGTCTAAGAAGACTCTGAAACAGTGAATCATTTCATGAAGCTAACAGCCTCCAATTTAGAATCAAAGCTGGACTGGCACAGATTGACTATCCAGGCTGTAATCTTCGACCTTGACGGAACCATTTTAGATTTTAAAATAGATTTCAAAACTGCCAGAGCGGAAATCACACTTCGCATCATCCAAATCAATCTCGCGCGCACATTACTTTCGCGATCTTATGACCGCAAAACAGTTGATCTTCGTTTGAACAAAGAGAGCTTCAAGTGGGCCTAAAGAAATATCTGGGCCACAGTGGCCACTGAGTTTGAATCGACGTGTCAAAGTCAACTCTCAAGTCCATGCCAACCCTGATTTCTTTAGGATTCACGCCACGAACCATTCCTGGCAGACGAGGACCATCTTTTAGTTCAATAATGCCTACAATGTAAGGCGCCATAGATTGAAATTGCACCGGCGAAACGTGAATCACCGTGTAACTAAGCAGTTTTCCATTCTTTTCGAGCTCAACCCAGCTGAAATCTGTGGAACGGCATTTGGTGCAAACAGGTCTAGGCGGCAGAAGCAAAGTTTCACATTTGTTGCATTTGGCAGCCATAAGCTTTCCTTCTGTTATGGACTTGTAGAAGCGTTCTATAGTAAAGGAATGAGTCTCTGACAAACTTTATCCCCTCTTGTAAATGTGCACAGCAGCGGTGGCTCCTGATCCTCCAACATTGTGACTCAAGGCCACCTCAGCTCCGCTGACCTGTCTTCTTTCAGCCTGCCCCGTAAGTTGCATGTAGATTTCGTAGGCTTGAGCGGTACCAGTTGCCCCAACAGGATGCCCCTTCGACTTTAATCCTCCACTCGGATTTACTGGAAACTCACCGTCAAGCGCGGTCACGCCTTCTTCCACTAATCTTCCACCTTTTCCAGGCTTACAAAGGCCGAGGTCTTCGTAGGCTATGATCTCGGCGATGGTGAAGCAGTCGTGAACCTCAGCGATATCCAAATCTTTAGGCTTTACACCCGCCATTTTGTAAGCTTCTTGTCCTGCCAGTCTACCTGCTTTCATTGATGTGAGTTCTTCTCTTTCGTAGATGCCTATAGCGTCACTAGCTTGCCCCGAACCAACAATCTGGACCGGAATATCCGTGAATTTTTTAGCAAGATCTGGACGAGTTAAGATCAGGCAACTGGCTCCATCAGTTATCAATGAGCAATCATACAATTTCAGGGGCCAAGCAATCACTCTAGACGACATTACTTTTTCCAGAGTCACTACTTTCTGCATGTGCGCTTTCGGGTTCAAGAGTCCATTGTTATGATTTTTCACGGCTACCATGGCCAACTGCTCTTCAGTCGTGCCATACTTGTGCATATGAGCCGTAGCCATGAGAGCAAACAACCCTGGAAACGTAATACCATGCCATTGTTCGAAGGGAAAGTCGGAAGCCATAGCCAGAAACTCGGTTACTTCCGCCGTGGTCCTATGCGTCATTTTTTCCACTCCACCAACCAACACAATATCGTGCATGCCAGAAAGTACAGCAAAAATTCCGATTCTCAGGGCAACCCCAGACGAAGCACAAGCAGACTCGAGTCTTATTGAAGGCTTTGGCAGCAAACCAGTCCAGTCAGCCAACGTAGGACCAGTGTGTCCTTGATGCTCGTATGATTCACCCATGTGACCTACAAATAATGCTTCGACATCTTTTTCAGGGTCTAAGTTTGGGCATCTTTCAAAAGCTTCTTTTGCCGCCTCAGCAAAGATTTCTCGACCGTACATTCCATCTAAACGTCCGAACCTAGACAATCCTGCTGACACGATGGAAACCAAAGGCTTGCCTACCAACAAAGAATCCCCCAGTAGAGAGCTAGATACAGATAAAATTCAATAATGAGATACTTGAATATTTAAGTCCTCTTTCTATACCGTTGTACTTCACTTTCGTCTGTATGAATCAATTCTGGAACACTTATAAATGAAATTTGAGCTGAATGATTTCGGAGGCGAGAACGATAGAAGATAAAGAACAGAGAATAATGGAAGCCCTGAAAAAAGCGGGGAAACCAATGAGGCCTGGAGATGTTGCAAAAACGATCGGTCTGGCCACAGACGAAGTCTCAAAGATAATTAAAAGTCTGAAGAAGAAGGGAAAAGTGATTTCTCCCAAAAGATGCTTCTGGGCACCAGCAGAATAACATCTTAATCTTTTGTGGATGTATCATCTTACTTCCAATTTATGGTGATGCATACCAGAAGACCTCATTACATGCGCGTGGCGAACTAGAGAAAACACCACCAAAATCACTACCATACTAAGGTTTCTTACCAAACAAATATCTTTAAGTATAATCATTCTAAACACAACACCGGGTGAAAACCGAATGAAAGAAGCGATAATTCTTGCTGGAGGAGAAGGTTGGAGACTCAAGCCAGCTACATGGGTTCCAAAACCTCTTTTAAAGATAAATAAACAAACCTTAATAGATCACCAGATAAGTTGGCTTCAATCCCACGGCTTCGGAAACATAGTTATAGCATCAAACAGAACAGATCTCACAAAACAGCCCGTCGCATACTCCACCGAAGAAAACACCCTAGGAACAGGAGGCGCAACCAAAAAAGCCTTCAGTCAAATCCAAGGAAACATGGCCTACGTCATGAACGTAGACGACATAGTCTTCTATGATCCAAACGAACTCTTTGACTACGCCGGCAAAGGAGCAGGAGTACTATTAGCCAAACCAACCCTACCTTTCGGTAGAGTAACTCTCCAGAATGGAATAAGCATCGTAAGATTTCAGCAGAGATCAACTCTAGAGTTCTACGTCAGTGCTGGGCACCACGTATTTAAAAAGGCGGCGGTCGAAAAATTCTTTCCAGACAAAGGCGACTTCGAATTCACTGCTATGCAGAGATTGGCAGATAAAAAAATGCTTCAGGGTTACACCTATCATGGAATGTGGTTCACCCTTAACACTATGAAAGACCTCCTTCAAATCAGAACATTCTTCAAATATTAACAAGAACAGATTCTTTGAGGAACTTCACAAATACTAAAAACACACGTTTCTGAATCACTATAAACTTTCTCGCCCTCTGCGCCAGTATGATTTGTGGGCTAGTCACTTGATTCTTCGGTATGCTCCGTTTCAAAAACACTTTGTTCACAAATTGCGCAATTTGTTAACTCTACTCTAGGCGCATCAAACCCAATCCTTTGTGCACAGAACTGGTTTATATGATCTAATTTTGTAATTATCCACAAGATTCGTAAAGAAATGACATATTACACAGAAAACCAAACTTCCAATTTAGTAGATTGGTTGTGCCGTAACACCATCAAACTTTATAGCCTTTTCCTCTCCAGTTTTTGAATTTCGGAACCAAATCGTGTATACTGGAATGTAGAAAAGAGTCCGGTTTGAGATCTCAAGCGACTCATCTACTATCCTTTTGATTTCTGGAGGTCTCCTAGCTATTCTTGATTTGAGGGCTTCCACTTCCCAGCTTGGATCAAATTCAAAGTTTCCGGCGTTCTCGATCTCAGCAAGTGTTTTTTGGGGGCTATTCTCCTGTGGAGCTGAGTGTATTCGATTCGGGGAAACTTCACGTCCTTTTGTGTCTAAGACCAGAAACTCTTTTCTTTCGTGGATTAGTCGTTCTTCTCCTTCTATCTTTATTGTTCTGGTTTGCCTTTTCTCTTTTGCAGGCTCGGGTTTAAGCGTGTGATCAAAGAGAACAACTTCTATCGAGTCTTGAAGTATTGGTATGTTGTAACTGCGTCCTTGATAATAATCTATAGTATATTTTCCATCCAAAACAAAATAGGGCTCATAGCTTTTTTCGAAAGCTATCTGTTTTATCTGGTCGGCTGAAGGTTTTAAAATCCCATATCTTCGAAAGAGCCCGCTTTTCATTCTTTCTGCTGATGCCTTTATTATTGTGGGATCAGACAATGTCTTGAAAATGACAACTTTTCTTTCCACAATTTTTTGTGACATAGATGCACGTTCGGGCTTTAAATTGTTACTCATCACCTTCACGTGGTTAGGGACCCATAGTTTTTGCATAAATTCTTTATGAATCCAAAATATTGATTCAGTAAGGACTTAGAAAAAGAAATTTGAACTCAGCGTTTCATACTCTTAGGGGTTAAGGTAATTTTTTCGCAACTTCATCATGAGTTTGAACAGTCTTTTCAAAATTGTTCCCAATTGAAAACCTACAGTTCAAAAGAAAGTTGCCATTTTGGTACCATTGACACTCTTTTGTATCATGGCTCTAAATGCGCTCATCGTTATTCTTTGCATTGGCCACAAGCTCATACGATTATATTAGAATATGAATATGCTAGGGGTTCCAGTGCAAAGATGAAACTTTCATTTTATGCGGGAAGACCAAAGACTGATGAAATGGGAGGCTTCCTTAAGTGGATTTTCCAAAACGATTGAAACCCCCACTGTGCATTCAAGCCAGCATCCCTCACAACTAGTAACTTTAATCCAACCTTCACTTTTCCGCTTTTTCTTTAAAATTTTGCTAGCTGAATCAGTGAGAAGATTG
Organism: uncultured Candidatus Bathyarchaeia archaeon; assembly: GCA_964346895.1. GTDB lineage: Archaea > Thermoproteota > Bathyarchaeia > Bathyarchaeales > Bathyarchaeaceae > CAYFWY01. The sequence continues at coordinate 7,773 of CAYFWY010000005.1, read as the reverse complement.
CCAAGCACGACGTCGGCTCGAGCGGGACAGGCTAAAAGTCTACCCATGGGGTCAATGGCCACATAAAGTTCTCCCGCATGACAAATCTTGGGTGCTTTATGGTTGAAAAACAGCTTGAAGCTCTTGATAAAGTCTGTAGGTACTGCCAAGAAATTAGGATCACTGCGTTTAAGCTTTAGCAAGTAATCTAAAAGCTTGGAAATCGCTTCTTGGGAAGGAGTGTTTTGAAGTGGAGGTGGGTAAGGATGGATGGGTTGAACTTGGGTAAAGTCGACTAGGCTTTGAAGCTCCTCAATAAAAAGGGGCAATATTTCAATATTCAATGGAGTTACAACACTATTCACTCCAACTCTTACTCCATGAGCCTTTAACAATTTTATGGCTTCAATAGCCTTGTCATAGGTTCCTGTCACTCCCCTTATTTTGTCATGAATTTCCTTAGGGCCGTCAAGGGATACAACGATCACATCAAAGATGTCTGCGATTTCGGAGGCTCCACCGTTTTTCAAGAGCGTCCCGTTGGTGTTCATGCTTACCAAGCAATTATAAGATGAAGCTTTTTTGGCAAGGATCGATAAGTCTTTACGCAGCAGTGGCTCGCCTCCACTGAAGTCGAAAAAGGAGACGCCAAGATTGCAAACCTTATCAATGACAGTCAACGCTTTCTTTGTTGGCAGCTCAGGCATTTTCATTTTCCACCAGTTGCAGAAGAAGCATCTCATGTTACATCGGCTAGTCACATTGTAAGAGGCAAAAAGGGGCGTCGGTCTTTTTGCTTTGAATTTAAGGAACCCGGAAAGTATCTTGGCACCCAATCGGCTTGATTTCATTGTCATCTTCCTTTATTCTGCCTCATCATTTACCTTGCCTTTGTCATTTTCTCATACATTTTTTCTAAGGTCCATCGGAGGGCTGACTTCAATTCCCGTGATCGCTCAGGCTTAATGTTAACTATTTTTATTTCCCGGATCAGCTCTCCATCCTGATTAATATTGTAAGATAATATCTCATCTGGAGTGATTTCACCCTTACTAGCTGCTTCTCGGTCCTTCTCTTGCATCTTTGCCAACACCCTCTCCATGAGAAAAGAGGTAAATGGTGGAATATTAACATCAAAACTTTTGTCTTCCGCAAGTACAACCCGCATGGAATTCTCTTTGACGTAAAGATTAGCCAAGAGATCGCCAGTTACAGTCTTTAATGAGACGATTCTCTCAGGTTTTATGGACTGTGTTGCAGTAACCGCCTTAGGAGGAGGTGAAACAGTCTTGGCGATTTCAGCTCTTTTAAACCCCTTAGCAATCAAGGTATCATCGATGAAATCAAGCAAAACTCGCAATCCGTCCAGTTCGGTTTCCATGTCTCCTACGCGTCTTTGCAGAAGCGCTCGTAACTCTGCAATTTTCTTTATTTTCTCCTTTTCCTCTTCTTCAGACATCTCTTCTCCCTTTGAGTAGGTGATCTTACGTTCTTATCAAAGCTTCTCATAGAGTAAAGGTGCTAAACTTACGTATAAAAGAAAACAGTTAAAGATTGGAGTCCAAGGATAAAAGAGAGTGAAGAGATTTTCGTAGTGGTCTCATGTGATGAAGAAAAGTATAACAAAGTTAAACAATGTCTAACCAACGCAAAAAGGTCGAGAAGTTGAAGGGAATACAGACGAGATATAAATGCAGGCTAACCTCAGCTGCAATATTAACAAATATTGCATCTAAAGAAGTTTTGTACGAATTGGCAGCCCATACTAAAAATGCGCGCGTCTGATTGATCTCTTCTCCAATAGTGCAATATGCAATTTCTCTATGCGTTTCCTATTAATGTAACCTTTGTGGGGACGAAAGCCTCCTGAAAAACCTTTGGGAATATGCAACAGTTCATGGATAATCGTCTTTTCCTTCTCGGCGTCCTTCAATCTATCATATCTTTCAGATATAACTTCGATAACATATGCTGGAGGTCGTACCAGTGCCTCTTGCCATATCGTCCCCAGACCATGAATACGAGCAACAGTGCGTTTAGATTTTGAACCCTTACTCCGATAACAATATACGAATTGAGGTACAATGTGAAATAGGTTCAGACTATCTACGATTTCATCAACTAATTGTTTGACATCTGAAGCTTCTATATATTCCAATTGCAAGCTTGCCACCGGTCCTAGCTTACGCATATAATTAAACACATAACCTATCAAAGTTTGGATTAAGAACTAATAGAATATGGAAGAACATTAGAGTTAGATGGAATTACCTAATATTCTTGGAATAGTAGAAGTAGTTTCTCCCTGATTTGCTTGGGCACTGTGTTTCTTTTGTCTTTTACCTTTGTGCACTAGATTTGAAATTCCGGGTTTTGTTTAATATACTATTGATCGAAGATTTAATCAAGATTGATTTCTTTTCTCCTTTGATAACATATGGGCACTCTGCTTTCTTGCGCATCCCTGTTATGTAAATTGGAATTGTTCAGTTACTATCAGGATTGCTGCTAACACGCCAGGTAATACTCTAAGCTTATCCGTCAGGCGCGTGCAGGTTGTGACTTTTAAGTCTTTAAAGCTGGCACTTTATGGACAGGCTTAACCACTACTTCCAACTCTTCCTCTAAAAACTTTTCAAACGCGTTGAAAACCTTGCTGTCTGTTTCGTTTAACTTTAAACAAAGAGGCTCCCCTGCATAGACCAAGCTTAGGTCGTATATAGCGGTTCTTCTTGATAATTCAGGGTTTTCCTCAAATATTTGCATAAGTTTTTCAGGTGGACTTTGCGGAAACAACCAAGCTGTATATGAAACATCTACCACCTGATAGGAAAGGCCTTTACGAATAGCGCACTTGTGGTTCAAAGCAATTTTCTCAAAGGTTGATGGATGAATCGTTTGAATCCAAAGAAGATTATGATATTCATTGTCGCCTGTCTTAATCCAGTCTTCATGTTCAGAGATCTTCCAGCCCTTTAATTGACATGTATCTTTAAAACGGTCGATAAGCTCCCACACTTTAGGGACAGGAAAGGTCATGTTCATTCCTTGAAATATTATTATAGAAGAAAGTTCTATTTCAAATGATTTAAGATTAATTAACAGAAATCTTGAAATATTGTCATAAACAGCCCTATATTTTGAAAAAATGTAGAGAAACCTTCATTTATAACTACAGATTTCCATATACTCACTTTGTTTTCTTAAACTTGTAACTTGTAAATTTGACGAAAAAATGAAGAAATTCTACATTTTTCCGACAGCAAATAATAAATGAATAAAAATGAAACCTACTCAACATCTTCAAGGTTTGAGAAATGAAGCTGAAAAAACAAGCAATTTCCTTGGACAGCTTAGATTGGAACATTCTACAAGCTTTACAGGAAAACGCCAAGCAAACCTACACGGAAATCGGTCGTCGATTCGGTGTGGCACACTCTACGGTCTATGATCGTGTTAAAAGAATGGAAGAAAATAATGTCATTAAAAAATATACCACAATCATTGACCTGGAGAAAGTTGGAGTGAAAGCTATCACCGCCATCATGACCGTATTTACTGACCCAAAAGAAAGCGAAAACGTAGCCAAAAAACTATCTGAGCCTAAAGAGGTCCTAGAGGTTTCAACATCTCTTTCTGAAGAATTGTCGATAATTACAAAGGTTGTTGCCAAAGATCAGAATAGCCTGCACTCGTTCATTGCTCAAAAAGTTGCGCCCCTCTCTGGAGTTTTAAGGATTCGAACATCAATTATTACAAGGAAATACAAGGACGAAGAATCGTCGATCGCGAGAGGATGAAAATGTTAAAAACTGATACGCACTTACGGTTGCTCAGAATGTATGTTACTTCACGCTAGAAAGGGGGAGCTTCACCTTGATGCCTTCATCTGCCGCTCGCATTCTTAGAAAACTGTCGAGAAAGAATGCTTTCTATTTCTTCACATCCATTGGAAATTATACGGGTGAAAGCGCAGCTTCATTAGAAGAGTTTGTTAAGAAAATTGGAGAAGTTAATGTAAGGTCGTTGGATTTTCATTTCCACCGGGGAGATTTTCAGAAGTGGGTGGCTGAAGTGCTTGAAGACGGCGAACTGACTGAACAAATTAAGAGCTTGAAGAACCTGAAACCTGTAGGAGATTCCTTGAGGAGCCAACTCCATTTAATTGTTTCAAAACGGCTTGAAAAACTGAAAAACGAATTTCGTGGTTAACGTTCTCGTTCTATTTCTTCTGTGCGTGACAAAACTAATTACTACTCTTACGGTGCTTAGAGAGCAGAAGTTAAGCCCATCTGGGGAATCAACAAATTTGAACTGTCTAGATCTAAGGTTATTGAAAGAACAGAGTCTTTTTCAGAAAAGGGGGCTGGGGTGTTTCTTTAAAAACTGTGTGTCAAGTGTGAATATTCTCCATTGTTACGATGTAGGTTATTCAGGCGTTTTAGAAAGCTCAAGTGTAGATGAAGATTAACTGGCTACTTTTTTCAGTTGACTTCTATACATTTCAACGATTTCTTGAACAGTCGTTGCGTCTTCAGCAGACTTGTCCAACCTATAATTGCCAGTAAAACGCGGAAACCTTATGGCCAATCCGCTATCTTTTCGAATAGCGTCCATGGCGCAGGTGTGAATGGGACTGAGAGTTATTTCTGCGCCGATAATCTCTATGACAACAGCTGGTTCAAACCAAATGTCTGCCTCGATGGTTGAAACGACTCTAGGGTGTCGATGAGGTATTCGATGCTTTTCCATCTTTTTAGGAAGCTTCTTGAGATCTTCGTCGGTGAATCCGGTTCCACACTTGGTTACGGTTTTGAACACATCTGCGCCGGGATCGTAGGCGGCTAGAAGTAAGGCTCCATAAGTTCCAGCTCGTTTTCCTCTCCCATGGAAAGCCCCCACCACCACCAAGTCAACGGTATCGGTCATTTCGCTCCTGTAATCACGCTTGTACTTTATCCAGAGCCAACCTCTCGCTCCTGCCTGATAAACCGAGTCTTCGTTCACTGATTTACAAACCAATCCTTCGCAACCTTTCTCCACCGCCTTTTCAAAGAATTTCTCCAGTTCTTCTGGGTCCTCTGTGACTATATACTCCGCCAACTTGACATTATCGGTTGGCTCAATGATCTTTTCAAGATATTGGTGTCGAACAGGATAGGGTTCCAAGGTTAAGTCTTTTCCATCAACGTAAAGAGCATCAAAAACGAAAAGGGAGATGGGGTATTCTTCCATGGCCTTCTTAACGCCATATTTACGCCTTCGATGCATTAGCTCCTGAAAGGGTTTCATTTCACCCGTATCAGAGTCTACTGCAACACATTCTGCCTCAATAATCGCCTCCTTCACCCTAACATGTTTCCTGATCAATTCGCTACCGTCAGGATACTGATCAGTAATACTCTCAAGTCTGCGAGAAAAGAGAATAATCTGATCTCCCTTTTTATGGGCTTGAATCCGCTCACCATCATATTTAAATTCAGCTATGCATTTCCCTCCAAGTTTTTCAAGGATTTCAGCGGGTGAACCCAACCTCTCAGCCAGCATCGGTCGAATAGGTTCCCCAACAGAAACCTCAAACCTTTTAATACTCTCGATCCCTTTCCCTGAAACAGTTTTTGCCACTCTACCTAGATCTGATGAAATATTATACGCACGCTCCAGGTACTCACGAGTTTCTTTCCCGCCACCAAAGGCTATAGCCAAAGCATCGAGAACTGTCATGTCAGCGATTCCCAATCTCAAACTGCCCGTGACTGTTCTAATAATAAATTTTGCCTCCTTTGGAGAAGCATCGGATAAGAGACCAGCCAAGAAACTTATTTTAAGATCTATGGATCCAGCGCCTGTTGACCTTGCCATTTTGTCTAGGGTTTCGTAAACTCTCTCAACCGTCAATTGTTTTGGAAAGAAGGAAACTTGGGTCTTCTTTTTTAGAAAATCTTGGGCTGTTTCACCCAGGTCTCCGGTTTTCCGAATATCTTCTTCGATTTCTTTTTCGCTGTGACCCGTTGCCCTAGCAACTGCCCGTACAGCAAGCTTCTCAGCAATTCCGATCTCGATCCCAATGAAGTCTGGATACAATTTTCCCTGCGTTAAGTACACAACTTTATCAATAATATCTTGGGGAGTCTCTCTAAGAAGTTTAACCAGATGGCCTGTCATTTCAAGCCTTTTTGTTGTGTCTTCAATTTTCTCGTAGGCACTCGCGATGAGGGAGTATTTCAAAGAAGGATTCCTCATATTAATTGGAACTTTAGGCGATATTAAAGTTAAATGTTGATGTAGGACCCAGCTTAAGAGAGACTATTTCTTCGCCAACAATATAAGTCCACAAAAGATGTTTATCGCTCCAAGAAAACCTAAGACACCAACGAAAAATGGGTTAGAAAGTGTAAATTCTAGGGAAGTGAGGATTCCGACCACGGATAGCAGAGAAAAGAAGGCGCCAACAACAATCATGAAACCACATAAACGTCTACCTATCTTTTCACACACATTAAAAACTCCTAGAGCCTCAATCCCAGTTGTATCTTTATGCAACGCCTCTTCATGTCGCCCGCAAGCAGGAGCGGTAACTGGAATCTTGTTATTTTTCTTCCTCTCTTTCGGCATTTTGCCCACAAGCAAATGTTGAAACTAATGGGTTAAAAAATCTTGCGTGTGCGCGTTGTAATGTTTAAAACCCCAGCCAAGATTGAAATTACGCTAACAAAGATTAGGACGTAAAAAAGAGGGGGAGATATGATGAATGGCAGAAGCCTTGTTTCCATCAGATAAGCCAGCAACATCACAAAACCTCCCATGCCCAGACTCATCCCTCCAAACGCAATTCGAACACGATAGTAACCGACCATTGAAAGGTAATATGCCAACAAAGCCAAGACAGCTAATCCAGCTCCTAACGCCAGCACCATCGGATCCATAAACGGCAGCAGCCCAAGTGAAACAACTATTCCTACGATAGGTGCAAAAGGATAAAGAGGAGCCTTAAACGGCCTATTTAAATGAGGTCTTGTTTTTCTTAACTTCATCAATGCGAGATTTGTTAGAGAATATCCGATTATGAATCCGAAACTTGCGGCATATGCTGCAAACTCTATAGCTCCCACTGCGGTGAATACTAATGTAAAAAGTGAGGTGACAATGACTGAGATGTGAGGAGTCCCGAAACGCTTGTGGATTGTCGACAATACTTTAGGGAAGTATCCATCTTTGCTCATCGAATAAACAACCCTGGATTGGGCCATAATTGCGGTATTAAGTGACGACAAAGCCGCAGCGAGTCCAGCGATCGTGAGTACGGTCGCTCCAACCCAGCCCATAGTCTTCTCCGCCACAAAAGCCAAAGGCGCGGATAGCTCGCCCAGAACCTCTGGTGAAACAATTCCTACTGTAACGTACGCAATAATAGAGTAGACGGCAATCAAGAGTCCTGCATTTATGAGGATAGCTCTAGGAAGAGTCTTGCCTGGATCCTTTATTTCACCTTGTGCTACTACTATATCCTCAGATCCTAAATATATAACAAAAAGAAAGGCTGTTGCCCCTAGAATTCCAAAAACACCCTTTGGCATAAATGGCTGGAAAGCGTCTGCTCTGAAACCATGCTGCAACCCAGTCGCCGCATATATTGCTAGTATTCCCAGCACGGTCAACCCCAGGATGATTGCAGTTGTTCCTGATCCCTTAGCTCCTCTGAAATTAATTACTGTAAAAATAAGAATTATTGCAATTGAGGTTATCGGTATGTTGACCGGGATCCAATATGAAATCATAGTGGCTGAACCAACA
>CAYFWY010000004.1:0-39529 GCA_964346895.1 uncultured Candidatus Bathyarchaeia archaeon | reverse complement strand
GCCTTCGTTCATTGCCAATGTAGCGGCTGTTTTCACGAGAGCTATCATAGGACGGAATTTCGTAGTCAAGCCATCTTTTTTGTTGCTTCGCCTGCGCCCCTCATCAATTATTACTTCACACGCTTCTCTGCTGAATGGAATTAAACGAAACCGTGAAGTCTCCTGAGCGATAAACTGAACATATTTGCGACGGTTTTCAACTGTATTCAACATGTCGTTATTCATTCTAACTACTTTACCATAACCATAGATTCTGTCCATGAGGGCGGGATGAATTTGTCCGATGCTGTCGAAGTTTCCGGCGCCAACGAGAAAACACATACAGGGCACGGGTTCTGTTGCTACAGCCATGGCAGCGGTTCCGCCTGCGTCGCTCCATTGGCTACGTAAGGTTATCGGCAACTGTCCATCTTCTAGGACTGTCAGTACCGTGATAGCTTCACTTGGCTTCAAATTCTTTATTTCATCTATGTAAAGGATGCCTAGATGGGCTCGATGAACATCTCCCGCGGTTACCCTCTGATGTTCTGGGGTACCGAGGCCTCCAGTTTGCAGGGGGTCCCAAGCAATGCTTCCGAATAATTGGGCAGAACCATGGCCAGTAGCGTCTATGAACGGCGCAACTTTTTTAGAGTTGTCAACTATGAGTTTCGGAACTTTCGATGCTCTGGCTCCACCAATTCCTTTGGAGCCTCCAACGATTCCGAAGCGACCAAGGACTGTTACAATAATTAAAAACATCAACATCATTCCAGCTGGAAGAAAAGTCGTGGTTCCAATGGAAACAAAAGAATCCAAAATGAAATCTGAAAAACTGCCATTATACACTGTGTGAAGAGGTTCTCCCCAAACAGTTAATGCGTTTGTGTCCCACCGAATTTTCTCTTGCCATAAATAATAAAAACCAGCAAACATGAAAATTGAGGCTACACAAATCATTAAGTAAATGATAAATTTGACTCCAATTCGCTGAAGAAACTGCTTCTTTGCTTCCTTCAGCTTCTCTTTTAAGATAAGCCTTTTTCCTTCACCAGCTGGGTGACAGGAGATGTTAGGTTCGCTGGGAACCACTACATTTTGCCAACAGGCCACATCTTGGAGTTGAATGCTTTGTCTCTCATAAAGTTCAGTTAGATGAACTGCAAGGGCTCTCCCGATCAAGGACTTGCCAGTTCCAGGATCTCCAAGTAGAAGCAGATAAGGTCCAGGAGGCGCAGTCTTCTTAATCTGGGGCTTTTCCCTTTTTGGGTCCTTCCACGCTTCATACCACTTCTCTTCTTTGAGATATTTTAGCTTGTGAACCCATTCCTCTAAACATAGATAACATTCGTTTAATGCCCGTTCTTGTCCAATAACCCATTCAAGAAGGTTGTCAGAAACTGGATAATCCTCAGTAGATTTGAAGGCCTTCCAGTTCCATTTCTTGCCACGGATGACTTCTTCGTCTTCTCCGAAGTAGTCCATAATTATTCCTTCCACCTTTTAGTTTCATTGCGTAGAATTTGCGCGGGCTTCAACTAGGACTTTGTCTCCCATGGCAAAACAAGTATTTCGAGTTAAGTTAAACCTTATTTCGGAATTGGGAATGTAGCGAAAATGGAGTGTAGGACTCAGTTCCTTTTTTGGTTATATGGTGAGTTGTTCAAGGAGGGTTCATTGATGAAGATAAAGATTAAGAGTAGCATTGTAAATTTAGTAGTCATAAACAATAGAGGAATAGACAATGAGAGACGGTATTGCCGTAATAGGCGCAGGAGTAATCGGTGGAGCCATAGTGAAAAGTCTATTGAAAAGTAGATATGATGGCAAGATTACCGCTACAGAAATAAAACGGAAAATAGAGAAATTGAGGGAACTAGAAAATTTAGGGGCAGTTATAACCTGGAATAACAAGAAAGCCGCAAAAGAATCTGAGATCGTTTTCATTTGCGTTAAGCCAAACGCTGTGGAAGAAGTTCTGAAAGAAATAAGCAAAGAAATCGAAGGAAAACTGGTGATTTCTACAGCTGCCACGATTCCACTGGAATTCTATAAGAAGATCGTTCCTAGAGCCAGATTTGTTAGGACTATGCCAAACGTTGCTGTTTTGGTGCAAGAGGCCTTTACCGCTTACTGTTGCGACGATGACGTAACTCCAGAAGACAAAAGTAAGGTTAAGGAGATTCTAGACGTTATGGGAATCTGTGAAGAGGTTGAAGAAAGATACATGGATGCTATTACAGCCCTCAGCGGGAGCGCACCAGGATACATTTCAATAATAATAGAAGCCCTTATGTATGCGGGCTTAAAAGTTGGTTTACCCAGAGACTTATCCTTCCACAGTTCGGCGCAAGCAGTTCTTGGAACTGGGAAACTTATATTGGAAACAGGGGAACACGCGGCTAAGATAAGAGACATGGTGACGACTCCTGGTGGAACCACGATTGAGGCAATATACGAACTTGAAGGCAGCCAAATCAGACCAGCACTAATGAGAGCAGTAGAAAAAGCAACTGAGAAATGTCAGAAAATCCGAGAAACCTGGGGAATAAAACAGACTTAATCAACACTTAAATTGCTTTTCGAACCAGTGTATTGTTATGTCAAAAGAGAAAATCATCGTTCTGATGGGTTCTAAAAGAGACCTTAAATTTGCTTCCCGTATTGGCGATTTTCTTAGAGAAGAGGGCTTTCCAATCACTTGCGACTACAATGTTTCTTCAGCCCATAGAACCCCACAAAAACTGTTAAATGACCTACAGGAATACGAAAACTGCGGCGACAATATTGTCTTTATTACGGTTGCTGGACTATCAGACGCTCTTTCAGGGGTCGTTGCCGGTTACACGAAATATCCAGTTATCGCCTGCCCTCCTGATTCCGAAAAATACGGTTGCACTAAGATTTTTTCCTCTGTGGTAATGCCTAAGGGCATACCTGTTGCCTACGTTCCTGAACCTGAAAATGCTGCTCTTGCCGCTGCGAAAATCCTTGCCCTATCGAACAACTTCTTATATGAAAGCTTTCGAGGATATAAACAGAAAATGGAAAAAAAAGTTTATGAAGACGCTGAAGAAGCAAAGAAGATTTCTAAATCCAAAGGCAAAGGTTAAGATAATGACTCATGACGTTCTTCTCGAAACAAATTTGCCCTTCCCAATTTTCAAGAAGGGGAAAGTGCGGGATGTCTATGATCTGAAGAAAAGATTATTGATTGTCTCTACCGACAGACTTTCAGCGTTCGACGTTGTTTTACCTAACGGTGTGCCTCATAAGGGAGAGGCACTAAACAGGCTTTCGGTATACTGGTTCAACCAAACAAAAAACATCGTTCCAAACCACATTCTAGATGTTGTCGATCCAAGAATTGTCTTGGTTAAGAAAACTGAACCAATAGCAATAGAGTTCGTCATTCGGGGCTACCTTTACGGCGCAGCTTGGGAAAGATACATACAAGGGAAACCAATCTGCGGAATCAAACTGCCCCCGGGGTTGAGAAAAGCTGAGAAGCTTCCGGAACCCATTCTGACGCCAACTACTAAGACTGAGGTAGGTCATGACATAGAGATTACAAAAAACGATGTTACCAAAAAAATTAGGAGAGACGTAGCAGATGAAATCGAGGAAACATGCTTGAGAATTTATGAGCGCGCCTCTAAAAGAGCTGAAGACAAGGGCATAATCATCGCCGACACCAAAGTTGAATTCGGAATTTATGATGGAGAGTTACTCCTTATCGATGAATTATTCACCTCAGACTCGTCTAGGTTTTGGCCCCTAGAAAAATATGAAGTTGGAAGGGATCAATTCAGCTATGACAAGCAGTATGCAAGGGACTATCTGAACTCTCTTGATTGGAATAAACAACCTCCAGCTCCAAGCCTACCAGATAACGTTATTTTTGAAACTTCCAAAAAATATGTTGAAGCCTATGAAAGATTAACTGGAAGAAGATTTTGACACGAGGCTACTATAAAAGATTGTTTGCATACATGGTTGCTAAAGCCTGTCTAGTTTCTAGAACAGGATGTACCAAAAATTAGCATAAAATAGGAGAGCATGCTTCTTTCATCAGTAGCTGCTCAGAAGGAAGAAGGAAAGGTGAAGCAACCTTTGGTATACGAGGTGGACTTGACTAAGATTAAAGGAAAAGGAGAGTTTCCCTGTCGTAATTGCGGGGTTATAATATCTCCTGAAGATGAAACAGAGGATGTCTACTGCATTCTTGACGTAAAAGTTAAAGACGAGACTCTGGAAGAAATAGTGATCCAATGCAACAACTGTGGAAGCAGAATCCATCTGATCGGTTTCCTTATCCTCGATATTGATAACGCCTAAACTGGATGCATAAACCAAAAAACAAACTTGAGTGTTACCTCGTTTTCTTAGGGCCCTGCGTAACGCGCGCGTATGCTCTCTCTGGCGTATGCGGCTTCCCCTCATTTTTTAGCTTTGAATCGTGTGGTAGAGGTTGTTATTATTGGATTGTACGTCCCAATCTTGTTATATTACTTATTCTTTTTAAAAAGATAGCTAATACTTTTAAAGAGATGACTTGAATATTTTTTTGTTACAACATGCATGCATACCCACAAAATCTGGTAAAACAGAAAAAGTGAGGCACGATTAGCCATATAGACATTCATGTCATAAAAGATTAAATATTTTTGGTTGTTCTTTGTGGGTAAAGAGTGATTTCGATGGTCATTGAAAAGGAAGAGATGCAAGAAATCGTGGAAGTCTATCAGGAACCCATAGGTCTCAACTTGGGCTCTCATTCTGCCCTAGATGCCTGGCAAGGTCAAAGAGACTTCGGGATAAGAAGCATAATATACGTAACGCCGCAAAGAGCTAGAATTTACCTTCAAAATCCCATGGTCGGCAGAGATAACGAGGAAGTAGAAGACCTACCCAGATTGGTTAAAAGAGATGTCAAGGTTGTAAATGATCCAAAGGATATACAAAAGAAAGACAAATGGAAGAGCCTCATCCTAATATTGGACAGGTACTCAGATATTGTTAAGTATGTCGACGATCTGATTGACTTAGAATGTTTACAGATTCCAAACAGAGCCTTCGCCGTATATGTTGGCGGCGACGAAAACTGCAGCGTCATCGAAGAAGAATTCGCGGTGCCAATCCTTGGTTCAAGAAGACTGCTAAAAATTGAGAACAGAGGAGAAATCGAAAAGGATTATTACTGGTTTGCCGAACAGGCTGGCATTCCTTGTCCAAGTTCATACAAATACGAAGTTCATGAAAAAGGAATAAAATTCAAGGAACCCATAGATGAACCGATTCTTCTGAAAGCAGAACATGCTCACAGAGAATTTGAAAGAGAGTTTATCTTTGCAGCAGGTTCCAGTGACCTCGAAGAGAAAGTTGAAAGAGAAATGGAAGCAGGAACATTAACCAAAGAGTCTCTGGAAAATGCAAGGGCCGAGCAAATTGTTCTAGGTCCCCACGCAAATTTCAACTTCTTCTTCTCACCCCTAGACGCAAAAGAAGATTGGGGAGACACAGGAGAATGGTATGCTAAACTATACAACGTTAGCGTAGAAGATGCAGGGGTCTGCTTGTCAAACCAATTTCTATCCATAGACGAAAGAAGAGAAACAATATTGGACGGCGTGAAACGATTGCCAATAGACGTTCAAGAAAAAATCAAAAAAGTTCCTTCCTTCGAAGTCACCGCTCACGTGCTCATGAGCCTAAGAGAATCCCTTCTTAAAGACGTGCATAGATACGCCGACAAATTCCTGTTAGCAACTAGAGAACATGAACCTCCAGGCATCATCGGCGCTTGGTGCCTCCAGACCCTTGTCACATGGGATAGAGTTTCAAAATACGAACTACAACCCAAAGTCAAGATCGATTACACTGGCGGAGCTGAAGCAAAAACTGCAGTTGACTATGGTTTGTACGATGTTCCGAAGGGGGGCGAACCATACATGCACATCCCTGTCACGCAGGATGTTGCTTTAAGGCACGGCGGAGGAACCAACGTACACATGGGAATAGGCTCCCAATACGCAAATGCAAAGTACCGGAAAAGGATGAGCATGGGCGACAGGATAGCCTTGGAAATAAGGAGGGCGACAAGGAAGAAAAAGCTTCAAGAAATCGTCACCTGAAAGATTTTCAGTTTGAAAAAGTAAGATGGTAAGACCTGAATCTACCTTAATCTGAGCCATCTGCACCGCATATCATTTTCCATTTTGATTTCACATACAAGAGGATCTAAGCAGGGCGTATCCATAAAGAGGCCACATAAATCTTTTTGTATCATAGGACAGCGGAACTTATAAGAAAAATTCACCAATCAACCCGTAGTGAAACATATGCAAAAAGAGTTCACATATGCCGAAACGGGCGTAGACAGGGAAACCAGAGCAAAATCCAAAGAAGTTCTTTCAGTCCTGAGACAAACTCACAAGCTTAGTAGATATGGAAAAGTGGTGAGACTTCCGTACGGAAATATCTTCCCAGTCGGCGACCGATACCTCGACCTCGTCATTGAAGGCATTGGAACCAAAGTTCTCTTAGCGCAACTGGCAGACAAGTACGATACAATAGGAATAGACGGAGTTGCCATGGCAGTCAACGATGTAATAAGGTCTGGCGCCATACCTTTAGCAGTTGTCGACAACATACACGCCCAAGTTTCCGATCCTTACCTAGTCAAAGAGTGGATGAAAGGCATAGTAAAAGGCGTCACAGAAGCCAGATGCCTAGTTCCAGGCGGAGAAATAGGAGACGTAGCCGATATCATAAAAGGAATAACACAAGGCAAAGGCTTCGATATGATTTTTGCCTGCGTCGGCGAACTATTCGAGAAAGCCATCATCTATGGAAACACAATCAAACCCGGAGACATTGTGATTGGTTTAAGAAGCTCCGGCATCCACAGCAACGGAATATCCTTAGCACGTAAGGTTCTCTTCAAAGAATGGGGAGGCGAATACAAGCCCTTCGATATCCCAGACGGCTTCAACAGAGAAATTATCTACGAGGTTTTAGAGCCGACGAGAATATATGTCAAACCGCTTTTGAACGCAGCAAAAGAAGTCGAAATAAAAGGAGCCGTTCACATTACGGGAGACGCCTACCTGAAGTTCGATAGGCTAGTGAAGTTTTCCAAGGAAGTAGGGTTCGAGTTCAACAATTTTAAACCTCAACCAATCTTTGATCTAATTCAGAAAACAGCACCAAATGTCAGAGGCGTTATCAAAGATGAAGAAATGCTGAAGACATTTAACATGGGATGGGGCTTCGCGGTTGTTGTAGACAAAACCAACGAAGACAACATGACTGAGAGTTTGGAAAAAAGCGGTGTTAGAGCCGAACGAATCGGAAAAGTAACTAGTTCCGGAAAAATTATTGCATTGTATAAAGGTAAAAAAATTGACTTAAGGCGATCTATTTAAATATTTATTTAAATTTTCCCTTCAATAAAGCTTAAATTTTAATTTTTCATTACAATAACACGATGTCTTCTCTGAGGGAGTGAAATGTGTTCGCAACTATACTTCAAGAGAAAAGTATTCTTTGAACTCACCGAGATAAACATACTAGAAGCAGATGATAAACAATTACTTCAAATCAGCGCCGAACTTGGAATTGGCCTAAATCTTAAAGAAATGAAAAGTATTAAACGAAATTTTTCAAAAATGGGGCGAAATCCAACCGATGTGGAGCTTCAAAGCATTGGCCAGACGTGGTCTGAACACTGTTTTCACAAAACCTTCAAAGGACAAATAGTCACACCTGAAGGAAAGCTAGTAGTAACTAACATGTTCAAAGAGTATATACGCAAAATAACGAAAGAACTAGATTTGTCTTGGTGCCTCTCCGTATTCGAAGACAATGCGGGCATAATCAATTTTGACAAGAGCCATGGAATTGCTGTTAAGGTTGAGACCCACAATCATCCTTCAGCAATTGATCCCTTCGGAGGCGCTTCCACTGGCTTAGGCGGTGTTATTCGGGATATACTCGGAGTATGGGCTGACCCAATAGCTTGCACAGATGTCTTATGCTTCGGTCCCTTGGATCATGATCCTAAAAACCTTCGTCCAGGGACAAAGCATCCAAAAGAACTCTACAGTGGAGTTGTTGCCGGTGCGGGCCATTATGGAAACAATATGGGAATACCAACCGTAAACGGTGCAATATATTTTGATGAAAGCTACATCGGCAATATTGCTGTTTTTTGTGGGTGTATAGGAATCCTTCCAATGAACACGTTTGTCAGAGATACAAAGCCCGGAGACGTTGGAGTCCTAGTGGGTGCAAGAACCGGAAGATTTGGAATCCATGGAGTTACCTTCGCTTCCGCAGAATTGACAAAAGAAACTGCAGAAGCGGTACAACTGGAAACCGAGAAGGGAAATCCAGCCGAAGAAGGAAAAATCAAGCGTGCCCTTATCAAAATAAGAAATCAAGGATTAGGTTCGGCCATAACTGATCTTGGCGGAGGAGGCCTATCTTGTGCTGCAGGTGAAATGGCATATAGATCTAACTGTGGAATACATGTTGAACTGGAAAAGGTACCTTTGAAACACCCGGACATGGCTCCATGGGAGATATACATTTCTGAATCACAAGAAAGAATGTTTCTATCTGTTCGAGAAAAGAATCTTAAGAAGGTTTTAGACCTTTTTGAGAGTGAAGGTGTTGAAGCCACTCCTGTTGCCAAGTTTACAAACGACAAAACTCTTAAGGTAGATTACCGAGGACACACCGTTGCCAACATCGATTTGCAATTTCTTTTCAGTCCTCCAAGGGCTAGGAGAGTTGCAAAATGGACTCAGCAAAACTATGCTGAGCCAACCTTCGCTGAGCCAACGGATTTGACACATGACCTTTTGAAAATCCTTGCTTCACCAAATATTGCAAGCAAAGAATCTGTGATACGAACGTACAACTTCGAGGCTAAAGGAAACACTACGCTAAAACCACTTCATGGAAAATATGCCGGACCAAACGACGCAGCGATTGTCAAGCCTTTAACTGATTCTTGGAAGGGGATCGTAGTTTCTTGTGGAATGAACCCAAATTACGGGAAGATCGATCCCTACTGGATGACTGCTTCCGCCATAGATGAGGCTATTAGAAACAATGTTGCAGTCGGCGGTAGAAGGATTTCTTTGCTTGATAATTTCACTTGGGGCAGCCCAGAAAAACCCGACAGAATGGGAGAACTAGTTAGAGCCTGCAAAGCCTGCTACGAGTTTGCCAAAGCATTTGGTACCCCCTTTATTTCTGGGAAAGACAGCCTCTACAATGAGTCGGTTCTAGGGCCGGTGACTCCAACCCTTCTATTCACTGCAATTGGAATTATACCCGATGTAAGGAAATCGGTTTCAGTAGCTTTGAAAAGAACGGGAAATTTGATTTACCTAGTTGGACAAACCTATGCTGAGCTAGGAGGTTCGGAATACTACAAACTGAAAGGCTTCATAGGGATGGACGTTCCAAAAGTTCGAAAAGCACAAGCAAAAAGAATCATGAAATCGATTACTGACGCGATAGACGCAAGATGTATCAAGTCTTGTCACGATCTTTCTGAAGGAGGTTTAGCAGTTGCCGCAGCTGAAATGGCCTTCAGCAGCGATTACGGGATGGAATTAAACCTCGCCAGCGTTCCTATATACAATAATATAGACCGAAATGATTACATCCTTTTCTCAGAATCAAATAGCAGATTCTTAGTTGAAGTTCCAGAAAAACGCAGAGAGGATTTTGAAACCTTGATGAAGGGCAACATCCATGCAGCGATTGGCAAAGTCATAAAGGAAAAATGCCTTTCCATCTGTGGAGTAGACGGCAAAAGAGTTATTGAAGCTAATTTAGATAGTCTAAGAGAATTTTGGAAAAAGACTTTGAAGTAATATCTCGAGAACTCCGAAATTTTACATGTCTGGAAGTCTTGGAAGTCCTGTTCTAGCGCCCATTTTTGATATGCAATGAGCTGCAACAGAATTTCCCAGTTTCCCACACTGGTAAAGGTCTTGTCCTTTGATTTGGCCGTAGAGAAAACCGGCACAGAATGCATCGCCGGCGCCAGTTGTATCTACGACTTTCACTTTCTCTGGCTCAACCAAATGGCTTTCTTTACCATTCGTAACATAACAGCCTCTGTTGCCGAGCTTAACTGCAACTATGCTCACGCCTTTCTTTGTAAAAACTTTTGAGCCTTCCTCATAATCTTTTCCAGTAAGTATTCTCATCTCCTTTGCATTTGGAAACATGACGAGACTTCTCTTGATTATTGGCTTCAAGGATTTCAAACCCTTTCTTGCGTAAAGTGCTCCAGGATCAAAACTTATCTTGACGTCAGAAAGATAGTTCATGAGCTCTTTTTGGGCTTTGAAGGGTTTTTCTCCAATGAAGGATGTTAGGTGTAGAAATTTGGTGCTGGCAACATAGTCTAGGTTGATTTCTTTGAATTCTAGCCAGTCGTTAACGCCTGGGTCAACGTATAACGCTCTTTCTCCATTTTCGTCGATGTATCCCATGACGAGGCCACTTCTGCCTTTACTCGAAATTACTATTCCGCTGGTATCGACTTTTTCTTTTTTAAAATCGTTTATGAGTAAATCTCCTTCACTGTCTTCAGCGACCTTTCCAATGTAACCTGTTTTTAATCCCAGTCTAGCTAAGCCTACGATGGTGTTTGCGGCGGAACCGCCTGGAGATTCTTTGAAGTCTTTTACGAATCGTTCTTCTTCCTCTTTGGCAATCTTGTCTACCTTGAATAATTTGTCCAGATTTAGGGCACCAAAGCCGATAACATCGAAGGTCATGGGAATAACTCTCGCAGATATATTTTGTGCTTTCCAAGTTTTCCTCCATAGTTTCCCGCCGAGATTTTGACGACTCCTTTAACAACACTAGCCCTTTGGATACCAACTTTCATTGCTTCTCTTACCACCTTAAGGGATACGCCGTTGATAACGATCTCAGGAATATAAAAGACTCCTTCCGGTACCTTCGACTCTTTTCCCAACTTTTCTTTCAGCGTTGGACAGTAGGGGTGGTTTGTCGTGGGGCCTATCCATGGAAAATTTGTTTCAGGTTTTGAACCCGCTGAACAGATGTCAAAGGGAGTTATCGCTCCCTCAATTTTATGTATAGCTTTAAGCGCATTTTCACCCGCTTCCATCACCGCTCGCTTCGTTTTACACATGTACCAAAAGTTTGCTCCCACCACTCCTTTGGCGTAACCTAATTCACGTTCTATAAGAAAGTCAGAAACCATAATCGGGACAACGATCATGGTTCGCCCGTAAAGTTTCTCTACCCATTCAAAACCGTCTCCGCAGTGACCAACCCTCTTCATCATATCGATTTTCCCATCTGGGTTCAGCAAGGTGTCAAAAATGGCAGTGAAGGGCTTTACGAGTATATCCTGTCGTATACGATATGCCAGTTCCACCTCAAACTTCTTAGCTGACTCAGCAAGAGGCTTTCCCTCCTCGATTCCTCCCCAGAATTGCAGAATAACGCCCTTGCGCCCGTCTGGAGTTTCTTTTTGCCCCAATACTTTCTCAATGCCTCCCTCTATTCTGCCGATGACTATTGATGGTGTGGCGGTGGCGTCCTCCGCTGTTTTTCTCAACACCTCTTCATCGTCGGCAGTAACTATTACTCTGCAATATAAACCATCGAATGCTTCTGCGTAAGTGTCTTCGATTTCAGCGTTCATAAAATCACTGCTTAATTATCTATACGTTTATCCGTGTCTTAGCTTTTATCATTAGATTTAGTATGACGACGATAAAACGTGCATTACTCTCCGTTTACGACAAAACGAACATCATTGATTTTGCCAAAGAACTTAACAAGCTTGGGATTGAAATAATTGCGACCACTGGAACATTGGAAACCTTGAAAAAAGGCGGAATTCAATCTGTCAAACATATTTCGGATATTACGAAATTTCCGGAAATACTTGGCGGCAGAGTTAAGACTGGACACCCAAAGATAATCGCTGGCATACTAGCATTGAGAAATAAGAAAGAGCACATGAATGAACTAGGAAGATTAGAAATAAGACCAGTCGATATGGTTGTTTGCAATCTGTACCCTTTCGAGGAAACAATCAATCTAGGAGTTGATCTCAAAAGCGCTCTGGAAAGCATTGACATAGGTGGCCCCAACATAATTAGAGCTGCAGCAAAGAATTTTGAGAATGTAATCATAATCGTTAAACCAAACAGATATGATCAAGTTCTCCATGAACTGAAGAAGAACGGTGATGTAAGTATCGAAACTAGATCAATTTTGGCGATGGAAGCCTTCACAGAGACAGCGAGATATGATTTCAAGATCTACAAATTCTTGGAGAAAACGCGCTTCACCAAATAATCTCAATCGTAAAAAGTTTTACTCACGCAGTCATTCTAGAAAGCCTATTACACCACTAAAGGTATGTAACCTTATCCATGAATAAGCGCGCGCGAATTTAACTTCATCTAGCACACTCTTTGTTCTGACACCGCAACAAACATCAACGGCATAAGACCCTACTTGCGTAATCGCGTCAGCTACATTTTCTGGGCTCAAACCTCCAGTTGGAATCAACGGTTCATCAATCGAATCGCTCGCGCGCTTTGTGCAGGAACACAAAGTGCATTCTTTAGTTGGACAGAAACATATGCCACTCCTCGTAGGATACTATTATTAAAAAAAGCAGGAAAATCTCTCCCGCTTCAGAACTATGTTGAATCGAAAAGTACACGCTTAAAGTCCATCTAAACGAAATCTCTTAAGATGCACCTTATATTATTGGATTCAGCCTCTATTTGAGGAAGCAAATCAATACCTACAGTTTCGCGCAAGATTTATAAAGAAAAATTATGGTCGGGTTAAAAAGGTGATCGTGGTCCGATGACATTAAAGGGTAGAGACATAATTTCGCTTAGAGATATGAGTCGAGAGGATATAGAACATATTTTAGAGGTCACCGACAGGATGGATCCCAAAAAAAGAACTGATCTGTTAAAAGATTACATTCTAGCCAGCCTTTTCTTTGAAGCAAGCACTCGGACTCGCCTAAGCTTTGAGTCAGCGATGCACAGGTTGGGTGGAGCCGTCATAGGTTTCGCTAGTTCTAGATCGTCTCGTGCAGGTGATCCGAGGTTCGCGGAGACATTGATAGACACAATACGAATGGTTGAGAGTTATGCAGATGTAATCGTAATAAGGTACAATATGGAAGGCGCCGCAGAATTAGCTGCGAAGAACTCCAAAGTACCTGTCATAAATGCAGGAGACGGCTTCCTTGAAAGGAGTGAGCATCCCACACAAGCATTATTAGATATATATACAATCAAAAAGGAAAAAGGAAAAATTGATGGGTTGAATATTGCTTTTATGGGAAATCAAAAATACGTAAGAGCTTTGCATTCCATGGCTTATGCTTTAGCAAATTTTGACACAAACCTAACTTTCATAGCACCTAAAGAATTTAGGATGCCACAAAATATTACGGAGTTTTTACGAAAAAAAGGTGTAGAGTTTAGAGAGACCGAAAATCTTGAAGATGTTATAAGTAGTGTAGATGTGCTGTATGTGGAGAGTATACCTCACAAACTATTAGCTGGACTATCTAATGCTGAGAGAGCTCGTATGGTAAAGTATCATTCAATCTATCGTTTAAGTCTAAAGGAGCTTGAGAAAGCCAAAGAAGATTTGATCATACTTCATCCATTGCCAAGAAGCGACGAGTTAGGATTTCAAATCTTTCCGGAAGTTGATGAGACGAAACACGCAAAATATTTTGAGGAAGCAGCGTATGGGGTACCTGTCAGAATGGCCATATTAGCTTTGGTATTAGATGCTTTGTGACTACGAAATCCGTTTTTTCTTAACCGCCTTTATCTTGAAGAAGACTCGCTCTGAACTTTTCAAAATCCGACAATCTGCATTCAGTTATTTTGATCCTTATCCATTCTGTAATGCATGTGCATCGATGCGATTGTTTGAATAATACGTTAATCGATGGGTCGAGATTCAAGATTTCCTCCGATATATCCCATTGTTGTAATGCGGAATCCAATACCTCGGTTTTTCCTTCGAATATTTCCTTTGGCTCTTATGTACATAATTGAGGGAAAATGTAACTATTTATAAAATATCATAAAGAACTATTGCAGGAAAAATTGTGGAGGCATCTTGTGTGGCGATTATAAAGAATCGGACGGAACTGCTTTCTCACGGTAATAGAGAAGGTAGAAAGACTGCACTAGACATAATTGAACACGCTTTAGGGGCAATAGACACCTACGAGAGTGTAAAAAAGAAGATTCTTATTGATAAGGGAGAATTGATCGTTGGCAATTCTATATATGATCTCTCAAAAATTCAAAATATTTACGTGATAGGTGCGGGCAAGGGAACCGTCAGAATGGCGGAGGCTCTGGAAGAAATTCTGGGCAGGAGGATCAAGAGAGGAGTCATAATAGAGAAACTTGGTCAAGGGCGCCATCTCCAAACAATAAAGGTGGTAGAAGGCGGCCACCCTACACCTAACGAAGCGGGACTGGAGGGAACTAAGGAGATCGTTGAAATTGCCATGAGCGCCCGAGAGAGCGATCTCGTATTTGTATGTATTATGGGTGGTTGCTCTGCCTTAATGGTGTTGCCCGTGGAAGGAGTAACTTTGGGGGATATAAATACGGTAAATGGCTTGCTTCTAAAATGTGGCGCCACAATAGAAGAAATAAACGCTGTTAGGAAACATCTCTCAGCTGTAAAGGGCGGAAGACTCGCCCAGTACATCCATACGGCTGAAATAATCAATCTCATAGTCATAGATGAGGTGGCTGGTCTACCTTGGGGTCCAACTACCCCAGATACAACCACATTTGAGAACGCTGTACACGTTCTTCAGAAATATGACTTGTGGGAAAAGGTTCCAAGTTCTGTTAGGAGACATCTTGAGAGAGGACTCACTGACCCTAGTTTGGAGACTCCGAAGGCTAGAGACTTCGAGGGCTTAAAGATCCACAATTTGATACTGGCAAACAATAATACCGCATGTGAAGCTGCTAAGAAAAAGGCGGAAGAACTGGGATTTAACTCCATGATCTTGTCCACCGTGTTGGAGGGAGAAAGCCGAGAAGTGGGAATTGTTCTAGCGTGCATTGCAAAAGAAGTAGAGAAGCGAAACAGGCCTTTAAAGACTCCATGCGTTATCATTTCGGGAGGAGAGACGACCGTTACCATAACGGAGGAACCAGGTGAAGGAGGTCGCAATCAAGAGCTGGCATTAGCCTCCTCATTGAAGATAGACGGAAGCGAGAAAATAGTACTCGCATCC
The DNA here is from genome assembly GCA_964346895.1 of uncultured Candidatus Bathyarchaeia archaeon. Lineage (GTDB taxonomy): Archaea > Thermoproteota > Bathyarchaeia > Bathyarchaeales > Bathyarchaeaceae > CAYFWY01. The sequence goes on along the minus strand of CAYFWY010000004.1, from coordinate 24,222 downwards.
ATTGGTACCGACGGAACAGACGGACCTACTGACATAGCGGGAGGTATCGTTGATGGTTACACACTTAGAAGAGGAAAAGAGAAGGGATTGGATATGTACAAGAATCTAAAAAAACATAACTCATCTCATGTGTTCAGAAAACTCAACGACGCGATTTTTACAGGACCTACTGGAACGAATGTAATGGATCTTGTGTTTGTAGTTGTTTTGAAAACTCGTCATACAACCTGGAAGATTTCTTGAATAGGAATTTAATTACTAGAAAAACATCGCTAGAACAGAGAAGGATTTCTCTGCTTTTCGCGTGCCTTGCTCAATAAAATCTAGTCTTCAGGTAGGAATTCGGTAATTTCTTCCAGCATACCTACCTGCTTTACCTAATTCTTCTTCTATTCTTATCAGTTGATTGAACTGAGCAACCCTTTCGCTTCGAGCAGGTGCTCCGTTCTTTATTTGCCCAGCATTTATTGCTACAGTTAAATCAGCAAGCCACGAGTCTTCTGTCTGCCCAGATCTTTCTGAAACGACGACGCTATACTTGTTTCTAATCGCATATGCCGCCGTTTCCAAAGCTTCGGTCAGAGTCCCTATTTGATTTACCTTTAGTAGAATGGTGTTTGCAGCTTGCATTTGCACTCCTTTCTTTAGGCGTTTAAGGTTTGAGACAAAGGTGTCATCTCCCACTATTTGGATTCCAAGTCTTCTCGTGAGCTCTGCATGACCTTCAAAATCATCCTCAAAAAAAGGATCTTCTATTGACCTCAATGGAAAAGTTTTGACAAAATCTTCGTAAAGATCCATCAATTGCTCCCGTGTGACCCACTTTCTTCTGTAATGGTACATTCCTGTCTTCTCATTGTACATGTGAGCTGCCGCTATGTCATTAGCTAGAATAAAGTCGTCTTGATATCCTTCTTCTTCGATGGCTTTTAGTATTATCTCATAGGCTTCTCTGGGGTCGTTTACTCTGGGCGGTGAGAAGGATCCTTCATCACCAGTATTCAAAGAGTATTTTCCGTATTTTTTAACCAACATTTCACCTAAAGTATGATAAACTTCAGAACCCATGCGCAATGCTTCAGTAAAGGTCTTAGCTCCTATTGGCATAGCGTTGAATTCTTGAAAATCGAAGTCTGTAGCTGCAAGTTTTCCTCCACATATGTAGAGAAACATTGGTACTGGTAAAACATAAGCATTGGAGCCACCGATGTAACGATAAAGAGGTAAAGAGAGGGTATTTGCTGCTGCTTTTGCCACGGCCCATGATGTTGCGACCATGGTGTTACCTCCTAGTTTTGACTTGTTTTCGGTACCATCATATTCGATTAGGGCATAGTCGATTGCCCTTTGCTTTGTTACGTCCATACCTTTTAGTAATGGGGCAATTTCTTCATTAACGATCTTTACAGCTTTCCGAACGCCCAATCCTTTGTATCGCTTGTCGCCATCTCTGATCTCGAAAGCTTCGTATTTTCCCCTTGAACGGCCCGCAGGAGTGTCTGCACGACCCAGGACTCCATCTTCAGTTATTACATCAACTTCTATTGTAGGGTTTCCTCTACAATCGAGTATTTCTCTCGCCTTAGCTGCTTTGATGTTTGGTTTGTTCAATCGAGAATCCTCCAAATTGGAATAAGCCAGATACTCAAGTGATAGTTGATAAAAGTTATTGTAATAACGCTTTCTCTAGCCAATCTTTCGTGTATTGCGGTCTGTTATTCGATTAGGAAATTTCAAGGATAAACTATTGTTGCTGGACCTAATTCATGTAACCCTTTTCAATGAGCTGTTGCCTGTTTACAAGATTCTTTGGAATTTCGTCTCTCAATATTCGTGTTGTTTCTTGGCTAACAACCAAGGAAGTAGCGTCAAGTGCATCTTGAGAATTGCCAGCAACGTGTGGTGAAACAATAACATTCTCTAGTTTTAACAGAGGATTAGCTGGGTCGATTGGTTCATTGACAAAAACATCTAGGCCTGCACCAGATATTCTCTTTTGCCTCAATACTTGGATCAAAGCTTCTTCATCAATAACTGGACCTCTAGATGAATTTATGAGATATGCGTTCTGCTTCATTAGACCTAGTTCTTTTTCACCAATCATGCCCCTCGTCTCTTCGTTTAAAACCACGTGTAACGTAACATAGTCAGATTCTTTGAGAAGCGTTTCAAGATTAGTCAATTCTACACTCCTTTCCGTGGCTTCCTTAGCATTTATGTAAGGGTCATAGCCCAACACTCGCATTCCGAAGCCTAGGCCTATTCTCGCAACACGTGTACCTACTGCCCCCAACCCAATGATCCCAATCGTCTTTCCATACAAATCTTCCGCCACCAGCTCTTGAGGAATTCCAGTCTCTTCACGACTAACCCAGCTTCCATTTCTAACAAAAATGTCGGTTTGTATCAGTTTCCTCGAAAGCCCAAGAATCAAAGCGAAGATATGTTCCGCCACCGACTCTGCATTTGATCCACGGGTGTTGGCAACAAGAATCCCTCTTTCAGAGGCATCGTTTACATCTATATGGTCATATCCAACGCCCCACACTATAATGCCCCTCAGATTAGGAGAGGAATCAATTATCGGAAGGGAGATTTTGAAGTATTCGGAAATAATCACTTTAGGTTTAACTTCTTGTAGCATTTTAACCATTTCATCTTCTGTTTCACAGTCTACTGTTATCACTTTCCCAAAGCGTTCAATGTTCTTAATTGCTTCATCTGTCATGTAAAATTTATCAGCGAATATTACGGTGGGCAGCTCTTCCCCAGGAGTATTTGTCACCGTCACGAACCCTCTTTTATCAACTATTTTTCTATTGTTTTCAGCGATTCTATGAGTATCTCAAGACCCACATCTATTTGTTGCTGATTTATTATAAGCGGTGGAGCAAGCCTCAAACTTGACTGTCCGGCGCCAAGTAAAAGCATACCTCTCTTAAATGCTTCCAAGATCAGGTCATTGCGCTCTTCTGTAGCGGGGGTTTTGGTTTTCTTGTCTTTGACTAGTTCAATACCTACCATGAGCCCTTTGCCTCGAACATCCCCTAGGTACTCGTGAGTTTCTTGCATTTCTTTAAGTCGTTTAATTAAATACTCGCCCTGTTGCGCTGCGTTTTCTGCAAGCCTCTCTTTACGTATTACTTTCAACACAGCTAATGCTGCAGCGATGACTATTGGATTTCCACCCAATGTGTTTTCATGAGATGATGGCGTCCAATCCATCGTTTCTCTTCGGGTTACACAGGCTCCACACGGGAGTCCACCCGCCATAGCTTTGGACATGCATATGATTTCTGGTTCAACTTTCCAATGTTCACAAGCCCACATTTTTCCTGTTCTAGCAAATCCTGTTTGAACTTCATCATCTATTAGGATTATACCATTTTTTTCGCAGATTTTGGACAACCTTGGCAGATAGTCTTCGGGTGGGACTATATATCCTCCAGCTCCTTGTATTGGTTCAACAAGGATCCCTGCAGTCTCCGCTGGGTTGACTATTTTCTTGAAAACGGTGTCTTCAAGGTAACTAAGACAGTATAATCCACATTCGGGGTATGTCTGCTTGAACAGACAACGGTAACAATACGCGTAGGGAACATGAACAACTCCGGGCATCATAGGAGCGTAATAACTTCTCGGGGAAATACCTGTAGTTGTAAATGATAAGGAGCCAATTGTTCTTCCATGAAAACCGCCGATGAAACCTATGAAATAATATCTTTTTGTGTGCCATTTTGCAACTTTAAGGGCACATTCAACAGCTTCTGTCCCACTATTTGTAAAAAAAATTCGCTTTTTAAAATTGCCAGGTGTAACTCTGAAAAGCTCTTGAGCAAGTTCAACTTGAGGGACGGTGTAGTAATCGCAACTATTCACATGATCGCATGTATCAATCTGTTGCTTTACTGCTTCAATAACGTCTGGATGCCTGTGCCCGACATTGGCAACAGCTATTCCCGACCCAAAATCTAAGAACACGTTTCCGTCGATATCCTCTATCCACACTCCTTCTGTCTTTACGCCCACTAGAGGAGCCGTTCGAGTAAGAGAAGGTGAAAGACACTCTCCGTCACGATTAATTAATTTTCTTGCTCTAGGTCCTGGAGGAGGAGTAACAATTTTAGGTTTTTGCCTCATCACGTTAATTTCACCATATGCTAGTCTACGTTATTCAACATATAAAAATAATAGATTTCATATTGTGCAATTAACCAATGATCTTCACGCTGAAAATAAAATCAGAACGTGAACTTTGTAGCTATCCCCTCTTGTGCGTGCTAGTTGTCTCGAATGTTGGTTAAACGTAACTTATTCTGCGCGCGCGCAAGAAAGCTAGGAAAAGCAGGGATGGAAAAAATAGTAAAGTTATATTAGTCGTCTTCAAGCCCTTTAGATGGACTCGTAATTAATTCTATTGAAGAGGTTTTACAAATGGGTGTGAATATAAGAAACAAAGTCTTAAAACATATTGAGAAAAATAGAGAAGAGACTGTTGGACTTCTACAGAACCTAATTTCAATCCCAAGCATAACTGGTGAAGAAAAAGAAATCCAGCAATTCATTGCTGAAAGGCTCAACACTATGAGTTTGTCAGTGGATGTTTGGGAGCCCGATATTAACGAACTGAAGAGACATCCGGGATACGTTACGGTAGCTGGCAACTATGAAAACCGACCAAATGTCGTGGGTATACAGAAAGGTAAAGGCGATGGGAAATCTCTGTTGCTCAACGGGCACGTAGATGTTATTCCTCCGGGGCCTCTTGACGCTTGGAAATACCATCCGTTTAGCGGCGAGATTGAGGGAAATAAAGTCTATGGACGCGGCGCATCTGATATGAAAAGTGGATTGGCGGCGATGACCATGGCATTGGATGCAATCTTGAAATCTGAGATTGGATTGAAGGGCGAAGTCATTCTGGAATATACGGTAGACGAGGAGATTAGCGGAAACGGAACCTTGGCGTGTATTCTGAGAGGTTACAAAGCTGACGCAGGAATAAGTTGTGAGACGAGCAGTCTCAGAGTGCAACCCGCTTCTATCGGTCGTATATGGTTTGAGATCCTTATCCATGGCAAGCCTGCAGGCATCCAGAGAAGGTGGGAAGGAGTAAATGCCATCGAAAAAGGATACAAGATTGTAGAGGCTATTTCAGCCCTTGAAGACATGAGGATCTCTATCGCCAGCCATCCGCTGTATCCAGATGTTCGAGAAGCTCTGCCCTGCATGGTGTGTGTTTTTCAAGCAGGTTCCTATCCCAGCGCATTTCCTGACACTTGTCTCCTTAAAGGTAGCATCGCAACTCTTCCTGGAGAAGACTCGAAAGAAGTGAAGAGAACCTTTATTAGTCATCTGCGAAAAGCGTCTCAAAGGGATTCTTGGCTTAAAGACCATGCTCCTGAAGTCAAATTTACTGGATACTTTGCTGAGCCATCAGAAATCCCTGTTGAACATCCAATAGTTAAAACTGTTTCAAAAAACTTTAGAGAAGTCACAAAAAGAAATCCAGCAATTTCAGGTAGAATTGGCGCCGCAGACACAAGATTTCTTAGTAAGTATGGCAAAACCCCAACAGTCATCTTTGGTCCAGGTCTCACTGAACAGATGCACGCTACAAACGAATGGGTACGCATCGACGACCTCATTACAGCAACGAAAGTGTTAGCACTAACAATTCTTGACTGGTGCGGATATGTTTCATGAAACCGGAAATTCGTACTTTAGACTCTACGACAGAATATAAATGAGGAAAGTATGGAAAGGCGTCTTACTGAATTGGAACTGTAACTACACTAGTTCAATCGCTTCTGTAGGACACCAAGCTTTACATAAGCCGCATCCGTCACACTCATTGGGATCGCTCACAGCCTTGTTTTCTATCATTTTGATTGCATCGTATGAACAGACTGTTTCACATATTTTGCAACCGTTGCAAAGGTCTTTGTTAACAGTTGCATGCATGGGCTCTCTTGTCGCCATCTCTTCTACCGTGGTCAGGTCTCTTAAAGCAATTCCCCGAAAATCTTCGATTTTTTTGTATCCTTTTCGCTCCATGAAAGATCTAAGACCGTTGCTTAGCTGCTTAAAAACTTTTAAACCCCTCCACATGATAGCGGTACACGTTTGTACTGTTGTGGCACCCACCATTATGTATTCTACAACATCTCTCCAGTCGGAAATGCCGCCGATCCCGGATATGGGTATATTAACAGCTTGAGCTGCCTGTGCCACACATCTCAACGTGATTGGTTTTACCGCGGGTCCGGAATAACCGCCGAAAGCAGGTAATATAAGTTTTCCAGTCTCGATGTCAACCCCATACAATGCTTGCACCGAATTAGTTGCTGATATAGCGTCGGCACCCGCTTTTTCAGCAGCTTTAGCGATCTCCCCAATATACGCGAAGTTTGGCGACAGCTTTACAGTCACAGGGACGTCAATCGCTTCCTTTACCGCCTTGACTTGCTCCGCTGTCAATTTCGGGTCCCTTCCAATGTGCATACCAACTTTTTCAACGGGCATTGGGCATGAAACGTTTATTTCAACCATGGCCACATAACCTGTACCCACAACTCTTTGTGCCACCTTCTGGGTGTTAGAAGGGTTTGGGTCAGCAACGACGCTTGCTATTATGGGTGCTCCACCTTCAGCAGCTTTTTTTAGTTCTTTCTCCAGCCAATTTTCCGCAGGGAGAGTGGAAAACAGTTCTAGATTGATCATACCATAAGGAGTTTTCCCTGCTCTGAAAAGACCCATCCTTCCGACACGTGGGTGATTCAACCACCTTGCTGGTGGACCTATTGACTTGGGAATTAGTGCGCCTGCTCCAGCAAGTCCAGCTCTCTTCAAGTGTTCTCCATCCCAGCCTGGACCTCCAGACGCCAATATTACGGGGTTCTCGAGGTGCATCCCCGCAAAATCTACGCTTATGTCTACCATTTGAATCAAATCCTTTTCATCTAACCAAATAATTGTACTACGTCTCCGTCTTTTAATTCGGTGTCTAGACCTTTTAGCCACCAAGCCATTGTTCCATTCACCAAGATCCTAACTGCCTTCTTTCCGCCTTTAAGGTCGGGAGTATATCTGATATCCCCTGTCTTTGGGTCGATGAGAGCGTCTATTAATTGTTTTCCATGCAATCGCTCAAGCTCCGCGACCACCTCTCTTAGAGTGGGCCTAGATTTTCCAAGTTCGATTGTTTCTCGGAATTTGCCCGCCAGTCTGTAAAACATCAAAAGGTTTCTAACCTCTATCTTCACCATTTTTCCATCACATTTACTCAGCTAATTTTCCTAATTTCTGTAAATCATTCGCGACGTAATCAAGCCCCAGCTCCACTAATTTTTTCCTAGTGGGATAGCCCGTTTTCAAATCCCATCCGCGTAGTGCGTAGTATTCTTTTAACATAGGTGCAAGGTTTACTACCTGGCCTTTAGATGGACCGGAATGTATTGGTTCCTTTAGCATTCTCATGGGTTGTGTATCCTCTTTCACTGTTAATCCCTCTCTTACGTTAAAAGCTCGTTCAATGTTCACTATTCTTTCCCCGATCGTTAGGACTTCTTGGCGATCGACTCCCCATCCGGTTAGGACGTTTATTAGCTTGGCAATTGTTTCGGGTAGCAACAGTGCTGTCCTAGTGATGTACTTGCATATATCTAGCGAGTCTGCCACCGCCCTCATCTCCTCATGGAACTTCACAACGGCACCTTGAGCTTGAGTAGAAAATCTGTCAGCCGCTTTATCGGTTCCGAAGAGTTCCTCTGCCCTCTGTGGTAATGAGTATGCTAACGCTGCCAAAGCTCTTAGATGATCTCCACCCCTGCTTGCCACAGCGTATCCAAGGCCGCCGTAGCCTTGCACGCCTCTTGGATCCACCGCTGGGGTCTCAAGGCCTTTTATATGTATAGCGAATTTTTCGGATCCCTTGATCCGTTGAGACATGCGTTTTACTCCTTCAGCAAGAGTGTCTCCAAAACCTTTTCTGTAAGCCATCAGGTTTAATGATTTGATGACTGTGTCTGCGTTGCCCCAACTATAGTCTAAGCCTCCAGTGTCTTTTGCGGTTATCAAGCCCTTTTCCCAGCACTCCATTGCAAATGCAATTACTGCGCCGGATGAAATAGTGTCCATCCCGAGCTTGTCAGCTAGTGTTGATGCGTACATAACGGATTCTAGATTATCGTTTCCGCATCTAGTCCCATATGCCGTCAGGTTTTCATACTCACAAGATTCGCCAACACATGTGTATGGGGCTGTCTTTATTTCATAGACTCTGCTGCAATGAAGGGGGCATGAGAAACAGGCGGTTATGTGTTTCGTTGTCTGTTCTTCAACAACTTCTCCGTAGAGTTTCTCGGCTCCTTTCCAATAGGCTTCTTTACTGTTGAAGCATGTCTGTGAGCCAAATTCATTATAGATCGTCATTAGGCCTGGAGTCCCGTATCGAGAGTATAATTCGTAGAAGAGGTCGGTTGAAATCAACTTGTTAGCTTCTTCGCGGAAGTCAAGTAACCCTTGGATATCGGCTACTTTTACACCTCGAGTGCCTCTGACAGCTATAGCCTTAAGGTTTTTTGACCCCATTACTGCACCCATTCCAGTTCTACCCGCGGCTCTCGTTTTTTCGTTAATCACGCAGGCAAACCTTACTAGATTCTCACCCGCTGGGCCTATACATGCAACCTTTATTTTTGGATCTCCTAGTTCCTCAAGCAAAATATCTTCCGTCACCCAAGTATTTTTTCCCCATAGGTGGCTTGCATCGTGGAGTTCAACATTTTCATCGTCTATCCACAAGTAAACGGGCTTCTTTGCTTTGCCATAAAAAACTAGGTTCCTCCATCCCGCATATCTGAGATTAGCAGCCCAGTGTCCTCCGGAATTTGCATCTCCAAAGAATCCTGTTAGTGGTGACTTTGCTGACACGTTATAACGCCCCGATGCAGGTGCAAGTGTACCATTTGCGGGGCCTATGCCGAAAACAAGGATGTTTTCGGGACCAAGCGGGTCGACTCCTGGTTTCAAATCGTCATAAAGTATGTTGGCGTTTGTTCCTCTTCCTCCGAGGAAATTTCTAGCCAATTTTTGTGACAAGGGCTCTTTAACCATCTTTTTTGTTGAAAGATCAAGCCTTAATATTTGTTCGGACATGTTGATTCCCATTGTTAAGTCGCCTCCGATTTTTTCAAATAAGATCGCGCAACCTTCTCCGTGTACCTGTCTCGTTGCGGTTTTCCAACGTCGTCATATCTATGATTCACGAGTGCGTTGTCTATACAGTACTTGACACACTGAGGGTCTCCGCCGCATAGGTCACATTTAATCACTTGCTCGGTTTCTGGATCTAGTGTCATTGCGCCGAAAGGACAATATTGTATGCAGTTTTTGCATCCGATGCATTTAGCATAATCTATCAAGACCACTCCTGTTTTTCCGTCACGATAGATTGCGTTTTCTGGGCAGTTCTTGGCGCATGGAGCGTTTACACATTGTTTACAATATACTGGAATCATTACTCCGTCTAGCTTCATTCTTGTTACGTGTATCCTTGATTTTAGCGGGTTGCACTCTCCTGTGTGTGTCAGAGAACAAACCATTTCACAAGTTCGACAACCTGTGCATTTGTCCAGATCAAACTGTAGGGATTTCCTCAATTCCTAGCCTCCAGCCACTGGGGGTATTATCACTATTAAATCTCCAGTTTTAAGTGGTGTTTCGAAACCATTCAAGTCTGTTATGTTTTTTCCGTTTATTAGATAATTAAGGAATTCTCGTAAGTTTTTCCTTTCGTCCAAAAGGTATCTTGAAACGGCTCTACCATATTTCTTGATTATGAACATCAAAAGGTCTTGAACAGTAGATTTTTCTGGAAGATCTATGTCAAGGATATCCTTTCCAACGAGTTCTCTTAATGTCAAAAACAGCTTCACACGCACTTTAATCAAACTATTCCCTCGACATTGCGAAGAAAACAGTGTATTACTAGTTTACTATTTAAGTTATATTGTTCACAGTACGTTGATACTTCAGACCCTTACGATAGTAACTTAAGAGTTCTTCGTTTCATTATGAAAAGCGCAAATGCAAAAAGAAAAAAGGAGGTGAAGTTTTTATTTCTAAGTTGTTGTTGGTGCTTCTACGACTTCGATTACCCCTGTAGCCCGAAGCGCTTTTCCAATCCAAAGACCGAGGATTCCGCCCCACAACCCACAGAATATTGTGCCTACTACCATTGAAGGCCAGAAAATCTCAAATCCGCCAGGAAATCCGTAGTATGGGAACCATATTAGTCCGTCAACAATCCAAAATTGGATTACTCCGCCAACAAACCAGTTAGGAAGGCTTGGTTTCCAGTCTCTGTAGTTTAGCCACAGTCCTGCACCGGCAGTTCCCGCAGTGTACATTAATGTTAGCAAAGGTCCATCTGGATCTCCTAGTGCCCATCTGATAGCACCAAAGAGGAAGCCAACCAGCATCATGACACCGATTTTCTTTCGAAGGAAACCAGATATAAACATGGGTGGCCACATGAGTCCTTCAATGACGTAAAACGCTAGGTAACCTAAGACGCCTCCAGCCATAAACACCTTTTCTATGTAGCCGATAGCCCCAGCGATTACATATGCTGCATTGATCACCGCCAGAATCACAGCAACTGCAATGTCCATAGTGTTCAATTTGAAATTTTTTGAGAATGGCATGTTTTTTCACCATCTGGATTCCTCAGTTTTGCAAATAAGGTGTATAAAGAGTTTTTGGTCGGTTGAACACCGTTTTGAATTATATCCACGCGTCGGTAGAAGTTCTTTTTTACATGATGCACTAGCTAACTTTTATCCATCTTACGATTGCGTAATCAAATATTTCGATTATTTTTGATCATCTCTAGAAGATTGGGAGTCCCCCTAGGCTAATTCGTCCTATTGTAATGAAGCCATAAATCCATACAATTGTGAGCCCGATCCAGAAGGTGGTGAATAATCTACGAATCGAAGGTTTCTTAAGTTGTCTAACATATGTTCTATTTTTATAAGCGCCAAAAGCCCTGGTTTCCATCGCTATTGCAATAGTCTGTGCGTGTCTAAGACCACGCATAAGTAAAGGCAACAACAATCCTCTTAACTGAGCAATCTTCCTCGAGACAGGATTCTTTGCATCTGCTCCTACTCCCCTTATTGTCTCAGCGTACATGATAGTTTGCAGTTCGTTTTCAATAACTGGGAAATATACAAGGGCCATCTCAAAAGTATGAGCTACAGTGTACGGAACCAATTTCTTGCCGCTTAACTTTAACTCAGAAAGGCTTTGAACAAGATCTCTTGGATGAGTTGTCCACATGACTGTTAAGGAAGCCGTTGCCACGCACAATATTCGGAAGCCAATTGTCAAGCCTAGAAATAGTCCTCTATATGTGAAGGGAATGGGACTTCCGGGAAACACGGGAGTACCAGGGTGCACTAGCCCTTCAATTATTGGGTACCCTATCACAATAGAGATAACAAGGGGAGCTAAATACTTGCCCACCGAAAGCACACTTTTTGGAGGGACCCTTCCTCCGACGAAACATACGACTAGTGTTCCAAGAAACAAAAGCATTAAGGCCTCTATTGCCCAAGGTGTAAGCACCATTACCGCAACACAAAGCATATACACCACCTTGGGAAGCGGGTCCAATCTATGGAGAAATGAATCCTTTTCTATGAATGTAAGTCGAGATTCTGGCAATGAATTACCCCCTTATATTTTCAATGAATTCATCAGTGGATAATATGTACTTTCCTTCATCAATCAGGTTCGAGATTTGGGAGACGGGAGGCGGAGAAAGGTTAGCCTCTGACAAAACGCTTTTGTTAGCCCAAAGGTCTCTAGGATTACCTGAAAATATTACTTTCCCGTCATTGAACACGTGAACGCTATGGGCGAATTCGGCAACCAACTTCATATTATGAGTTATGAAAATCACAGTGGTTCCTTCTTCGTGCAGTTGATCCATGCGATCCATAAGTATCTTTACGCTTCGACGATCTTGCCCATACGTGGGTTCATCCAAGAAAACAATTCTTGGTTTTGTCACCAGCATAGCTGCAACACTAAGTCTCCGCATCTGTCCCATACTGAGGCTGTATGGATGTCTATCTTTTAACTCAAGCAAACGAAGATGGGCAAGTTCTTCTTCTACCCGTTTTTCAATCTCTTTTTCACTTATTGTGCTACCCAATATTTTCAAGCTGTATTTTACTTCATCAAATATTCTAGGAGTAACAAATTGATGTTCAGGATACTGGAAAACATAAGAAACCGACCGAGCGAGTTGCGTTGGGCTTGTTTCATTAATGTCATAACCAGCCACTTGAAGACTCCCAGCGGTAGGCTTGTATATGCTGATACAGTTCAAAGAAAATGTGGTTTTTCCAGAGCCGTTTTGTCCAACTATGGCTGCTAGGTCCCCTTTCTTGATTTTCAGGTTTACGCCCTTCAAAGCATTGAAACCATTAGGATAAGTATATCCAACATCTTCTGCGGATATTATCTCTTCACTACTTTCCACCATCTTTCGTTCTTCAATCTTCAAAGGTAGGTGAACGTATTTTCTGTAAACCTCGGTTCCTTCTTCGATGGTGAGTGGCATTTTTCTTGGTGGGTTTGAAAAGCCTGGCCTGTTCTGCGCTTCAATTGCAATAGCCGATACCTGCGGAAGCCACAAACCCATATCGTTCCAAAGAGTGTTTCCAAATTGATTCATTATTTCTCGAGGAGGCCCTTCATACGCAATGTTTCCTTCGTCACCCATAATCAGTAGTTTGGTGGCATGGTGGATTATCTCGTCTACTCGATGCTCAACGATTATTAGCGTCATGTTTAATTCTTTTCTTATTCTATTAATCGTTTCACAAACTTCTTGGGTGCCAACCGGGTCTAAGTTTGAGGTTGGAGCGTCCAAAACAAATATTTTAGGTTGCATTGCTAGGATCGAGGCTATTGCCACTCTTTGTTTTTCTCCTCCAGATAGATTCATAACACTTCTATTGTGAAATTTTTCCAATCCTACGAAGTCGAGTGCCTCATCGACCCTGCGCCTTATTTCAGAAGGTTTTAAGCACATGTTCTCCGGTCCAAATGCAACCTCATCTTCTACTCGAATATTACAAAGTTGCCAATCGGGGTTTTGGAAAACTATTCCAGTGTCTTTAGCCATCTCCTTGACTTCAGTTTTATGCACGTCTTTTCCGGCAACAACTACCTTGCCTTTTACTTCGCCAACTATAAGGTTAGGAATAATGCCGTTCAGGCTTACACAGAGTAGGGTTTTTCCGCATCCACTCTTCCCCATCAACAGAACGCATTCACGAGGCTTAATTTTTAGATTCACGTTGTTGAGAACGGGTTTCTCGCTTCTGGGAAACTTGAAAGAGTAGTTTTCGATATCTATGATGTATGAGTCGTCAACCATTTTATCAAGTTCCTGACTTTGATTAGAAATCCAAACCAAGCATCATGTCTATCTAAATGATTCCAGCATCCACATATATGTTGCGGACACAAGATAGGCAAACCGACCTTGTTTGAGAAAATCATCATAACGAAGGTTATTACGAAAGAGAATTTTCTTAATGATGCATGCTAATAAATATTCAAACACAATAAATCCTAAAACCGTTCTTCAAAGTTGAATGGAAACAAAGTTGAGACCTTACCCATACGAACCTTTTTCATATCATTGAAAATCGTTTTCATTTGGAATTTTGCGTGTTTAAGATCCTAAAAGCCACCAAGGCGTATACTTCTGCGGCTTTGATTAGTTCCTTTACTTCTACGTACTCATTCACCCTGTGAACTAGGCGCAAATCGCCTGGACCAAAGGCCACAGTCGGAATTCCTATTTCTGTAAAGTATCGCATATCGAGACTGCCTATGCACATTGTAACTGTTGGTAGGTTTCCACTGAGGTCTTTTACAGCTTCCGCTGTTTCTGTACATATCGGAGAATCTTTTGGAGTTAAACACGCGTTAAATTGCGATACAATTTTGGTTTCTATTTTTAGTTCTAGATCTTGCGCCTGCAACTTGTCAAGTGTACTGAAGATTTCTTTCTTTGCATCCTCCAATTTTTCTTCAGGAATAAGGCGCCTGTCAATAGTCATAGTGCATCGGTCTGGCACAGTGTTTATTATTTTTCCTGTTTCTACAGACCCCCCAAGGGTGATGGTTGAAACACGTCCTTCTGGCGGAATCGTGGGGTAGCAGCTGATTTTTTTCGCCAGCTTTGGTTTAACCTCTTGATTAATCGCGTTTACAACCTCAACCATTTTTTCAAACGCGTTCAAACCTAGCCAAGGTGTTGAGCTGTGAGCCGCCTTCCCAACGGTGGTTATATCTAACCAAAGTGTTCCTTTGTGAGCGTTCCAAATGTTGTTGACGCCTGAGGGCTCGCCTACGATGCAGTAGTCAGCCTTGACTTTTCCTTCTTTGGTGACGAACCCGGCTCCAGCATATCCGTCTGTCTCTTCATCAGGTGTTCCTGAAAATGTTAATGATCCTTTCAAATGAAAGTCAGACTCAATTATGGCTTTAGCGGCCGTTATCATTGATGCAATAGCCCCCTTCATATCTGATGCTCCTCGACCATAGATCTTTCCGTTTTTGACCACGGGTTTAAACGCGTTGATCGCCCATTCATCACTTGCAGGAACCACATCATAATGCCCGTTAAAGTGCAGTGTAGGTCCATCATCACTCGATCCAAGAAGTTCGGCAATTAGGTTTGGGCGGGGCAGACCTTTTCCGTGAGGAGCCAGTTCAGAGAGTTTGATCTTAGGAACGTCGATTATCTTCACATTGAAACCTATATCGCTTAACGTATCCGATAGAAAGCCTACACATTCCTCATATTTCTCTCCAGGCGGATTGACTGTTGGAATTCTAATCAAATCTTTCGTTATTGAAACTAACTCGTTTCTTAATTGATCAACTCTAGCTATGATTTTTTTTTCCGGTCCGCTAATCAAACTTGCCACCCCCAAACATTTAGAAAGTTTTCCACTTTTGTGCAGAAAGATAAATATGGATTCATTACTTAAAAAGGAGGTTCTGGGTGGAAGGAGGTTCCTTTTTGAAGGAAAGCGAAAAGAGCGTTTTAAAGACGGATGTTTTGGTCGTTGGAAGTGGCGGCGCAGGTTGCTGTGCAGCCATCGAAGCAAGCAAATACGATGTAAGAGTGACACTTGTTACTAAAGGTCAATTTGGAAAATCCGGAGCAACCCTCACCGGAGACGCTGACTTCGATGTCGACAGCAAAAGCCTACACGAACTCGGCCTATCTGGTGCAGATCCAAACGATACTCAAGACCGTTTCTTTGAAGACATGGTGAAAGGAGGCAAATACCTAAACAACCAAAAGCTTGTTGAAGTGCATGTGAAAGAAGCACCAGATCGAATTAAAGACTTTTTAGATTGGGGTATAAAGGTACGCTATGTCTTTCGATCATCTGGGCATTCTTATCCAAGAGGTGTCGTGATTCCAGGAGTTGATTACCAAAGGATTTTGGGCAAAGAAATCAAAGCAGCAGGTGTCAAAGTAATCCAGGAAACAATGATCACAGATCTCTTGACGAAAAATGAGCAAATAACCGGCGCTCTTGGCCTTAACATACGAACAGGAGAATTATTGGTTTTCAAAGCGAAAGCTGTTGTGCTGGCCACTGGAGGTTTAATGAGGATATATCCAATAACAACGGCTCCAGAAGAGTTGACAGGCGACGGTTTTGCAATCGCATACCGTATAGGTGCCGAGCTTATTGAAATGGAGTTTCCCATGTTTCTGCCTGGATGCTTTGTGTGGCCACCAGCATTGCGTGGAATAGACTTTCCTTTCTTGGTCTCAACAGAGCGTGAACTCCGAGGATGGTTGCTTAACAAGTATGGAGAACGCTTTATGGAGCACTGGGACCCTATTAATAAGGAGTGCGCAACAAGAGACATTGCATCAGTGGCAATGGCATTTGAGGTTTTAGAAGGTCGAGGAAGCCCACACGGCGGGGTCTACGTATCACTAAAGCATTTACCTGACAATCTAATTGAATACGCGGGTGAATGGGCTACATGGTACAAAGGTTTCAAATACGGAAATTTTGACCTAAAAAAACTTCTACCCGACCTCAAATATCACGCGATGGAAGCTGTTCCGGCATCGCACTTCACAAATGGCGGCATCAGAATCAACGAAAAATGTGAAACTAACATAAAGGGGTTCTATGCTGCTGGTGAAGTGACTGGGGGAGTACACGGTGCAAACCGATTATCTGGGAATGCTTTCACCGAATTCTCTGTCTTCGGTGTAAGGGCGGGTAGACTCGCCGCGGAATATGCTAAGAAAACCTCCTTCTTGGGAATTGACGCGAATGAGCTAGAATCATTGAAGAAAGAGATCCTTCAGCCGTTAGAACGTGAAAAAGGATTAAGCCCAATAGAATTCAGGCGACGCATTCAAAAGTTAGCTTGGGAGAAATTAGGTCCGGTTAGAACGGGAGATGGATTGAAGGCAGCTATAGAAGAAATTGATGAGATGAAAAGACAGCTTCAGCAGTTGTGTACTACATCTAAGGATTACGTTTATAACAAGGAATGGGTCGAGGCGATTCAAGTTAAGAATATGGTCACGGTGATGGATATGGTGGCTCATGCGGCACTCATGAGAAAAGAGAGCAGAGGCGCCCAATACAGGAGAGACTTTCCAAATACAGATAATGTAAACTGGATCAAAAATATAATTGTGAAAAATATGGCAGGAGAAATGCGCCTCTCAAGCCAACCAATAATAATAACGAAGCTATCGCCCCCTAAAGAAATCTTCCCATACGGCCCAGCGAGGTGACGAAAAATGGCTGAGGTTAAAGAAAAAATAAAAGTAAAAATTCTCAGGTTCAACCCAACTAGTGACAAAGAGTCCTACTATAAAGAATACGATGTGCCTTTTGGCAAGGGATTAACAGTGCTCATGGTCCTCAACCACATTTATGAAAATATAGATAAAAGCATCGCATACTACTATTCATGCCGAACCGGCAAATGTGGCGGCTGCACTTTAATGATAAACGGCAAAGCCGTTCAATCTTGCGTAGCACCAGTTGATGGTAACATTGTGGTTGAGCCTATGCGTGGCTTCGAGGTAATCAAAGACCTAGTTGTAGATGTTGACAAACCTTTGAAAGGTGGTAAACAATAAAATGAGTATGCTAGATTATAAGGCGTTTCCGCGTTCTGAATATGAATCTCGGTGGAAGAAAGCTAGAGAGATAATGGATGATGAACAACTAGACGCTCTTCTAATAACTGAGCCATTGAATTATCACTACTTCAGCGGAGCGGCTCCATCATTTTCCTACGCTAGATGCACAATCATCGTTTTTCCAAGAAAAGAACATCCTGTAGTGATAGTACATGAATTTGTTGAGGAAAGCACACGACGAGAAGCGTGGATAGAAGACGTGAGACTATACAAAAACCTTGCAGAGACACCTTTAACCCTAATTAAAGACGTTTTTGAAGAGCTTAAGCTCACCAATAGAAGAATCGGAACAGAACTTGGATACGAACAACGACTGGGTTTAACTTATAACGATTTCACCAGACTTAAACAAGAACTGACAAAGACCAACTTTGTTGACGCCTCCAACCTCTTTTGGAAACTTAGAATGATCAAGTCAAAGGCGGAGGTTAATTTACAAAGGAAAACATGCAAAATAACAAGTGAAGCATACGAAGAATGCTTTGAAAAAATGGAGATAGACATGACTGAGAAAGAAGTTGGAAAGATTTTCCTTAACGCAATGACGGAGAAAGGCGGCTCACGTCCTTGGTGTTTCATAAACTCCGGACCTTACAACTACAGTGTCATTAGCGGAAACCCCACAAACCAAAAACTGAAGAAGGGAAACACAATCTGGATCGATGGTGGATGCAATTACGGAGGCTACTGGTCAGACTTCTGCAGGATAGCCTCTATCGGTTCAGCATCTGAAAAGCAGAGAGAAATGCATGAAACAACCGTCAAACTTACTGAAATGTGCCTTGACATGGTAAAACCTGGAGTAAAGGCTTCTGACATCGCTAAAGCTTGCGATTCTGAGCTGAAAAAAAGAGAGATGAAATTGACATTCAAAGCAGGAAGAATCGGCCACGGAGTTGGATTGATGCTAACCGAGCCACCGCACATTGCACAATACGACAAGACTGCCCTAGAACCTGGAATGATAATTACTTTAGAGCCAGGTTTTGTGACGGACTATGGCGTTTTCCAAACTGAACAGAACATTCTAGTGACTGAAGATGGTCATGAGATCCTTTCCACAGTTAGTACGAAGCTACGCGAGATTTAGAAGCCTTGTAAACATTTTTGGCCGTAGAAGATCTGCGCTTCTACCCAAAATATCTTCATTTTCATCAGTTTTGAATGACTGATTGAACGTGAAAGACTATTAAGCAAGTTGATTCCGACAAAATCTACTGAAGTAAAAATAGCAGAGCTTCTGAAAACATTTTCAATTTGAAAAGTAAAACGTTACTTGTAAATTTGAGAAAGAATAGAATACACTTCCTTATGATATATTCTCAAGGTTGAGCTTTCACACGTTTTTGGGGTTAATAGGCCTAGTAGGCATGCAAACCTGAAATGTTTTTTTGAGCCGATTCGAGTTATTTTCTTATTAGTTGGTGTTCTTGAGCAGTCTAGTTCTTTCAATAGAGGCTTGACCAATTAGAATGGATGCGTGATTCCTGCTTTGCGGGCTCCACGTCTGCTAGTTTTTTCCAACTATTGCTATCCCCGAACTGGTTCCTATCCTATTAGCTCCCGCCTCA
This sequence comes from uncultured Candidatus Bathyarchaeia archaeon, assembly GCA_964346895.1. GTDB lineage: Archaea > Thermoproteota > Bathyarchaeia > Bathyarchaeales > Bathyarchaeaceae > CAYFWY01. The sequence continues at coordinate 5,358 of CAYFWY010000004.1, read as the reverse complement.
ATCAGCTTTACGGCATCATGGTATGTTCTTATTCCTCCGGCAGCTTTAAGACCAAAGTCTGGACCCACTGTCGCTCTTATGAGCTTGACATCGTGGACGTTGGCTCCTGGCGCGGTGAATCCTGTAGAGGTCTTAACGAAGTTCGCTCCTGATTCTTTGACGAGTCTGGAAGCCTTGACTTTCTCTTCTTCTGTTAGAAGTCCAGTTTCGATGATTACTTTTACCACCGTATCTTTTCGAGCTTTCGAGTGTTCGACAACTTCGCGTACATCTCGCTTCACTAGTTCATAGTCGCGTGATTTTAAGGCACCGATGTTCATGACCATGTCTATTTCACTTGCTCCATCGTTGACTGCTTTCTCAGCCTCGAGTGCTTTCATTTCCGGAATGTTGGCCCCAAGAGGGAACCCTACAACACTGCATACCTTCACTTCGGTCCCTCCAAGAATACCAGCTGCCAAAGACACGTATGTTGGGTTTACACAGACGGACCAAAAGCCGTGCTTAATAGCTTCTTCACAAAGACGTCTTATAGCCTCTTTTGTTGCATCCGGTTTCAGTAGTGTATGGTCAATCAGCTTGGCTAGTTGTTCCTTAGTCACCATTCAATATCACCTAGTTTCTTCGTATTATTCTGTTTTTAACAGTAATTTGGATTCCTTTTCACGCGCGTGCGCGCGACAAAGACTTCTCAACTAATTCTGAACCGACTTTAACGAGTTCCTTTACCCTTTGAAGATCCTGGCTCTCTGTGTACACCCTGAAGACTGGTTCTGTACCGCTGGGTCTAAGCAGCATCCATGAACCATCAGGATAAATGATTCTTGCCCCATCTAGGGTGACAACCTTTGCCTCCTCTCCTCTCTTCTTCCACTCCCTCAACGCGTTAGCCATCACGACCTTTTTTAACGGTTCTGGGCAGTGGAAGGCTTCCTTTTTCATATGAAACCTAGGAAGTTCTAGTACAATTTCTGAGAGAGATTTCTTTTTTTTAGCCATGATCTCAAGCATCTTGAGAGTTGCCAGAGCCCAGTCACCATAAAGGATGGTCTCTGGCCAAATGTTCTTCCCTGTTTCCTCTAAACCAAAAAGCGCTTTCACTCTTTTGAGACAGCTCACAATGTGAGGAGGCCCAACTTTCGTGTATGTTATCTCTCCATTGTAGCTGTTGCAGACCCATTCGATCAACTGAGAGGAGTTAATGGGAGCAACTATGGCTCCTCCACCATGTTTAATCAAGATGTCTTTAGCAAAAATGCATCCCGAGACGTCACCCCACAACACGTTTCCTTCATCATCGACGAAGAGAGCTCTGTCACCATCTGCGTCTGTTGCAGATCCAATGTCCGCTCCGCTCTTCTTGACATCGTTCGCCAACTCAGTAAGGACTTCCGGTCTAGGATAAGGGTCTCTGTTAGGAAACATGCCATTAGGTTCGCCGTTTATCAAAACAGTTTTGACACCTGCAGCTTCAAAAATTCTTTCACAAATAATAGTTGATGCCCCATTTCCAGGATCTAATACTACTTTGAAGTCTGATGAAGAGATTCTTTGAACATCAATACATTCAAGAACATTTCTAAGGTAAAGATTGGAAACTTCTACTTCGGAGTGTTTCCCTACTTCATTCCAAGCCGCGACTTTGGGCTTGTCGAAAAAAATCTCTTCAAAGTCGTACGAGTCCTTAACTGAGAACTCCGCGGTATCACTCGTAAAAAACAAGAAACCGATTATTTTAGGTGGAGTGTGGCTACCCGTAACTACTGCCGCACCATCAAGTCCTCTTTTCTTGACTGCCCACAGTACCGCAGGGGTTGGGGTAAGACCGCAATCTTCCACATTAACGCCGCCTGCAAGGATTCCAGAGATAAAGGCGTACTGTAATAGCTTGGCTGGCAATCTAACGTCTCTTCCTACAGCAACCGTACCCTCATTACCAAGAAAGGAGGCGAAAGCCACTCCAAGCTTTGTTGCCGTCTCAGGAGTTATTTTCACATTGGCAGTTCCTCGGATTCCTGAAGTCCCAAAAAGTCCAAACTTTTTCACAGGATTCCCCTTTATATTAAGTTCGATGGACGGTTTCCTCTTGCTCCCTCTTTCCATGGTTTTCCCCAGTATTCCAGACGAAGTTAAAAGATTGCCTCTTATGAAACCTCTTGGCAATCTACAAATAGACTTTCCTCATCTCAATAGGAAGAGAAGAAAGCCTCCTTTTAACAATTATCTTGCGTGCGCGCCCAGTTTGATTTCTCCACAATAGACTACATCCCTTAGCTGTTAATCAACTGTGACATCAGATATATGATAACAATTGGAATTGAACAGCGCGCGCGAACAAACCTTGTTAAGAAATCTTGACCAAGAAACATTCGCTTGATTATTTTGATAGTCAAGAAACCTTTACAAAAACGTTCTTATGCAATGTTTGTTATATTATGTATCGTTGGAATCTCCAACTTGTAATGGGAAATGCACAGGATGATGAAATCACTCTCAAGTGCATTCTTAATAGCCATGATGGTTAGCGGATTCGCATCAGCTGGCGTTGTGCGTTTTGGCACGGTACAAGCTTCTACAGATGTCACTGGCATAATCTATTCAGACACTACGTGGACGAAAGCAAACAGCCCCTACTCTTTAACTGGAAACGTCCTTGTGTACAATGGAGTAACGTTAACGATCGAAGCTGGAGTCACTGTCAACCTTAACGGCTATTATATAATGGTGAATGGCACGCTACGCGCACGAGGAAGCGGCACAAACAAGATTCACTTCGACAGCGGGGAAGTAACGTTTACGCAATACAGTAACAGCTGGAACGAGCAGACAAGTTCTGGCTGTATTTTTGAAAATGTCCATCTAAATGCGACTTCAATATCTAGCGATATTTCTTTAAAAATTAATAACGTTTACACCAATGCTCCAATCTCTGTTGCTGACTCGTGCATCATTTCGAATAGTTTACTCACTGGTGAAATCTCTGTTGGCAACTCGTCCATAATTTCGAATAGTTCATTTACCGGTGAAATCTCTGTTGGCAATTCCTCTGTAATTACAGACAACACAATAACATGTGATGTCCATACTGGAAACTTTGTTACAATTGCAAACAACAACATTAACGGAAGCGTAATTTCCGGTTCATCATCAATTGTAAACAACACAATCACGGGCACGGTCACAATTAGGGAATCAAGCTCTGATAGCTCGGTCATTTCGAATAACACGCTCGCTGGCGGCGGGAGTGCTTGGGAGTTCTTGCCTTTTGTCCCAGGGCTCATACCTCGATATGCCATGTATCCACGTTCTGTAGTTGATGTAGCCGGAGGCACAATTGTGATTTCGAATAACACCATTACTAGTCAGGACATCAGCGCTCAAGTATACGGCATCGAAGTGCCTGAAAGTAGCTATGATGGGGGTTATGGAATTACCACTCAAGCAGACTGCTATTCTTACATTTATAACAATGTGATTTCTGGCGGTTTTGTAAGGGGCGTTAACGTAGTAGGTCCAGGAATAATCCAAAACAACTCTATCGTCGGAAATTCTGGGGGAGTTGCAATAGGAAAACGGGTTTACGATTACGGTCTCTTGATTAGTGAAGGTGATGTAACCATTCGAGACAATATTCTTGTGAATAGTGAAGTAGGAATTGGAGGCTTTGTTGTAAATAGTTATTATGGTCAAGTCGATTATTATGCCACTGTAGAAGCACGTACGGTAACAATCGAGAGAAATGTAATTGTAGGCAGCAAAAATGGTATAGATGTTGTGCTGCAGGCAGTGACCCAGAACATTCAAAACAACACGATTACCGATAGTTCTGTAGCAATCACGTTAACGTCATGTCCTTCAGCAACAATCAACTTCAACAATATTCAGGACTGTACTCAGAGAAGCATCACACTCGCAAGCACGTCAGTCGACATTAATGCTACCTATAATTGGTGGGGAACAACTAACACGACACTAATAAGCCAATCAATCTATGACTTCGAGGATGATTTTTACTTAGGCAAAGTAACTTTTGTTCCTTTCTTGACTGAACCAAACCTTGAAGCTATTCCGATTCCAGAGTTTCCCACATGGACATCAACGTTACTTATACTCATCTTGGTTATAGTTGCCATGCATGCATGCCATTCCAGTTTAGGCGTTATCAATATCGAGGATAAGGAAACCGACTAGATGGATTCTGCTTCCACATTTGTTGCAGTGGATCACTATTTCTTCTAGAGTTTCGTCTTTAACTTTTACGTCAAGAATGCAGTAGACATCCTCTGTTTCATCTTCAGGAGATATTATAACCCCGCAATTACGACAGGGAAACTCTCCTTTTCCTTTAATCTTAGTCAAGTCCACCTCGTATACCAAAGGTTGCTTCACCTTTCCTTCTTCCTTCTATGTTGAACATGTCTTACAAGAATTCGCAAGCCCCACTCAGTTGTGCGCGTGCCAACGATACATAATATAATAAATATCGCATAAAAACATTTTTGTAAAGGTTTCTTGACTATCAAAATATCTAAATAAAAGTGTTTAGTCAAGGTTTCTTGACAAAAAAGTTCTACTCACGGTCTTTCACCATAATAAGTTGGTCGTTAACACATGGCAAGTTTAGAAGAAGAAACTTCCACCGAGTCCAGAAGTTAGATAAAACGTTAGCATTCTTAAGGCAAATCGTTGTTAGAGACAAGAGATTTTTGGTGTCGTCTACTAGCTTGTTTTGGCTAAAGAGGGAGACAGGTAATCCCGCAAACTTGGTTTTACTCTATAAAAAAACTTTAAGCTTAAATTTACTTTCAATCTAGATAAGTAAGGCATGTTGATAAACATGAAAGCGGTTCTCTTTGATTGGGATGGAACAATTATAAATTCCAAAAGAGCCAACTTTCACGCATTTAAGAAATTACATGATGAGTTCAATTTGAATAATGTCTTTACAATGAAGAAATTGCTGGATTGGTATTCCCCGAACTGGTATGAAGTATACAAGAAGATGGGTATCCCAGAAGAAGGGTGGTCAAGAGCAAACGAAATTTGGAGAAACTCATATCCTCACGACAAATCAATACTTTTTCCCAACTCTGCCAGAATTCTCGCCAACTTAAAGTCAAGGAGATTCAAGATAGGGTTGGTCACAAGTGGGGATGAAAAAAGGGTTAAATCAGAATTAAAGGGGAAAGGGATCTTCGACATCTTCGATGTTGTAATATGTGGAGACGATGTGCCTATCGAGGAGCAGAAACCTTCTCCGAGACAAATAATATTAGCATTAGAGAAACTAAACATAAAGCCAAAAGATGCAGTATATGTCGGAGATACTTCGTTTGATGTGTTGGCTGGAAAAAATGC
>CAYFWY010000003.1:0-40859 GCA_964346895.1 uncultured Candidatus Bathyarchaeia archaeon | reverse complement strand
CAGGAGAATATTCAACAGCCTTAACAAGAGGTAAAAAAAGATTTGAGAGAACCAAACAAAGAATCAGTAATAGAGTGAGAGCTGTTTTTTGCTCCCCCATCTTTTCTACCTGATAATCATTACGTTAACATATGTGAAAAGGGTTTTTATCAAGAAACCTTGACAAAACCATTCCCTATCCGTGGCGTCTGCTTGGTTAGTTAAATAAAACGTTACCTTTCTTATGAATCGAAAATATGGATTCAGAATAAAGGTTTTTCGAGGCGGTAGTTTTTAGGAAAAATTATTTCAAAATTCTGCTTCTATCCAAATATAACGAGCATATTTTGTTGTGTTAGTTTTTTCGGTTTGAATTGTGAATTAATATGCACGCCCCAACCTAATGATACAGTTTGACAATGCATTATGTTTATTTGTCTATAAGCCTTTTAAGTATACATGCACAAGGAGAAAGCTACATGGCTAAGAAACCCAGTAAAGACGAAGCTTTAGAAGCCCTCGACTTCATTATCAATGTCCTCAAAGAACATGAAAAAGATCTAGATCGACTAATCGGTCAACTGGGCATAATAACAGAAAGCATAGGAGAAACTGGTGAAATAACAGAAAAATTCGAAAAAATAGAAGACCGTCTAGCAACCCTCCAAACCGAAGTCTCCAACCTTATAAAATACATAGCTTCTCCCCGAGAAGTCCTGCCCCAGATCCATGGTCCTCCAGTGATCGTGAAATGCAAACAATGGGAAGACTTTAAAGTCTTGGCTGCAAACGCGGATACGGTGTCCTACCAGTCCAAAGAAACAGAAAAAATCTTCCAAGCAGACGCCCTAAAACAAGGCAAAGTCCTCACTTATACAGGCGATTTTCCACAAAGCGTCAAGCTCTTGAAAATCTGGCTTTCAAAAGAACTAGATGTCACCGAAGAAAAAATCTTCGAAGGAATCCTGGCCATAAGCTGAATTGGATAAGCAAACTTTTTATAAGACATGATATAATGTATATTATGTCGTAAGACATATGTAATTGGGGGGGAGGTTGACAGGAAGGTAACACGTGTGGCCAGCCTTCTTATTATGTCCGAAACTCCTTTCTCTCTCTTGAGGCATGCCGTCACGTGTGGAAACCAGCAAACGATGAGACCCCAAGAACTCTGATAGATACCGTAGTGGCGAAAAGTCAAAGAGAGATACACTAATCAATTCACGTGAAAAAATGTCAAATTCCTGGCTCTCAACTTATAAGACTGCGTCAAGAATCAAATCTTCTTCACGTGATCTAGACACCACTAATCGTAATCATCCAAGAGCTTCGATGGAATATAAAGTGTAACAAGGGGTTTGCTTCCAGATTTTGAAGTCGCTCCTCTTTTCTTTATTATTCTATACAAAGCGTACAGAAGAGTCGCGGTTAAGACCGCGATGCCTAAGCCAATGGCTGCAAGCAAAGCCAATGGCCATCCAAACGTCTCCTTTTCCACAATCTTCGTGTCGCTGATCGACGACGGAGCCCAGTCGTTGTCTGTTACAGTTAGAGTTACCAAGTAGTTTCCGTCTTCAACATATGCATGATCTACTGTAACTTCAGTGGCGTTTGTTCCGTCACCAAAATCCCAGAAATAGCTAACTATGTTGCCATCCAAGTCATAGCTTTCGGAAGCGTCAAAGTGGATTACCTCACCTTTCTCCACTTTAGTGGCGTTCTCGGTGAAGAGTGCTACAGGAGGCCGATTCGAAACAGTTATGACAGCACTAATCGATACGATTGCGCCATCATCGTCAATAACTTCTAAGACAACTGTGTAGACGCCATCATCTTTGTAAATATGGTTCACTTTGACGCCGAATGCAGTAGTTTCGTCACCAAAGTCCCAGAGATGACTGATGATGGAACCGTCTGAGTCTTCGCTACTAGACGCGTCGAAGCTGATGATTTCTCCAGTGAGCACAGTTGTTTTATCCTGGGTAAATGACGCAACTGGAGACCTATTTGAAACGGTTTTAGTTGAAGTAGCTGTAGCTGTTGATCCTTCATTATCGGTTACCGTTAAGGTGACCGTATAGACGCCATCATCTAGGTATGCGTGATTTACGAATGCATTCGCACTCATGAGACTGTTTCCATCACCAAAGTTCCAGAAGTAACTTTCTATGTATCCGTCTGGATCATGGCTTTCGGATGCATCGAAATAGATCACTTCGCCCGTTAAGACGGTTTCCGCCGATTCGCGGAAATTAGCTAGGGGGGAAAGGTTTGGAGGAGCTTTCACTGTGTAGTCGTAGGTTAATGTCTTGGCGTACTTTCCCATATTGTCGTAGGATTCGATGTAAAATTCGACTTTGACGCCAGCACTTTGTCCAGGAATAGTGGCAGTCCACAGTCCATCCGGCATCTCCATTTTAAGGAAGTACCATTCATCGTCTATTTTGTACCACAAGGTGACGTTTTTGATGCCGCTAGCATGTCCGCTCTCGCTCACCCATACACTAACAACTACATCGTCGTAAGCAAGTGGCTCTTGGGGGTTCCATGTAGGAATGCCGATCAGGGGCGGAGTGTTATCTAAGATCACTGCAATAGTTTCTGTATTGAAGTTTCCAGCTTGGTCGTATGCGACCAGCTGGAGGATGTAAAGGCCATCGGGATATTGAGGAGCAGTTGTGTTCCAATAGAAAACGTGTTGTCCTGTTGAATTCCATTGAATCACGGCAACATCTTTAATTCTTAATTCTGCTCTATCGAAGTTGTCGTCATCTACGAAAATCTTCACGCTAACAATGCCTGTTTGGTAACTTCCGTCAGTTGGTTCGTCGATTCTAGTTAGTGGAGGGTAAGTATCAACTAATGGATAGCTGTGAACTTCAGAATCGACACAGTTTCCGGCGTTGTCAAAAGCACGTATCTTATAGTAGACTTCTGTTTCTTGGGGAAACTGGGGAATTGTTCCGGTGTACAGATCGACGTCTAAAGTCATCTCTGTGGTTTGCCAGTCGCCGTTCGTCCTGTAGAATAACGTGACATTTTTAACTCCGCTGGCTTCTAGGGGTTCAATTACGCTTGCGGAGACTGTGACGGTTTCGTTATAGTTTGGTGAAGCTGGAGTGTGCTCTACTTGGGAAATCGTTGGAGGGTAAGAATCGATTACTAGATATGAATAAGTTTTTGATATCGCGAAGTTGTCTGCTTCGTCATAGGCGTAGACTTTGTAACTTACGATGGTATTGTATGGTTGAGGGGGTAACTCAGAGATATAAGACCCGTTATACAGATTCATGGTTACGTTGACCCAGCTGCCTGAGTTTGTTTGATAGCTGAGAATAACTGATTCAACCCCGCTTTCCTTATCGATGACTTGGGCGATAATCGCCACTGATTCATAATAATTTGGAGTTTCAGGAAACGTCAACACACTTGCAATTATAGGTGGTTTTTTGTCTATCCAAAGGAGTTCTTCAAGGAGTATAATTATATAATCTACCTTTTCGAGAAGATTGGTTTTCCATGGGTCAACAATCCATTTTTCAATTTCCCCTCGTACATCATATTTAAGCTTGTGTATGGCTCCCTCATACGCTTCAACAATAATCTGTCGGACTACCACATTAACCATGACAAGTAAGATTCTTGTTTGACAGCACGCGTTTTTCGGGTCCTTGAAGGCTTCTTTAGGTAAATTCGAAATATCCGAGGAGAGTTCGAGTAAAGAATCGACTATGAATTTTTTTTCTTCCCACTCTGGATCATCCCAATCTCCAGGCTTTGGTTTTCGACAGGCTAACACCGAGATTGTTAAAATTGAGGCGGAAATAAGCAAGGAAATTAGTAACAGAGTGATTACGCGGAAAATTAGCCGTCTTCTCATTTTTTCCTCTCTTTTTGCATTTTTGTCTCTGTTGAATCTGATTTCCGCTACGTAATAAGGCAATCTAGCTTGCGCTCCATATACTATTTAATCGATATCTAACTCTTGTTCTCATAATAAAGGGAGTATTCCTTGAAAAGAATATTTCCAGCGAAGATGTGAAAGAATTCTAGAGAAAAGATCTATTATCAATTCTTCGAATGCGCGTGCATGTATCTAGATCAGATGAGTAAGATAATTAGATGAATTCTGATGAAGTCGAGATGTAAATGGTTGAGGCGCTGTTTGAAGAGTTTCCGTCTTTCAGGTGAGGAAATATCTAAAGAACTAGGTTTATAATTCCTCAGCTGGAGATCGCTTGGAAACTGATAGATGTCCAATATTAAGTTTGAATTCATAAATGATTAATTAGCGAATGTTTTCAGTTATCGTGTTGGTGTTTACTGTTGGCCGAGGTTCCAAAGATCACCGAAAGGATAGCAAAAAGAAAGGTAATTGTCTACAAGTCTCGTGTTGACCCTACCATCGTGAAACTTACAGCAGAGAAAATGAAAAACAAATTGTTCATAAAATTCGGTTTTTCAAAGCCCAGACCAGAAGAGATACGGGTTGTTTCGGTTGACAGGTACTATGAACCATACATTCTCATTGACGCGAACTATAGCGTCGATTTCTACAAAACGAGGGTTTACACACTTGATGTTGACAATGAAACTGAAGAAGTTAGGATTCTAGACAAAACCTTCGAACCTGAAACAATAGTTGATGCCACCGGAGAGTCTCACAAGATAATTAGACTTGAAGCACACGAATGTTCATCCCACGAAAACAAGGCTTATGTCATTCTTGATAAAACAGGGCGCGAAATCCCAGCTGATCAGGTGCCCTCTGCCCCTTCCGAGGAGCATCCAAATAAAGTGTTGAAAGAGGTCGGTAAAAAAGTAGGGAAGCTTACGTTTTCACCTGAAAAAGGAGTGGAGATAATAAAGGCCAGGATTGCCAAGAGACCTCAAGAAGCCGATATGATTGAAAACGAACTTTTTCAAATCTCTGAGCACGCTGTGATTTACAGCCCAATCTATGAAATTACTTTTAGGAACATTAAGACTGGCGAGGAAAGAAGTATCAGAATCGACGGTATAACGGCCAAAATAGTTTCGTAACAAGCGCTCTTCTGTCTGCAGGTATTCTACGATGTCCGGTCTAGCCAAAAGAGCGGTGAGTTGGCTTTAACAACACTCCCTCTTCTTAAGAGATGTGAGATTTCTTCGTAATTTTCGAGGTATTTGATGCCTTTAGATGTTGTTTTATAGAATGTCTTTCTTTCATCTGTGTGCACTTTGAGTAGTTCTTTCTTGAGAAGGAAATTCAGGTATTCATTTAGTTGGGCAAAGCTTAGATTCGCTCTGTACATTATCTGAGTTTTTAAACTTCCATCTTTTGCTATGGCTAATATTTCTGCAATTATGTAAAGGCGGTCTCTGCGTTTGCGAACGGTTTCCACAGATTCATTTTCCAAATGTAAACCTCGCTAAACTTGTTCTATAAGTTTTGTCTATAGTCCAAGCAGACAAGGGGACCTAAAAGGCGTGTTTCCAAATAGAACATATTTCTATAATAGAATTATGTCAAGAGGGACGATCAGAAAACAAGAAAATCTAAGTCGCCGTGTGACAAAAAAGGTTGTAAGCATCCATGCATGCCTTTTGCTGACCAAGACAGAGCTTTTCTCGAGAAGATGTGTTGGATAGTATTTTGACTCTTTCAGATACATATGCATTGATCAACTTGTGCTATTCCAATAGTAAATTTGCTGGTACCTTCCTGCGATTGGAAATTCCGAGTCATCATAGACTATGTCTAATCGGTGACCATACTTTGACAGGAGTGTACGTGAGAGTTCCCAGATTTTAGGGGATTTTTCGTCTGCTCCCCAGAACCAGATTCTGTCATCAGGACATCTCATTCCCCATCCGTAGTTTTCAGGAAGGACCAAAGCAGCTTCAGCTTTTGCTGAACCTTGTATTGTCTTTGGGAATGTTTTTACTCCGTTCCAGAATTTTTCAAGGGCTTCGAAGTGCTCTTCGCGCATTATCCCGTAGGGATTGTCGTTGATCTGAGGGTAGTTGAAGATCACAATGTATTCTGCTCCGGCCTCGTAAGCCATGCGCATTTGCCGGTATATTTCATCTCCTCTGTCCAGGTAGGGCGGCTTCTCATATTTCCAAGTTATAATTGCGCCCCAACTTTTATTCTGCATTTGCGCGGCGCCTCTGATTAATGCTATGTCTTGAGCCACGCTGTTATTCCAGCCAAACTGTGCAAGTATAACATCAAATCCTCCCAAGTAGTCGAACCAGTAAAGAGCATAATCAGAAGTGAAAGCTACAATTGAGCGAGTTTTCAACTCTTTAAGGTCAGGATAGTTCTGGAGGATACTGATGTATCTTTTTGCTGCTTCATCATAATCTCGTGGTAGGGTCCCATTAAGGTACCCCTCTATTGCGGAGGCAAGTGTCTGATATAGAGTTGAATTCCGCAGGTTTATCAGGTTAATTATCCGGCTAAAATGGCTGGTCCAGTTGTAGTCAAGCTGAATACCTCCAGGTTCGTCATAGTAGTAGATTCCTAAGAATCGGTCTGCCCATCGTTGGTTCGCAAAGTTAAGCCACGGTATCTGCCAAGGGTGATCAGTATCAAACCAGCCAAAATAAACGATTATGTTTAATCCAGAGGCGACTGCATAATCACAAATTTCGTTTACTGCGGTTTCATTCTTACTAATAGTTCCCGATTGCAGAACGAAAAGGTTAGTGTAAGTCTTAACCCTATCAATAAGCAGACGGGCTTCCGCAGTAGTATTCCCACAAAAAGTGACCCCTAAATAAAATGGTTTTTCCTCTCTGCTTCGTTTCAACATATTATACTGAACAAAAAATGCTGCGGTTGATATCAAAATCAGCATAATCAAGGAAACAGCAAAAACGGGTTTCACGCTTTATACATCCTCAAGCTTAATCAATTAAACGTGTTCCACATCAGTCACGGTTGTTAATAAACTAAAACAGCTACTTACACATATGTATTTCATTTACTTGTAAAATATGTATGTAGAAGTTCTGATTTGATTTCTTGTATTTATAGAAAAAAGATGTGTGTGCCTTAAATCTCAGTTCCCCAACATAGGGAAAAAATCGGTTAACTACACGTATGTAATAATAGGCTTTAATCCTAGCCAAGTCAGCTCCTAGTGCAACATCGATTTATTTGTACGCATTCCCTTTTTTGCTCGCGCATAAGATTTAAGGAACAATTCTGGTCATAGTCTCATGTAATCTTCAAGAAAGAGTCTTTGAGGGATTAATTATGATGCAGCCTGACTACATGTTAACAGAGATTTTAGAACAACCCAAAATACTCAAATCTATTTTAGAAGATTCCGAAATCAAAAAACTGGCTGAAATCCTTGCAGAAGCAAGTATAGAACGAATCTATTTAATGGGATCGGGCGATAGCTATTGCGCGGCTTGGTTTGGGGCTTACATAGGGGAAAAATGGTGCCCTAGCCTTAGAGTTCGCCATTATGCCCCTTTTGAATTCATCAATTATTCTCGACCAGAATTGTTAGAGGGATCCGCTGTGATTGGCATTTCAGTATCTGGAGAAACACCACGTGTTTTAGAATCAACCATTTTTGCAAATAAACATAAGGCTATAACAATAGGCCTTACTGATAACCCGAATGGGAAATTAGTTAAGGAAACTGATTATGAACTTTTTATCCATGCTTCGCCTCCGGAAGCATTGCAAACTAGTTTATATTCCTCGGAAGGAGCAAAAAACTACAAAGGTTATCATCATGATGTATCACAAACCAAGACTTATCTTGCTAATTTGTCAGTCCTCAGTGTATTAATGGGCTATCTCTCCCAAGGAACGAAAAAAGTTCTCAAGAATGTCCAAGAAGCATTTCAGTTGGTTGATCAGGTTATTGAGCAAAGGAGAACTTTCCTAGAGATTGGCCAGTCTCTCAGTACCGCAGCTGACAAAATTTTCTTTGTCGCCTCGGGTTCAAATTCTGCTACTGGCCTATTCGGGGTATACAAGATGTTCGAATTTGCGCTAAACGGATTTACTTGTGACATAGAAGAATATTGCCATACTGGTTATTTCACCACCACGGATCAAACTTCTGTCGTTTTCATAGCTGCCGACTCAGCTTCATTAAATCGAATAAGGGAAATCGAACCAATAATTCGTGAAGAATTTGATGCAAAAACTGTTGTTTTAGTAGATGCAGAGTTAAAAAAGGAAGCGGGACCTAATTCAACGCCGATTGCTCTGCCTGAAGACAGGGTTCTGTCTCCTTTAGTTCTTACAATTCCAATAGAGTTTCTTTCCTATTCACTCGCAAAAAGTAAAGGATTCAATACGAACCTGTTTCGTGGGGGTCAAGACACAGAAAAATATGTCGCTGGTTCCTACAAAATGATTAGACAATCTAGACTCCAATTTTAAGTAAATGCATGCAGCCAAGCAAAAAAGGGGGTCAAAGTGACGATTTTTGAAATGGATTTACAATTCATAACTCATATTAAATATTGGAGTCAATGTTAATCCGCAATGTCGAACCAGATATGTAAACAAAAAGAATGTAGGCGCAAGAGCAAGGTTGACAAGAGGATTGAAGAGATTAGGGCTGAGCTCGAAGATGTCCTAGAGAGGCTGGGGCAAATCGAGGTTGAGGAAACTTGGATAGATACGTGGCGCACGCGTAAATAAATATGTAGAAAAAGGAAAATAGGGTTTAGGAGAGCCTCCAGTTAAGGCAAAAAGCTTCGCTTCCTCGGAGACTCTGTTGCAGTTTGCGTCGTCTCCGATTCTTGCGGGGATTGTGTAATGCTCCTTCTTTTGTGCTAAACTGTGTTTAAGAGAAGTGGGCAACAGATGAGAAGGAAACTGAAAATCTATCTAAGTCATCCCGTAGGTCTGAGACATGAAATTAAAGAGCACCAAAAGAACTTGAGAAAAGTCTTAAGTTTAGAAGCATGCGCTCATTCGGTTTATCTCTACATTTTTACTTTAAAACAGAGCTGAGTATAGACCACACGATATCTCCATAGGCGAGGGCAACGATTAAGCCAGCTGTAATGAAAATGAGTAGAGGTAAACCGGGGGTTGCCAACACTTCGTTTTCAAGTTCTTCCTCTGCAGCTTTCAAGAGTCTAGCAATAATATCCTCTCTCTCTTCATCTTTTGGAAACACAAGTAACTTTCTTTTTCTTTCTCCTTTTTCGTTCACGTAAAGATCTTCAAGAGGGTATAGGTGTTCCCTTTTTTTCAATGTAGAAATTTTTGTTTTGTATCCTGTGAGAAGCGTCAGAATCTTGCGGCCAACAGATTCCTCCTCTAATCCTTCAAAGAGGCCCCTATTTGTTTTGCTCTTCCACAGAATGTTGCGGAAGAGAGCATAGATCACGCTTAGAGCCGCCAAAAGAACGCCATTGGTGAAGACGGTGATAGGAAAGAGAGGAGAAATAAACCAGGGTTGTTGAAGAAAATTCAGAGGAGGGACAGGCAAGGCTAGGGACAAGCACATCAACGCTTTGGCGTCTGCTCCACCAAAGGCTCCAGTGTAGAAGAGAGCTAGAGCCAAGATTGAGGTTACCGCGAAGGACAAAACATAGGTGTACAATGATTCTGGGGATAAGATAAAGAATTGGACGACGGTTAAGGCGAGAGCTATGGGCGCGAAAACCATCCAAACCATGTTGCTTACTTCTCGCGTTTTATAATCACTCCAAGAAGCGTAGGTTAAGAAAGCCAAGGAGATGGCGACTCGGGTTACATCCAATATCTCGTTTATGGGATAACTCATTGGATTTCCTCGGTTATTTAAACTATCTTTTAGTGAAATAGAGAATAAAAATAGTTACTACGAAGCAGATGAAAGAAAGCAGAAAGGAATGTTTAGGCGCTCGGTGAGCTTTCGGTAAAGCTTAGAGGGGTTCCTGCTCTGGGTGAAATCTGGAAGCGATATTCTGTGTTTGGTGTCCAAGAATACATGATCGTAACGATTATGAGACCACCGTCTTTTGCGGCAATTTTTGATGATGGGTTGTAGGTTACTGTGGTTTGCGGTACTTCGTTTATGTAAACTGTGTTGATTTCTGCGTCTGAAGTTCCGGTGTTTCTGACGTATACTGTTACGTTGCCAGTTTCCCAGAGACAATCCACATCCTTCCTAAGGAATACTCCTGCCTGCCCCGATTGGGACGACGTGAAAGTCATAACCCAAGCGTAGGTGACTATGACGGCTGCGACAGCGATGACGATTAAGAGAAGAGTAGCCAAGATAGGTGATATTCCCTTTTTAGATCTAAGCATTTTCCGCATATAGATCCCACTAGGAGATAACATGATATTCGGATTTAAATCTTACGTCTTACGATACTATATTTGAGATATAATTAACCCTACATATTCGGAATATGAATAGAGCATAGAACAAATGCTTTCTAAGCTCAGACATTTTGAAAGGAATACAATAGAAGATGCAGATTGAAGAATTTGGTATTCGAATCTTTAGTTGAATGCGGTAACAAGAAGTGTAGGCGGGATTAGAGCAAACGCGCGCGCATGTTTTCAACGTTGGTTTTTAACTATTTCTCTAATTCCAGTTTCTCTTCAATGGACGCCATAAGTTCTTTGATTATGTTCCTTTTTATCGTCTTTATCATCATCTTCATCACTTCAGGAGAGCGAACTATATCTGTTATCGTTACCAAACCAACTAGACGCCTATTCTCGATAACAGGAAGCTTCTTGATTTTTCGTTCTCTCATGATCTTCGAAGCTTCCTCAAGCTTCATTTGGGAATCAACCATTATGAGGGGACTCGACATTATTACAGAAACTTTAGTCTTTTCCGGATCTACCGACCCCAGTATGACTCTTTTCATCATGTCTTTTTCAGTCACTATTCCAATGGGGTTCCCATTATTCACAACTATCAGACAACCGATTTCATGTAGGTTCATGAGTTCTGCTGCTTCTTTAACCGTTGCCATTTCCGACACTGAAATGACTTGCCCGACCATGACGTCTTCGACTTTCAAAGACACGACAAGAAACCAGCTTTCGTGAAAACGTAAATGAAGAGGACATTTATGCCTTGAGAAAGAACAATACTTATTCTGAATAAATATAATTGAAATAAAGTATCGACGCTAATCGATCGCTACAAACACTCCATTATTTTAGGACAGGTCAAACATTCATTAGGAATTGGACTCCGTTTCGGATGCTCCTTTAAATATCCAAAGTGACGAGGGCATCCCGATGGCTTAGAGCCTCTTGAAAACTCATTCTTTTCAGTCTCCACCGACACCGTTGATACAAATTTAGGTTTTTCAACAGCTTTCACTTGTCCTGCAGGTTCTCTCCTATTATTAGGGTATATTATTGGGTTGTTTCGGCGGTTAATGGAGAAGAGCTTCCGATTTTCATGTTGCACTGATTTTGTTTTTACGGTTTCTTCTTCTACAGTTGGTGATTTTAACTTGATAAGGACAATTAGGTAAAGTAGCATAAAAATAACCACTGTGATAAGTAAACCTGTGTTAAAAACAGACAACGCGAGAGGAAACATGATGGATTCTCCGCCATAATCGAATTGCAGCCTACCAGCATATAGACTTAATGAATCTAGCCTATATACTCCAAATACTTGAAAACCCGAAAAAATTAGCGAGAGATCTCAAAGACAAGTGGTGGCGACAAGGTTCTCACTTCCAAACGAACTCCGAGTAAGTTTTCCAAGAAGCCTCCCCACACTTCTGGGTTATTCATAAAAGGCGTCCTGACAATTACGAATCTATCTTTCATGTAGAAGTCACCGAAACCTTGAACACTTAGTCGCTTAAACACAACAGACCACTTTTCTCGGTTAGCCTCTATATTGAGCGTGGCCTCCATTGAAACCCTAGCGGCTTCCCCCATTCTTTGGCCAACTTCTCTCCATTTTTCTTTTGGAATATATTTGAGCATGATGTCTATGAATTCTATGTTGACGAAAGCAACGCGGCTGATGCCGCAGTAATATTCTCCAGGGTATTTCCAATCATAGATCATCATGTTCCTGTAAACGTCAAGCATTTTCGATATGAGAGGTTTTATTCCCGGTTCCTTTCCTTTTTCGATAAGAGAATCAATATATTCTCGTTCTTCCTCGTCTAAAATTATGGTGGTCCTTCTAACTGAACGTTTTTCAGAAGACAAAATATTTTTCTCCGTTTTGTAGATTGCCTAAAGAATATGCTTACAAGCATATCTTTTATGATTTATGCACTGACAATTATTATTGGTAGCAGCTAAGAAAGTTTAAAATCAAAATTCAAAGAAAGGAAGCAGCATCAACATAGCCACTATTAGATGGATTCACTAAAAAAGCCACGATCATAATGTTCCGTAAAAGCTTTAGATGACCAGAAGAACAATATGCGAAGGAAACATCATGAAGAGACATACTCTAACTAGTAACGAAGTGGAACACATAGCTTGGCTTGCCCACATAGAGCTTTGTGAGAAAGAGAAAAGCCTTTTCACCCAACAATTCAACGAAATTCTCAGCTACTTCAAAAAAATTGACAAAGTAGACACTGAGAATGTCCAACCAACATATCATGTTTTAGACCTAAGAAACATTTATCGAGAAGATGAAGCGACACCCGCTCTGTCAAAGAAAGAAGCCCTCAAAAATGCGGCTAAAAAAGAGAAAGGGTTCCTAAAGGCCCCTAGAATCTTTTAGGGAGCAAATAACATGCCCAAGATTTACGCGTTAACAGCTAAAGAAACTGTTGAAAAAATCCTGAGTAAAGAAATAACAGCAGAGGAATGCATTTTATCTATTCTTGAAAGAATTCACAGGCTGGAAGATAGGATTAATGCTTTTGTTACTCTCGTTGAGGAAGAAGCAATTAAGAAAGCTATAAAAATTGATGAGAAGGTTTCTGAGGGGAAGCCCCTTGGAAGATTGGCCGGAGTTGCTGTGGCGGTGAAAGACAGCATTTGCACGAAGGGAATCCATACCACCTGTTCTTCTCGGATGCTTGAGAATTTTGTTCCTCCATACGACGCAGTCGTCATTGAAAGAGTCAAGAGAGAAGATGGTATCATCATTGGAAAAACAAACATGGACGAATTTGCCATGGGATCCTCCACAGAAACCAGCTACTTCGGACCGACTCATAATCCATGGAATCTTTCAATGGTCCCCGGAGGATCTTCGGGAGGAAGCGCTGCAGCCATCGCGGCTGATGAAGCCATCCTAGCCTTTGGAGCTGACACAGGAGGATCTATCCGTTGTCCCGCTAGCTACTGTTCTGTCGTTGGTATCAAACCAACCTATGGTTTGGTTAGCCGTTACGGACTAATAGCCTACGCAAATAGTCTTGAACAGATTGGGCCCATGGCAAGAGACGTTTATGATTGCGCTATGTTTCTTAGCGTTATTTCTGGTCATGATCCCAAAGACAGCACATCCGTGAAGGCATCAGCAAAAGATTACACAGAGTCCCTCAAAAACAGTGCTGAAGGGATCAAGATAGGTGTGCCAAAAGAATTCTTCGGCGAAGGAACAAGTGAAGATGTTGAGAAGCAGGTTTGGAGAGGCATTCACAGATTGGAAGAGTTGGGGGCTTCTTGCGAAGAAACTTCGCTTCCTGGCCTTGAATACGCTCTTGCCACCTACTACATCGTAGCCATGTCCGAAGCCAGCTCTAACCTAGCAAGATACGATGGACTACGATACGGCTACCGAATCAGCCGTGATAATGGCGACTGGTCAACTGTTTACTCCAAAAATAGGCGAATCGGATTTGGAGCTGAGGTGAGACGACGAATAATCCTTGGAACCTACGCTCTATCAGCCGGATATTACGATAAATATTACTTGAAAGCCCTCAAGATTCGAACCTTGATTCGAAGAGACTTCGAGAAAGCCTTTAAAAAATTCGGCGTCCTAATTGGCCCAACGATGCCTATTCCTCCGTTCAAGATTGGGGAGAAAATTCAAGATCCCCTAGCTCTGTACATGTGTGACGTCGATACAGTCTCTGCGAATCTGGCTGGACTTCCCGCCATATCCATCCCGTGTGGGTTCACGGGCAGCTTACCTATTGGGATGCAAATTATTGCTCCTCACCTTCGTGAAGACTTGATGTTGCAAGTAGCTTACACTTTTGAACAAAACACGTCACACAAGAATAGAAAGCCCTCTTTGAAGTGAAAACATATTTGAAGACGGGAAATTTTGTTTCCGAAGGAGGCTCTCAAACGTTGCCATACTTTCGGCTTCATTACATGTACTAGGATGGTTTTTCCACGTTGGTACGTCCATTTCTCTACAGTTTTCAACAGCGTTCCTAGACTTTTTCTTCTTCAAAAGTTTTGTGTTGAACTCGCGGCAAGTTTCACTGGTTTCAGATGAATCTACTACGTTGATTCGTAATTTATAATCCAGATCCCCATTTCGTGAATACATTATCATGTGATTGTACTGCATGTTTATGTGTTAACCATGAACGCTTCACATTTAATGTGTAAGGGATTGCTTTACATGATATAAAATAATAAAGCTGTTCAGAATTTGAAACATTAATCGAAATAGTACAACTTAGTACGTTGACGTGGCATAAATCGGACGTGGTTATAAATATGGAGTACTTTCTCCTGTTCTTGATTTGGATCGCTGCGGCCTTCTTTTTTCCAGTGATGCTTAGAAGATTCCAGATACCATGGGTAACCGCGGTCATTTTCGCAGGTGTCTTTTTAGGACCATATGGTTTGAGAGTTGTCAACCCAGGGGAGATTATGGATTTCCTAGCAACCATCGGGCTTGTTTTTCTCATGTTCACCGCTGGGTTAGATACAAAGTTTTCAGTTTTGAAGAGAGCGGGCAGAAATGTATTGTATTTTTCTATGATCAACCTAGGTATCCCCTTTGCCACTGGATATTTTGTCGGAATTTTCTTGGGATTAAGTGTTTTCGCGTCTTTGGTTCTGGGAATCTGCTTTAGTTCATCTTCTATTGGGGTGATAGTTCCAATGTTGAGAGAATTGAAGGTCAAATCGAAAATTAAATCAACGGTAATGTCCGCGATGTTTCTTGAAGACGTGATTAGCCTGATCCTTCTCGCAGTCTTACTTAAGGCAGTAGCACCCATATCCACGATACCTTTGGAATTTTTTCCAGGCGCATTACTTGTCTTTCTACTCGTTGTTTTTTATGTAATTCCAATACTTCAGGAATGGCTCTTTGCGTGGGGACCTAAAAAGGATGCTTTTGCAGGGAAAATGAGGGCCGTCTTTATCACGCTCTCTTTAGTGGCGTTAATGGCAGAGCTAATAGGTGTTCACGCTATGGTGGGGGGGTTCCTAGCTGGCTTAACCCTTTCAGACATGTTAAGAAGACAGAAAAAGCTGGAAGCGAACATTTTCGCTATTAGTTACGGGTTCTTGATCCCAATTTTCTTACTCAATCTAGGAATGACAACAAACATAACAGCCCTCTTCGCACCCGGAGACGCTCTCTCAACAGGTTTGATTGTCGTTTCTTTGATAATAAGTAAATCATCGAGCGGCTTCATAGGAGCTCGGCTTATAGGTTTTCCTTCGAGGACCAGTTTAGGAGTGGGAGTCATGACTAGCGCCCAGATGTCAACAACCCTGGCGACGGCAAGCCTAGCCCTCCAATACGGCATTTTCACAGAGGAAATCCTAGCCGCTTTGGTTGTATTATCAATAGTGACGATAATAATCGCCCCGTTATTAGCTGAGTTAATCTTGGGAAACAATGCAGAGAAACCTAGCAAGTTCACTGTATCATGGAGCGGAAACAAATCATAAGAAGAAGGTTGGGAAGAGATTTGCACTCGCAGCTATGCATCTCGCGCAAGTATTATAATGTTAGAATATTTGATTTCATTTATCTTTGAAACCACTCTAGAATACTTCCAAACCACCAATCCCTTTACTCTTCCATCGCTAACAGTTTAAACCTCTCTTTTCAGTTGGAATATCTCATTTTCCAATTTCCTATAGAGAAGCTTAGACTCTTTAAGGCTTCACGATTTGAGCTTTAAAATCTCCTAACACCAAATTCTGCATCAAGAAACCACGGAACCTCATTCCCTAACGTTGTGAGTAACCATGTTAACCACACAGATTATCCAGTTAATTTTACCAACATCTAAGACTATAAAATTCCTTCAATTGAGTACACCTGCGATATCACATTAGCCAATTTTCCAACTTAAGGAGCCTCTGCCCAAATAACAATGTTGTACAGGTCAGAACCCGCACCACAACCTTCATATCCTCAATCTTCTCTGTTTCCTCTGCTACCCTTCATACCGTACCCGCTTCAGTGGTGATCAAATGAACAACCGCTTTTTCTAAAAGCAATTAAATTATGGCATATGCGCACACGCATCATTAAATTTCGGAAATGGTCAATTTTGTTCCACAGTAGGGACAGAACTTAAAGTGATTGGGAAAAGTGTGTAGGCTACACCCCAACGGGCAATGATTTAATACGAATCCTTTTATTTTTTTTAAGGCCATTATGGAATACACCCCCCGCAATTTACGCATCCGCCCATAATTCCTCTGCACCACACAGGTAGCGGTTGCTTGTGCATCTCCTTTTTGTATTCTTCCAATCTTTCCGTTTTGTTGAAAACCTGCTCACAGCATCTGTATTTTGGCTTGCGCATTCTCCATCACCGATTAGGATTTGACATCCCATCAGTTAACAGTTTAGTATCAATGTGAATGTCATTTCGAGGAATTAGTCACTGTTTGTGTTACCTATCAATGTTTCATTTTACCATTATTCCCAGATACAAAGAGTGGTTCCACAAATTGTAACTAATTTCCACATAAAAGATAACTAAATGTAATTTTTCTCACTAATCTACGAACGTAAAGTTACTATAAAGTGAGTACGTCGATTTTCCCAAAAAAAAGGGGGATGTTTTGTTTCTATTTCTCTTTTGCCAGAGCCCAAATTGACTTCATTGATATTATAACTGCAGCTGGAGCCGCGAATGTTATGAAATAAGTCAATATTGTAGTTCCAAAGTAATATAGCCACTCCAAGGCTTCGATATAAAGGAAGGGACTCCATACGTTGGCTCCCACTCCTGTCACAGTCAGAGCGATTGCGGCCAGAAGAAAAGGTGCGACTTCCTCTGCGGTTATACTTACGAGTCCAACTATGATGCCAAGAATCAACATGATCAGCATTACATACCCATGAATGTCAGTTACGCTCGGGTCAGACGTTCCGTATGGACGCGCATTGTAAGCCAAGTAACCAACGGCTAGTCCGGATACTATCGCTACTACCGCGAAGACCAAAAAGGCATATTTAGCTATTTCTTCATGTGATAACATTTGTCTCCCTCGTCTCTTAAAACAGAAAGAAAGATTCGCTCTGTTACATATTATAAGTTTTGCCTTTAGAGGCGCACTTCACTTTGGTTATGGTCCAGAATAGGCTTCTTAATGAAAGGTTACGCGAGAGCCGAGTAAAGATAAGGAAATATATGAGAATTTCGATCACCACGAGAATCTTCTTTTCAATTAGGAGATTATTCCTCTTTCCTCGAACGCCCAAAGATCTTTGTTGATCACTCAACAGGTGACATTATAATTACCTACAATGTCATTTCGACAAGAGATGCTGATTAATAAAGTTGTAACAAACCCTTACTTTTTTCCAATTTCTATGTTTTCTACATTCACAATTAAGAATGGCGAGTACAAGGCTTTATGTAAAAACGGAGTGTACCTAACATTACGATCGTCTATGCTCGACGAAAAACGAAAAACCCATGCTTTAAAAAGTTTTGAAGGAAATTGGCGGATATGTTTCAGGTTTCAGTTAGTTTCCAAGCGCAGGTAATGGCGTTTTGATCGCAGGCAACAACGCATGGTGCTTTTCCACTCTCTGGTTTGCATGAGGAACAAGTATATTTAATATTTTTGCGATGTTCTTCTTTTACTGCTGCCACAAATTTGTCTTCCAAGTCAATCATGAATGCTTCCATTTTTAAGGCTTCTTTAGGGCACGCAGTTACACATTTGCTGCAACTGTTGCATTTTTCAGCATCAACAATTACATAGAATTCTCCTGAACCGTCCGTGTAACCATAGTAGATGATTATTGACATCAACCTCAACGTTTAGACGATTTCGTGTACAGTGCCGCAGCAAAGAGCGCAGCACCAAGGGCTCCAGCAGCCATTGGATCAAGCCCCGTTTCTTCCCAGTTGGGTACTGGGAGGCGTTTCACACCGAGTATTTCTTCTATTCTTTTCACAATGCCGATGTTCTTTGATTGACCACCGGTAATTACAAAATCTTCTTTTAAACCTACCTTTTTAATTAGTTCAGACATACGTATAGCCATTGCTCGGGAATATGCAGCTAGGACTTTCTCCTTTGACCATCCACTACGTAGAAGGGCTATTGCCTCGCTTTTTGCAAAGACCACACAAGTGCTGCTTACTGGGTCAGGCTCCTTGTCAACCATCAACGACGTCTCACCTACTTTATCAATGGGTATTTTCAACAGGTCTGCAATCACTTCCATTCCTCTACCTGTGCCCGCAGCGCACTTGTCGTTCATCAAAAACCGTGTTACTCGGCCACTCTCGTCACATGAAATCGCTTTGACATCCTGCCCACCTACATCTAGTATTGTTCTAACGGTGGGTCCCCATATGTGGTTCGCACCTTTTGCGTGACATGCAATCTCCGTGATAGCTTTATTGGCCATCGGAACATTTACTCTTCCATAACCTGTTCCCACGATGTAATCAAGGTCGTCAAGCTTCAACCCATTGTCTTCTAACGTCCAGTTCATCACTTTCTTGGCACTATCGAAGCTATTCGCCCCGGTTCGCAGGATAGCCCATGAGTAAACTTCATTGTCAAGCATTATGACTGCTTTTGAGCTTACCGAACCAACATCGACTCCAGCTGTAATTATCTCCGCGTTTTTCCAATCTTTACCTGACACAACTCTGCGATATTCGGGCCATCTCCAATACTCCAGTTTTTGCCCTTTCTCCATTTTCATTTCACCTTGGCGATTCGCTTGGAAGCGATGAGCGCAGCTCCTATAGAGCCAGCGAAAACGGGGTCTTCCGGTATTAGGATCTTCATTCCCAACTTCCTCTCCAAGGCAGCAGTGAAACCCACATCCTCAGCGACTCCTCCGACGAGAACGACTTCTGGTTTTATTCCTAGTCTACGCATCATCGAAGAAATGCGGTCAGCCATTGCGGCGTATATGGCTCGAGCGATATTTTCCTTTGACTTTTGACGATGAATTAGCGAAACTACATCAGATTCCGCGAAGATTACGCACGAAGCATTAATCGGAGTTGCTTCTTCAGCTTTTATAGATAAAGGGCCCATCTCCTCTAGCTTTACCTCTAGAGCCCGTGCCATTGCCTCGATAAAGGTTCCAGCACCGGCAGCGCATCGAGAGTTCACTACAAAATCTAACATGTTACCTCTTTCGTCGCAGCTGACAGCTCTAGCTTCCTCGGCACCTACATCTACCACTATCCTCGCTGAGGGGAAAAAGTAGACTCCTGCCTGTGCATCAGCTCCCATCATACTGATAGTGCTATCGAAATGGGAAGCCAGATTGACGCCTGCACCTGTGGCAGTGACGTGTTGAATTTCATTCCGTGACAGTTTCCCGCTCGTCAATGCCTCTTCAAATGCTTCCTCAGCGGCTTCCGTCGGTTTGAATCCGCAGAAAGCTTTGCCTTTCGACAAGATTATCCCATCCTTTAGGATGGCAACTTTAGCACTTTGGATTCCCATGTCTATTCCAGCTGCTATCAATCAGGTTCACCTTCTAAATTTCCACTCTGGCTTCCAACATTTCTAAGAATGCTTCGATTCTTGTTTTCATCTGTCCTACATCTTCTCGAGTGTACTCTGTATCAAGGTAATAGATAGGCATATCCATGTGATCTAAGATCTTCTTTATTCGAGCATATTCCATTGCATAGAGGATGCAGCCGCGAACTACATAGTAGATTACTCCGTCGATCTTAAACTCTTTGATTCTGTCCAAAAGCCAGTTGATACGGTCTTCATTTCCATGTTCTGAGGTAAAGCAAGGACATGTTGAAGCTAGTATATATCTTTGAGCTACTGCATCAATCATATCACTCATGGTCCATTCATCGATTCCCACAGGGTCATAGAGAAGTCGATCGCCGGAGCAGAGTTCATCAACAACGAGGAGCCCCTTAGGTTCAGATTCTTCGATCAGGTTGGGTATCTTCCAATTGTCAGGCCATATCATTGGAGTGCCCGTAACCATCACTCTAGACGTTTCAGGAGGACATGCCCAGACTTTTTGGTTAACCCTTTCTTCTAGTTCGTCACACAGCTCCTCAGTCTTTTCGGTCCACCGTTTTATATCGTCCCACATACTTGTTTGATTCACTAACATAGCATCCCTTCCCATGATAACAGGATGCCCTTTTCTTATTTCGTGTAATCTGCGAAAAGCCTTTGTAGCTTTTTGCATAACCTCGATTGAAGCCCTCAATTTCTTACGAGTGATCTTTGTCCCAGTTAGATCTTCAATTTTTTCCTTTATCACTCTGACTTCTTGAATCCATAGATCTCTTGAGTGCGTGGAATCCTTCACGCGCGGAGGGCACAATGTCCAAACTTTCTTGTCAATTCCAATTATTTCACTCAACTTCGTTCTCCCGTCGCATGTGAGCGGATTAATTATTACATCGCTCAACTCAAGGTAAGGAGATAAGTGCACCATGTTCGCGCCGATTGTAGATCGTATTACTGGACATACCTCAACTGGAACAATTCTATCTCCAAGCTTTGCAGCATCGTACCATCCTGAACCGACCCTGACGGGTACAGCATCCGCAGCCAAAATTAATTCGATGGGAGCGAACATGCAAGTGTAACCGATTATTTTCCTGCCTTCCTCTTTTAATCTTCGAATCTCCTCTTCGCGTTGTCCGAAGAAATTTGATATTTCATCAAAATATTGCATAGTTCTAGGTCGGTCTGGCCATGCCTTTTTCATTCTCTCAATGTTTTCGGCGATGGCTTTCTCAGAAGCGGATTTGATTGCCGCTCTCAGTTCTTTGATCTCCGTGTCGGACATGTCAGGTTTAGATTGCATTTCGCTTTCTATCTTGCTTGCCATTCAAAATTCCTCGTCATTTCAAGTGCTTCAGCCAATTTCTTGATTTGTAAATTGGTTTATTGACCACCCGTACTTCTAAGCAATCTTCATAGGGGCACATCTCTACACACCTTAAACACAATATACATCCAGTAGAAGTGACGTCTCCGCCTTTTTCCTCGTATACCTCGGTAACCTGTGGTGGGCACACCCTTTTGCAAATTCCACATTTAGTACATTTTTCTTCTATCTTGTTTAGGCGAATTCCTGAAATCCATTTGAATGGGGGAAACCTGTTGAAGATAGAGATTAATCCGCCTAAAGGACAAATTCGGCACCAGAAACGCCTAAACGCAAAAGCCCCAATCGTTACCAAAACCAAAATAATCACGTTGAGCGAAGTAACATAGAATCCTGCCTCATATAGTATCCCAGTGGATTGAGAAAGAACAAATGTAATATCCATGAAGCCCACAGCGCTTTCTAATAATACACCGAGAGGCCTCATGGGACAGATTTGGCAAAAAGGCGCGCTAAAATAATCATAAACATATTCTCCACGTTGTGTTCCCGGAACAAGTTGCAAACCTATTATGGCTTCTGTAGCGAAAAAGAAACTTAGAACCAAAAAAGCAGCAATAATTACATATCTCAATTGACGCAAACCAACGTTTAACCTTTCAGAAAACTTCAGATATCTCTTCTTGAAGGTTTTTCGAAGACGCGTAATTAAATCCATGTATAATCCGAATGGGCAAAACCAACCACAGAAGAATCTGCCTAAAATAACAGACATGATGATGATTAAGCTGAAAACAATGGCTAGTCTCAATAGACCAGTAGTAGTGTATAAAACACCCCAACCAACTCCTGTATTCCAAAACGGAAAAATGTAGGACTGAATCTGCCAAATAGCACAAGTCACTGTTCTTCCATTAGGGAAGTAACAGGCCAATACAGGCACAGATAATCCGTCTTGGTAGGGTGTTCCCAAAATGTCGGTTACAACTAAAGCATCACGTGGTGCCATGCCTGAAGGTGAAACCTCAAGCGATTGGAAGGGGCCTATTATTAAACCTAGAAAAATTATGGGGACTGTGGCTATTTGAATGAAAAGTCTGAAGGAACTAATTTTTTTAGTTAAATCTTTCATCCATATGAGAATAGCCAGGATTCCTGCTAACACTGCTCCCGCTATTATTGTTAGTCTCAGCACATCGACTATTATTTGCGTCATCGTGATTCTCCTTCATGAAGAGATGACAATTATT
This sequence comes from uncultured Candidatus Bathyarchaeia archaeon, assembly GCA_964346895.1. Lineage (GTDB taxonomy): Archaea > Thermoproteota > Bathyarchaeia > Bathyarchaeales > Bathyarchaeaceae > CAYFWY01. Next base: position 18,475 of record CAYFWY010000003.1, on the reverse strand, counting down.
AAACCATTACATTTAGCAACACGTTGAACCCAAGTAGGATGAGGATTCCTGCACCGATCTTTGATATCCATCGGCTAAAAACAGGGGCTTTCTTAAGGAGCCACCCAGTTGCTCCCCCAAGGATTAGTAATGGAGATATGGTGGTTCCCAAACCGAATAAGACTGATAGAACGATTGTGTTTATTTGAGAGAGAGTTAATGCAGCTAAAAGAAGAGCTATGAGGGGAGGGCACAACACTAAACCTCTGGTAAAACCCATAGAAAAGGCGCGGATATCGAATTTTTGCGTCAACTTTGAAATTCCCAAGTGTTCACTTTCATCTGCGATGCAAGTGCCATTGGATGATTTTTTTCTGAGAAACATGCTTGCTCCTATGAGAACAATCGCAATACCGAAGGCAATGGGAGAATATTTCTGGTAAGAAAGAAAGAAAGCATCACTCACAAGGGTCTTGAATAAAGCCGTTACGCCGCCTATCACGGCATATGCTGTTACGCGACCTGAATTATAGATTGAGGTGACCAAGACTCCTTTGCGAAATCCTGCTCCGATACCTGCAATATAACTTATGACGTAGGGAAGACACACTGAAGAGCAGAATGTGAGCCCATACAGTAATCCGAGAATGAGTGACGCAAGATACGGATTCGGAATTCCAGGCAGCAGCGTCGTCTTCAAAGCTCCCCCATTTTTTAGATTTAGAACTAGAAAGTAACATTGAACATTTAAAGTTTACACTATTAAGATCTCCCTGTGAATTCATATATACCAAAACTCATAGTGAGAGAGGCTTAGTCTTCTTTAACGGATACCATGTTAATTTGAAATGAGCAGTCCTTTCTTTTAGGGGATAGTTATTGTCCTAGTGTTATATTCCAAGAGATAACTCAAATTGGTGTCGTATGGATAACTCTCCGTGAGCGGATATGGAAAACCACTCATGCTTTGGAAGGGTAAGGGGTCTACTGAAAACCCAAATCCGAATCCCCAATTCCCATATTCATCTTTGAACCAACATGAAACAAACAAAAAGATGTCTCTTTCCATATTTTCTATAGGAGGCGCAATATTGGCGCTTGGGAATTTGAGAGAGACTTCGTCTCCTTGCCTTCCGATTACAAATTTATCATCTGCATTGAGCACCAATTGAGTTACATCGCCGTACCTTGTAAAGTTCCCTTCAGACTTTGAATGGGCAGGAAATACTTGATAAAGACTCGCGTTGGGGTCAATCCTTTGAATTATTATATCTGTTTGTGAGGTTGTGTCTACTCCAATATAATCGAAGGTTACTTTCCAGAAATTGTTTATTCGAAGGGAGTAATCTTTTGTTGGGAAAAGGCCTGTTAAATCAACAATCCAAGTTCTAGGATTCACATCGGGTGGTAACGGAAACTGCCTACTTTCAGGAATTCTTACCCAATTTCCGTTCGCGTCTTTAACTTCCATGTAGGGAGGTGGCGTAATTTGCGTACCATTGGGTACAGGCTGCACGAAAAAGCTATCGAGCCAAATGTTATAGTCGCTAGGTGAACCCCAATCGACCATTCCTGTGACTACCAGCTTAATTTGGTCTGCATTAGATAAATCGCCCAAGTTTAGTGTTAATGTATTCCATGAAATATTGTCCCATGATGGACTTAACAGTCCATTGATTCCAGGTGTGAAAACTCCATCCATCTTGGAGATCTGAGGCAGCACATCCTCTCCTTTCTCATTGAAAGCGGAAATTGGCGTCAACGGATCTTTGCTTACTGTATAAATCTGACCCATAAAATTCGAATCAATGTATTGCTCAACTCCAGTTGAAAAGACGTCCACATCTGATAAGTGATCAACAACCATCAACCAAGCCGCATCCAGATAAAAAATTTCATCCCACATTTGGGTCAAGGTTAGATCATAATAACCATTCTTCGGTTGTAATTGACCTTTATCTAATTTGATGTAGTCCCATGGGTCGTTTCTCCAAAACACGATAGACCCATCTTCGTTGATGTAATTGACATATCCTAGCCACCCGTGGTTTGAGACATCTGAAACATAAACATAACTTGTTCCGTTCCAGATATACAACGAAGGACAGGATGCGGTACCACTAACCAGATAATAATTTACAACAAGCAACATACGATCTTCTAGGTTTATTGTTCGCGTCCGACTTGCGACTCCATCTGACCAGCTTGTATATTCGAATACGGCGTTTGAAGTTTCGTAGTTAGCTGGCACTGAAATGGTGTGGGTTCCCACATCTAAGAGTTCAGAAAATCTGGTCTCTACGGGCTCTCCATCCAAGGTGAAAGGCAAGACACCAGATCCAGATACCGCAACGGTGAGGGTGTGTTTACCTGTAGGAACAATTCTGAAGGCTCCAGACAAACCTCCCACAATTACAGAGTGGGTTCCTTCGCTGCTCTCGGTAATGTTAACTTCTACAGTAGTGGTTTCTCCTGCTGAAAGCTGTAATGTTTTGGTTTCCCTGACAACTTCGTCAACTCTGAAATTCAGCGAGTAACTGTAAGTTTCGTCTCCAGTATTACTCACTTTAACTGAGATTGTGATGTTTTCGTCCGCCCAAGCTTCATACGAACTGATACTTAAATCCGATACTTTAAATACGTCTGGTGGAGGTGCAGCAACTATCACGAATGAGCCATTCAAACCGCCCACTTTAACGTAAAAGTTTCCCTCACTATTTTCGGTTACTGTGAACTCTACTATCCTAGACTCGTTCCCTAAAAGCTGGACCGTCTTGTTCTCCCTCACCACATCATTAATTGTGAGGCTCATCGAATAATTACCTTCAACCTCTCCCACATTAGTCACGTTTGCCGAGATTGTTATGGGCTGATCTATACCCGTCTCAGCTGGGTTAACAGTCAAATCGGAAACTTGAAACTCTGGCTTCTTGAGAGGCGGAGGCAACGATTCAACATAAAAATAAGCTCCAACCGCAAAAGCAACAATAATCAAGTCGATTACAAAAATTGCTTGCAACTTAGTGAAAGCTGACTGACAGGACACTGTAACCTCCCCTTTTCAAATATTATGTGCGCTCGCACCCGAATTTTCTGGCAATCTACTAGTTGACTCTAGATGCAAACCTTATTTGCAGCTTTTAACACTTCAACCACTATTTAAAATATTCGAAACAGCAAGAGGAATATGTGACAATAACGCAAATATGTACCCAGCCTTTGTCACAGAATTTCAACTTTTCACAGAGAAATAAAATTGACTGCGGTCTTGATATCTTCTTTTTTGATTTTAACCCGTGTCTGAAATCTGTCGCATGCAGTTTGTTGGTCATAAGTTTGTTCAAAGGGTTTCCGTAGTCTCGCTATATTTCAGATAGAAATACCCAACTCTCCTGAGTACAGGATATGATTCCGTATATTCATTGAATAACCTTTGATGGACAAGGCAGAGATTCTAAACGAGAACTTAAAGAGCGTTCATATTGTCTGCGCTAGATTAAAAATAGAATGCCATCCATATTCCTAGTGAGGAATGTAAATGAAAGATGAATTGTTGAAGAAAACCAAAATTATCTGTACAATTGGGCCCTCCAGTCTTCGATCGGAAACGCTACAAAAAATGTATCAAGTAGGGATGAATTGTGCCAGAATAAACACCGCCTACGGAACTCTTGATCAATACAGGCGGATTGTGAATAATGTTCGAGAAGTGGCTGATATCCCGATAATACTTGACATCAAGGGACCCGAAATCAGGCTCCGAGTTAGACAAAAGAAGAGTATTGAGAAGGGGGACATTCTGGAGGTGGGTTTCAATCGTGGGGAGATTAGTTTTAACCATAACTTCTACGACAGGATGAGTATTGGTGATGACGTCTATATTGACAATGGCAAAATAAGGACGCAGGTTGTTCAGAAGGAAAATGGAATATTGCGTTTATTGGTGATGAATGATGGGGAAATAAGTGATGGTAAAGGAGTCAATATCCTCAAGAAACAACTTTCAGTTCCAACCCTCTCGGAGAAAGATCTAGAAATTATAGAGTTTGCAAAGAAAAATGATGTTGAGTACATGGCACTTTCTTTTACAAGAAGAGGTCAAGATGTGAAGATTTTAAAATCAAAGACCAACGGGTTTGAAGGAGCAATCATTGCCAAGATTGAAAATTTTGAAGGAGTTAAAAATTTCGAAGAGATTTTGGACGAGGTGGAGGGTATCATGGTGGCTAGAGGTGATCTCGGTGTTGAAATTAGACCTGAAAGAGTTCCATTAGTTCAGAAATGGATGATCAAATTGTGTAATCAAAGAGGAAAGACTGTTATAACAGCTACAGAAATGCTTGAATCAATGATGTACCGTTCAACTCCGACTAGAGCTGAAGTCAGCGACGTAGCTAACGCAATATTGGATGGAACCGATGCAATGATGCTTTCGGGGGAAACCTCGATAGGTAATTACCCCATAGAATCTGTTTCGATGATGTCTCGGATAGCAAGAGAGACTGAAACAGCGGTGAAAAGTCAAGTTGAAGACGGAACATTCGTCAACATTTCGGATACCATAAGCAAATCTATCCAGAGGATATGCCAAACAATGTCCGTTGATAAAATCGTCACCTTGACTAGATCAGGGTATACAGCGAAGATGATTTCAAGATTCAAGATTGCAACACCAATAATTGCGGTTACACCAGAAAAAAGAGTTAAGAGGCAACTCGAGTTAGTTTTCGGGGTATACCCTGTACACATAGATTACCGTAAAGAGAAAGATCGCATACTGACCGTCGCAAAAAGACTTCGCTCCATGAACCTAATAATAGATGAAGATACCGTGCTGTTTACCGCTGCGTTTAGAACAGATATGAAACATGCGAGTAACCTAATCGAAATACACAACCTCAGAGAACTTATGGACTTCACGATCGCGTAAATGCTCTCTAAGCTTGGGCTTCGTTCGTCTGTCATTTCTTTCTATAATTAGCTTAGGAATTAGAATAGCAAAGAGAATATATTGATGCCAGAGGGGATACCTTGAGTTCAAATCCAACGCCGGTTTGGGGGCGTAGGAAAAATCAGGATTTAAACAAACCACCGAGGCTACCCTACACAGACACACATTTTTCTGTCAACGTCTTTACAAAGAAGACAACACCTGGCGAATGTTATAGAGGTGATCAGATTACTTTGCGTGCGTTTGTTGTTCTTTCAAAATTGCAAACGCGTCGTCAACCATTTTGCTATGATCAAAAGCGATTTGCAAATCTTTTACTTCGAACTCGGAAAAGCTTCTAACTTCTTCGACTTTGTGTCCCGGTTTTGGCTCTCCATTCTTAGCTTTGCATAGAAATGCGAGGCCAATAACATGTTCTCTGGGATCTCTTTCCGGATTATCGTATATCCCAACAAGACTTTCCTTCAATGAGAGGTAAAGGAGCTCAATTTGTAAGTTGGTTTTGTTAAAGGCCACTCTCTTTAGAGTCGTCCTGAAAGTCTCGCCAAATAACACTCTGCCTCCAGGTAAATGCCATTGCTCCCCTCCAACGATATTTTTTATTCTCTTTGCAAGAATTATTTTGTTTTCCGAGGTTACTATAACGGGATTAATGTCCATATAAGCGTTCTTCTGAATTACCATCTCAACCGAAGAGAGATAGGATCTGATTTGCAGTTAAAAATTTTTTGAATTTGCTTTCTGACTTCATGCGCACGCGCATCAATCAGCTGTTGTGCGCGCTAGAATACGCATCTAATAGGAAAGCGCCAATTTCAGAGCTTTTTCCCAGCGAAACAAGCTCTTTCTATCCATGCTTCAGCATCATCTGCAGTCAATCTTTGCCCACCATGCTGGGAAGTGCGCGCGCGCGCGCGCGCGCAACGAAAGTAGGCCCAAAAAAATGGATATTTTTGGTATTCTTACCATTATAAAAAACGCCGCCTGAACGTGATGGAATGCGAAATAGCCCTAGGAGGAAAATAAAGAGTGCAGCGCGATGTTATGCATGGGAAATTCGTTCCCAATTCCTAGCTGGACTTTGGCTTCAAGCTTCCGGCAGATTGTGTGTACGACGTTCACTTGGTCATTGAGAAATCTTTGGAATGGGCCAAAAATGTGGATAAATTGGATATGGCGATAATTTACGAAGCGTCCCCGATCTTGCTCTGAGCCAAAGTAGCTGCTCCGATGACTCCGGCATCGTCACCTAAAGATACTTTTTCAACTTTCAGTTTTTCAACTGCGGACTCGAGGGCTCTCCTTCGAGTAACCCTCTTCACAATGTGAACGAGTTCGGGTAAACCATTAATCACTCCTCCCCCGAGCGCTAGGAGACATGGATTAAATGCATTTACGATTCCAACTACTCCTGCAGCAAGATATTGCCCAGTTTCTCTTACCAGCTTGCGTGCCAGATCATCTCCTTGCCTATGGGCTTGGCTAACAGTCGCTGCCGTTATCTTTTCAATGCTTCCAGCCAAAAATATTATTCGCGCACCAGCCTTTGGATCCGCACGAACAGCATCTTGCGCACGTTCAGATATCGCCCAACCACCAGCATAAGCTTCCAAACAACCCACGTTGCGACAACGGCAATTTCGTCCGCCCAACACGATAGTGATGTGCCCAAGTTCCCCACCAGTGTTACTACAACCCACCATCAAGTTTCCGCCACTTACAACGCCCCCGCCTATGCCGGTGCCAACAAAGAGAACGACCAAGTCGTCCACTCCCCTGCCTGAGCCGAAGCGCCATTCGCCCAAAGTCGCAGCGCGTACATCATTAATAACCACCACAGGTATTCCTAAGTTCTTTTCTAGTTTCTCCTTCAGAGGTACATTTCTCCATTTCAGGTTTGGAGCGAAGTGCACAACACCTTCAAAATCTACTTGTCCGGCTATGCCAATTCCAATAGCCTGAACTTCTTGTCTCGTTTTATGGAGTAATCCATCTATGCAGGTTATGAGGTCGGCAACTATCCCCTGCGGACCTTTCTCCGGATGCGTTGAATACGTTTGGATTAACAAGGTTTGACCATTGCCGTCTACTAAAGCTGTTTTGACTTTGGTGCCCCCAAGGTCAACACCTAATGTAAGGGGCTCCTTAACTTTTTTCGCGCGCCTATACGCGTTAGAAAGTCCCATTTTTCACCTCTGCCTTCTCTTAAGCATGTGAGATAAGTATCTCTAAAAGCCTTGCTGTCGTTTGCATACAAATCTTTCAAACGGCACAAGCATTAGGCGATTTTCAAATTTTTTTCATATTTGTAACTCTGCGCTTTTTTTCTCAAGAATATGACAGCAATTGAGATAGTTATCAAGATCAAGAGCAGAGCAATTGTTGAGAACTCAGGAACTTCAATAGGTTCAGACCAGCTGCTCCAGCCATGTAAGTTGCAACGTGCTCGGGCTTCAACTGTAGGAGTATCCGCTACTTCTCCCATATTGTGTTGCACAACAAAAGTCACTGTTGATTGAGGTGTAAGGTCGACGCCAATAACATTTTCATCTGTTTCAACTTCAACTTTATCCACATAATGACTGCTTGTAGGGAAAGAATGTCTAACCGTAATATTCAAAACGGTGGCAGTTCCACTTGTCCAAGGTTCGACGCCTAATATACTTGGTACATCAGCCAATACATGTTGGATTTGAAAACTCGTAATCGTGGTATATATCAAAAACAAAGCGATGTACAACCTCTTATCTCTCCCTCTAATTTTATCCATCAATAACCCCAGCCGATAAAGAGTTACCGAAACTAGATATTTAAAATCATGTTGCTGTTTTGCAACAGTCACACATATTCAAAAGTTTCCAAGGTTCCAAATTAGAATGTGCACGTACAAAACTAACTGAAAAAAAGCAAGAATCCCGCGCGCATTAACGTGTGTTGAGATGATGGATATGGAGTTTGAGACAAAGGTAAAGGAAATTGTATCACGTACGCCTAATGTGAAGAGTTTTCGATTTCCCAGACCTCCATCTTTTGACTACAAAGCCGGGCAGTTCATGTTTATCACCATAAAAATTGGGGAAGAAGAGGCTCGAAAGCATTTCACAATTTCAAGTAGTCCTACAGAAAGAGATTTTATAGAATTTACAAAGAAGCTTACTGGGCACTGGTTTTCTGACGCTTTGGACGCTCTGAAGGCGGGTGACTGGGCGAGAATCGCTGGTCCCTACGGTAACTTCACTTTCGAAGGAGAAATCGAAAAAATTGGTATGCTTTCAGGAGGCATCGGAATAACACCTCTAAGGAGCATTTGTAGATACTGCACGGACAGGCGTCTAGACACTAAGATTACACTACTATGTGGAAACAACACCGAAAAAGAAATTGTTTTCAGGAAAGAACTTGAAAAAATGCAAGAACAAAATAAGAATTTTAAAGTTGTGTTCACAATCGGTGAGGCAAGCGAAAGCTGGACTGGTTACACAGGAAGAATAAATGCAGAAAAGATAATAAAGGAAATACCTGACTACAAGGAAAGGACCTTCTATACTTGTGGTCCTCCAGCAATGGTTGAAGCCATGGAGAACCTCCTTAAAAATCTCAATATCTCTCAAGAGAAGATCAAAAAAGAGAATTTCTCAGGCTATTGAAAATAGAGATAAAGCCAGTCCTATTTCTGACGACCCAAACTCAAATATGAGAGAAATACCACGATTCTTCTTCATGCTCCCATTCAATTAGACTCGTTTCCACTTTCCCCTTACGCTTGAGCGTAATAAAAACTGACTCTCCTTGTTCAAGATGTTTCTCTACTTCTCCAAAATCGATCCTCTCTACTTCTTCGACCGTCACGCCCTGATTTTCATTGTTTTCCAGGAAGAATAGTTGAAACAGCGGCTTTCTTTTATCGATTTCAACAGAGTCTATTGAGGTCATATTTTTATCTCCGCCCCCATATCGTTTCTAGTAGAAGTGCTCTTAAAGTTATGTGACTGTAATGCAACAGTAACAGTTAATGCTCCATGTTTCATCTCCAATATTCATTCTTCAACAACTATGTTGTTCGCAGATAAAGGAGATTTCCTGCGTCTTATGCATGCGCGCGCAAGGAGAAGATCCAAGTAACCTCCACGAGTAGTTTTCAAGAACCGTTTAGTTTAACTGAAGCGGTTGCAATAGAGAATATGATAATAAAAATGACGTGCGCGTTGTCAAACTTTCTACGCACGCATTGGGCGTGCTAGAAAAATGAAAAAGATCTTGTTGGTCTTACTGATTCTGAGCTTGACGTTTTTAGTTTCTGATTTCAGAGAGACAGAGGCACAGGAACAATATTCCTTGGATCTTCTGGGGAATACATGGGATCATTCGACTATAAGTGTCCGTATAGCTCCACCTGAGAATGAGTCTTGGTGGAAACCGTACTATCTCTACGCGTCAATTCGTGCCATATCTGAGTGGAATCATGCAATCCAGGAATTTGCTTCCAACTATACAGATTTTGCACATCTCTCGAGAATTAGAATAGTTCCAACAATAATTCAAGAGACAGCCCCTGGTTTCGACATTGACATTATTTGGACAGAGTGTTGCATAAGCGAACAGGCTATAGGTCAATCCCAAGCATTAGTCAAATCGCCCTGTATAATAACAAAAAACACGATCATAATCGCCGGAAGAGCTCCAAGTGGTCATGTAATGACGGAGGTTGACATGCAAAACCTCATTCTCCATGAAATAGGGCATACGTTAGGTCTGAATCACAGCAATTATCCTGGCGACATAATGTATTATACGGTCTCCTATAGAGAGACTGTTTATGCGCTTTCCTCGCTTGATGTCTACGCACTTTCCAAGGTTTTCGAATGGATGTCAAATTCCACCCAGTTCAGTTCTCCAAATACGTGCCCCCCAGAATCTTCAGTCACTCTGCCATCAACCATCTCCTATCATTACATGCCAATATCGGTTGTAGATCTTCCGCCTCCTCGATCTCAAACTCCCTTAGACTACGTTACTCGATTACTTCTGCGCCCAGAAATTTTGATAACGCTCTTGATAATGGTGACCACGATAGTCTTTCTAGGGGCATACCGTAGAAGACTAAAGAAACCGCAAAAGATTGTCACATAGGTTTCGCTTTCTTATGAGAAGATAGACTGGGTGACTTCATTTAAAATAGTAACTTCAAAATTTATGTGACTGTGGCGCAACATTGACATAATGTTAAATATTTAACACACGCACATTTGAGTACTACCGTTATATTAGCAATGTAGGTGCCTCAAAGTGAAAGAATACGACTTGATCGTAATAGGCACGGGTTCTGCCATGAATGTTGTGGATGTTGTGATTCAAGAGAACCCAAGCATTAAGATTGCCGTAATAGATAAGGATGCGCCGGGTGGGATTTGTCTAACCCGAGGTTGCATACCTTCAAAAATTTTGTTGTATCCTGCTGAGTTGGTGAGAACAATAGGAAGAGCGGGGAAATTCGGTATAGATATCGACGTGAAGAAGATAGATTTTAAAAAGGTCATGGAAAGGATGAGGACCCTCATCCACAAGGACATAAATATGATACGTGAGGGGCTTTACCAGTCTGAAAACATAGACTATTATCCAGTTGTAGCCGAATTCGTTAGCCCATACACGCTGAAGGTTGGCGATGAAACCATAACATCAAAGATGATATTCCTATGCACAGGATCAAAACCTACAATACCTCCAATAAAGGGGCTGGAAAAAATAGGTTATCATACAAGCGACACAGTTCTCAAGATGACCCAACTTCCAGAAAGCATTGCAATAGTAGGCGGAGGATACATAGCTGCAGAATATGGCCATTTCTTCTCAGCCATGGGAGCGAAAGTCACCATAATCGGCAGAAACCCACTGTTCCTCCCCAAAGAAGAACCTGAAGTGTCAGCACTGGCAAAAAGAGAGCTGGAAAAACACTTGACACTTTATACCAACCACGAGGTGCTTGAGGCAGAAGAAACAGTTACAGGCAAGAAAAGACTCGTTGCTATCGACAGAGAAAATGGAAAAAAAAAAGAAATAACAGCAGACGAAATACTAATCGCTACGGGAAGAGGGCCGAACACAGATATCCTTCATCCTGAAAGAGGGGGAATAGAAATAGACACAAGAGGATGGATCAGCGTCAACGAGTATCTAGAGACCTCGCAACCAAATGTCTGGGCCCTAGGTGACGCTAATGGCAGATACCTCTTCAAGCACGCGGCAAACTATGAATCCCGCGTTGTATACTACAATGCTATACTGAAAAGGATGATAAAGGGCGATTATCACGCCATACCACATGCCGTTTTCACATATCCCGAAATTGCAAGCGTCGGACTTGGAGAGAAGCAAGCAACAGAAAAATATGGCGAAGACAACATTCTGATTGGGATCCAGAGATATCAGGATACAGCTAAGGGAGAGGCAATGGATGTAAAGGATTATTTTGTTAAGGTCATCGTCGAGAAGGAAATCATGAAAATCTTGGGGGCACACATAATTGGGCCCTACGCCTCCGTTCTTATTCAGGAAATAATTAACCTAATGTATACACCTGAACAGAGCGCAAAGCCGATAATCTATGGAATGCACATTCACCCCGCTTTAAGCGAGGTGGTGGAGAGAGCGTTCGGTTCCCTTATGACACCGGACCAGTATCGCCATCGTCTTGAGCATCAACAATGACTTCCAACCCAGTAAATGAGGCGCGCGCAATGTGCTCATTGAGAATATAGGTAACCTTAACAGGTCCCAGAAGTTTGTGTACTTCAGTTGATGATATCTTATGATCGTCAAAGAAGTTCAAGCAAAAACCGTTTTGTCTAAATCGAAAGTTTCTGATTACACAGTTAATCCTTACGTTGGTTGTGAATACGGTTGTACTTATTGTTACGCACGATTCATGAAGAGGTTCACAGACCATAAGGAAGAGTGGGGTAAGTTTGTTGACGTGAAGATTAATGCACCGATTTTGTTGCAACATGAAATAGAAAAGAAACGAGTTGGAAAAGTCTGGATAAGCGGAGTGTGTGATCCTTACCAACCCCTTGAGAAAAAATATAAACTGACGAAAAGTTGTCTCGAAATTTTGTTGGAACATGACTGGCCTGTTACAATTCAAACGAAATCGCCACTTTTGTTACGCGACTTGGAATTGCTAAGAAGATTCAACAATATCGAAGTTGGATTCACGATTACTACAGCTGATGGGAAAATAAAAAAGTATTTTGAACCGAATACACCATTGGTCGAAGAAAGAATTGAAGCGTTGGATAAACTGCATTCTGCAGGTATTAGGACCTTCGCGATGATAGCACCAATACTTCCAAATGCCGAAGGCTTGGTGGCGCCACTAAACGGAAAAGTAGACTATGTGCTGATCGATAGGATGAACTACCATCACGCAGATTGGGTTTACAGAAGGTATGAGTTGGAATATGCAAGAACCAACTACTTCTTTGACCGGAAGAAAATAGAACTTGCCCACGCATTTAAGAGAGAAGACATACCTTATGAACTTCTATTTTGATGTGCGTATAATATCTCCTAGAGACATAGTCACACCAATTCTCAAATATGCGTGCGCAATGGCAGCTGTTATCACCACTAAACAAATATTATTTTGTTATTCTTAGGAAAGGGGAAAAATCGGCGTGTACAAGATTAGGAAGCAATTCCCAGCCACAGATTAGCTATTAATGAATCATAGAGCGCGCACAAGGATATTGTTTTATGAAACTTTGTATCAATAACTAGAAATGGAAAAGCTTTTATCAACTAATTACAGACGAGGGGGAATGGGGTGAGGAGATGATTGGAGGAGTAATCTTTGTAATCGTTTTCGTTCTGTTTCTTGTAATCTCGCTTGTCATTAATTTACCTCCTGGATTCTGGGTATTACAAGAGTTGATTCCTGATATTCAAGGGACAGAATACGAGTTTTTAGTCAATGGTATAATAAACGGAGTAACCTATGGCCTAATTATCTGGGTCATATTCTCTGTAGCGAAAATGGTCTACGACAGATCGCGGGGTCCAAAAGAAGTAGCAATTAAAGTGGAACACGCGCCCGGGGCGCCCAAAATTGAAAAAAAGAAGGAAATTAGCGAAATCCATGTGCGTTCGGTGAGAATACAGAAAATCGAAGGAATTGGACCTACATACAAAAAGAAACTTAAAGAGGAAGGAATAGGGACAACCAAGGATCTACTGGATGCAGGTTCAACTCGACAAGGAAGGAAGGAGCTTGCTGAGAAGACGGGAATCTCAGAGAAACTGATTCTTGAATGGGTTAACTTGGCGGATCTCTTCAGGATTAAGGGAGTAGGCGAAGAGTATTCAGACCTCTTAGAAGAAGCTGGAGTTGACACCGTAGTTGAACTCTCTCGAAGAAACCCAGAGAATCTTCACGCTAAAATCATAGAGATTAACGATAAAAAGAAGCTTGTACGCAGAACTCCAACACGCAATCAGGTTAAAGAATGGGTTGAACAGGCAAAAACGATGCCAAGAAAAGTAGAGCATTAGAGTGCTCTATGCGCGCGTAATACTTGATTGAAGTAAACATCTTTTCACATTTGTGATAATGATTCTTCGTATTAATTTTAATCTCTTAAAGATTTTAAGAAACAGAATTGAGATATACGATGATTTGAATGACGAGGGAGACATCGAGAAAGGGAACAAAGATTAAAAGGGATTGCATACAGATCAGAAAAAGTTCTACTGAGAAGGGAAATAAAGAATCAATTAGGCCACAATGGAAATCCAATTTAAGAGGAAAAAAGCGAGTGTATAGGTGTGGGCTTCCGATCAGTGGTAGATTGCAGAGATTCTGTGTATATAAGAAAGCAGGCTCATATTGCCTAAAAGGTGGAGATTGGGGAGGTAGGTGCCCACAACTTATTGTGTCGTACCATTAGTCTGGCTTGTGCGCGCTGGGTAGTTTATTTGTGAAAGAGCGTGTAATTGATTTTGTGGTTTATGAGTATGGGTAATCCACAAAATATTTATTGAGTCTTACGATATAATAAGATAATAATAGAACAAACGGTGATAAATTATGCTATCTATCGTGTCAACCGCATCAAAAATGTGCTCTGGACAATTGAAGAGAAAAGATCACATAATCGCCTTGTCAATCATAGCCCTCCTACTCATATTACCTTCGGTTACACCCGCATCTGCCGTCGTGGACTATCTTGATCCGGAAGATTTCGGTAAGAAAAGTTGGTCTAAGACTGTAGATTACCTCGAGTACGTTGATGTCTATGCTACCGTTAATGGGAAACCTCGACCACCACCAGGTGCTCACGCATACCTCTACATGACCTACGTAAATCATCTTGGAGTGCAGATGCTCTATGCAGGCCTGTCAAACATAACAATGGGCTTCGGAAAACTCGCTGTAACCCTACCAATCCAGACATGTATGCTCCACTACAAAACTGAAAACCAGAAGAGAGACATGGTCTCAGCATCCTCATATATAATGCTCATGGCCTACAACGAGACCGAGCAAACCACAATCCACACTGGCTCACCGGACAGAAACGATACACTATATGCATCCTTCAGCATGGGCTTCGACCTCTCTTCTCTGTTATCGACAGACGCACCAGCCCTGAACAGCAAAACAAAAACCATAGACCTAACACATCCTGAAGAGAACAGATGGAACTGGGGAATGACGTACACAAACCTTACTGCGTTGTGGTGGAGCGTGACAATAGACCCAGACAACGCGTCCCACAAGAGTGTGCCCGTAGCAATCAGCATCTATGAAGAGTTAACCTTCACCTATGATTTGATCTTTAACCCTGAGAATAAAACTGCAAAGATCGAGAGCACCTACAAAATCGGCGCAATGACAGATCTCTGGGTCATAGACAACTGGATCTGGTTTATTCCAATAGTGGTGCATTACAACAATACCGGATGTTACCGCCTTAACCACACAATCTATTCAAACGAGAACATCCACGGTTTCTTGGAAAGAAATGGAATAAGCATGAGCATGGTCTTCTTCCAAGCCTCAGCGATCCTCGACCACCTGACAAACAGCAATGTCAACGGACAAGAAGTTCAAGGCAACGAAATGATTGTCATTAACAACATCATATCAACTTACTCGGATGAGGGTGAGAGGGTGTCTGATCTAGACTTTAGAAGTAAAAACACCTACACGTTATACAATCACACATCAGGAACAAGGGAAAATTACCCGGTTGTTCCAAGATTAGCAGATAGAAACGGCTTCGCAAGAAACCCCATATTCAACTTACACACCTTCCTAATGAGGTACATTCCCCTAGCTCTAGCACATATGGATAAATCGCTCTACGAACAAGCTAAGAACCAACTACTAAACATGACCTACGCAGACTACTTCTATATACTCTCATATCCAACCTACGACGGCTACGCCATAGAACATGACCCAATACAAACAATCTACTTTGCACCACACACCGTCCCAGCTACCCCTAACTTCGGGGGCATCATAATTATCGCGGCGGTAGCATTAGTTGCAATTGTTGGTACAGTCGCCCTCCTAAAAAGAAGATCAAAGAAAACACTATACTCTTAGCCTCTTGACGATCCTCAATACTCTTGGCAACCTCTTTTCCTCCCATTTTTTCTACGTTTCTTGCAACTAGGCGCGCGTCTAGAATATTTTGAAGGAAAAGTTGCAATGTTCTTCTGGTATTCCTTATTAGACAACGCTTGGGAAGACAAAAATTTCGGATTAATTGACGATGAAGCGCCGTGACTTGCATATTACGGATTATAAAAATAAATTCAGTTGAGATAATGAAAATTCAAAAACGAGAGTTAAAAAGAAAAAAGTAAAATGCGCACGCGAGAGCTAGTTGGCTAGTATAAACCTACATCCACTCTAGTACGACGCTATCGTATTCTTGTTCAAGCATGAACTTGTGCTTTAACTCTTCCCGAGCGAGTTTAGCGAAGATCCTTCCAATTTGCTTGCCCTTGTACTTTCCCTTCAGTTCCATGTAGAAATCATGAGTGGTCTTCTCTCTCTTCGCGGCGTAGATTAGTATTTGTTGATAATCCGCATCAGGCGACAGAGAAACATCCTCCAGATAGTCCACAATCTTAAGATCTTGGATTTTCGTCTGCAAGGATCCAATCTCCCTTACTTTCTCTGGATCTCTCATTGCCTCCAGAATCTTCTTCTTATGTTTTTCTTCCTCGCTCACAAGATCACGGAGTAACGCCTTGGAGCTGAGATTCAGAACCTTATCTTGCGCTGAAGTGTAAAGTCCTATCGATTCTTCTTCCATATTCAACGCGAATTTCAAGGCTTTCTCCAAGGTCAATTCAGACAAAATCTTCACCTCTTCGAATTATCCTTCGAGAAAACATATTAGATTGCCTCTCCTTGCATGTAATCTGCGAATCCAAGAATATGGAAAACAGAATTGTGTGTATATCAAATTTTGACCCACACACCGCATTTTACACGCGACTAAGTGACCAGAACAAGTCCATTCCATACTGCCTTGTTCTTTACAGGAATATCAAAAGGCAAACCTGCGTTTTCTGCCGTTTTGAAAACATCAATTCCGACAGCTTCCATAGCTGGTCGGGATTTGAAGGGATTTCTGCAGGATTCTTTCGAATTCCTTGTTACACATTCAGGACATAACTTGCAGGATCCAGCTTTGAAGCCAGTTGCAAAACGATATCCTAACATAGATGCTTTAGCCTCTACTTTGTTGATTATGTGATGTAGCTTCAATTTGATGGGATCAAACGATTTTTTATAGCTATCCATGAACTGGGCGCTTTTGTACAGCGCTGCTACGTCACTAGCCTTCCTTATTTCCTTCTTCATTTCAGCTTTTATTGGCACTTCAATCTGAATAAGAATTGCCCAAGTATACTTGGCTAACACTTTTCTGAATTCCTGCACACTCATCACGTAGGGAGGGCACATCAGATTTAAGCCGTAGTCGTCGCAGAGTGGTACAAGACACTTCAATCGAACTCTTTCATCAACGACAACACCTTTAGCATCAAAGGAAACAGCGTTTGTCGCCCCAAGTTCTTTTGCTAGATTACATAAAACTTCGAGATCATTTTCAAATTGCGACATTAGGATTCACGGCATAAACTCAGAGTTGATGAATAAGAGGTTTTCTACGCTTGTGGCATTTTAAGCGGACTCGCCTCCACAAGCTTTAGTCGCAACAATATTGTTTCCGAAAAATTATAAATACTCCACGAGCCCTACTCTCACTCTTTCTCAGTTTGCGCGCACGCTATTCCGGAATTTCTGGGAAAATTATCTTTTGGGTGCTGGCTCTACAATTCGGGCAATTTGGCTCCTTGGATACGTAGATTGTCCTGCAATATGGACATTCAATTCTCACCATTTCGTTGAAATGTCTGTCTATGATTTGCATCTTCCTTTCTTGAAGCTCTTTTCTGCTTTTTACTTTCGATGCGGAATATGCGAACCATAGTGTGGCAATCGTGATTCCTATAAACATGAATGCGATAATGGCAATTATTTCCCCTGCCGAGGTTCCTGCCAATTTCTCCAACTCCAAACGATAAGAGTGTTTATTTCACGTAAACATCGAATTGAACGCGGTTTCCAAACTCGTATATTTCATCTTCATGGAGACTTAGCCTTTATGAAGTGTGAATCAAGACTTGACCTCAAAGTTTCCAAGTTCTTTTGCTTTTCTCTTTTTCTTTACCGCGCTCGCATCAGGCGATGCTGCGAAAAATCTATAGTCTACCGAATCCATTAACGGTTAGGTGAATCCATGGACAAACCTTACTTCCGCCATTTCTTCGAACCAAAATTAGATAAACCAATCTTTGTGGAGGGTCTTCCTGGATTTGGAAACGTGGGAAAGATTGCAGCACAGTTCCTCATCGGATTCACCCGTGCCAAAGTTTTCGCCGAATTATACTCCCCATCCTTCCCAGACTACGTGACTGTGAACAAGGATGGAATCTGCCGTCCACCCCGCTACGAATTCTACACAGCCTCGACTGAAAAGAACCAGTTCATTATCCTAATAGGAGATTCGCAGCCTTCCGTGGAAGATCTGTTGGCCCACTATGATCTATGCGACGAAATTCTAGATTTTGCAGAGAAATACGGATGCAAGTTCATAGTCACAATGGGTGGAGTGCCAACACCACAGTCAGGAGGCGAAGTATACATAGCTGCTACCTCTGAAAAACTTGCTTCAGAAAATGTGGATAAAGGCGCCATCATCTATGACAAAGGAAGAATCATGGGAGCAACAGGCTTACTATTGGGACTAGCAAAAATACGTGGATGGAAAGGTATATGCTTGTTAGGCTCAACAACGGGCATCAGAGCCGACAAAGAATCGGCACTCTCCGTTTTCCAATTCTTAAAGAAGACCCTTGGGCAAGTATGAAGCATGCGTGCGCACTCTATGTTGATAGCACAATAGATGTGAGCGATGAAGAAATAGAGAACTTCTTTAAGGAAAGGTAGACAGAGAAAAA
>CAYFWY010000002.1:0-45365 GCA_964346895.1 uncultured Candidatus Bathyarchaeia archaeon | reverse complement strand
TTGTTGCGATTTTAGGAAATTCTGGGGCAGGAAAAACAACTCTCTTAAATTGCATCGCAGGTCTCGATAAACCCGATTATGGAGTTGTACTGTTTCGCGGGAAAAACCTTCATGAATTAAGTGATTCTGCCAAGTCCAAGTCTAGGCTGTTGGAGATGGGCTTCATATTCCAAACCTATTCATTGTTGCCTCATTTCAACACCCGGAAAACAAGTCATGGATTTACTCAAAAAATTCCATGAAGAGACAAAAACCACAATTATTGTCATCACCCATGAAAAAGATATTGCCGGCTATGCAGAAAGAAAAATAATGATGAAAGACGGGATAATAAAACCAAGTTAACTAATGTTGTTTACACATCATCAATTCTTGCGCGCGCATTTAGGAGGGCAATTGCCAGGTAGGTGATTTGGACTGAACTCAACTGCATTAACCAATATAGCATCAAAAACTTTAATCGAGTATCCAGCTAGAAAAGTAGTGAAACTTGTAGAGGTTATTATCCTATGACCGGAAAACTGTTGATAGAATGTAAATACTGCGGTCTAACCATTCCGAGAGAGCAGAGAAAAGAACATCTAGAAAGAGATCATAAGATACCAGTCGATTTGAAAGGATGGATAGGTAAACATTTTAGAGAATTCAAGCGTAAACATGCTTGGAAGAAACCACCAATAATCGAACTTGAATAGAGAACCTCTCAGTTATGGGAAAAGACCAATTTTTACGAAATTAAGACTAAAGGTCCACGCTTTGCTGCTATTTGAGGCGTGGTTTCCTGGTTATGATAAAGATTGTTTTTCCCTTAGTTCGAGAAAGATTTCTCGCTCTTTTTAGCGCTTTGTTCGTGATGTCTAAAAGATCTTGAAGCGAATTTGTGGGATTTCTTCTTTCCATCCTTGACGCCAATTCGGTTTTGAGTAGATATTCAGCTAGGATGGATGTTCCACAGATTTCTCCATTTCTAATTAGAGCTTCTGTAATAATGTCTTTGATTTGGGTTCGGCTTCTAAGTTGGTTCCATAAAGGTTCAGCTTGATTTAGTCTTTTGCGATTTTTCTCTAGACGTTGAGATTCTATGGTCTCTGTGACAGGCTTAACCCGTTCATTCCATTTTTTCATCCAAAGTCCGGACCAGATTTTCAAAAACTCTTTGAGTTCTTCTGGTTCTTCAATAAGATATCTGCGGATCCGTTCTTTAAATTCAAGTTGAGTTATTTCTTGGCTCGTCATCTTCCAGTGAAACATAAAATAATTCATCAAGTCTTCACTGGCTGTGCGCAGCAGTCTTTTGTCTGAAACTTGCAGTTCTATTTGGGGATTTCTGTTTCTCAGACTTTCTGATAGGAGAAGTTGGATAAGATTCATTTTGGCTCTCTATGAAAACCAATTCTTACCAATATATTATTCAATTATTTCAGTTTATGACATATATCCTATCTAGAAAATACATGAACATATAATACGATTTGTATGTTTAAGCTGATTAATTTGCCAGAAAACCTTAACTTTTCATTGGTTACATTGCGCTAGACACTGGAGCAGCTTGCCCAGGTTGAGAATTTCAGTTAGCGCGTAGTTGAAGTGGATGAAAGCCATATGTGATCACAGTTGAGCGTGACAAAGATGCGACAAACGCTTTTCCATTAACAACACAATACAAAATGCAATATAAAGATAATCGAATTTCAAGCTTGATTTGATGGTTACCGCTATTTTGAAGCTAACACTTTCTCAGAACAAAAATCAAAAATCTTGCATGGATGAAAGGGCGCATTTTTGCATGTTTACGGCAATCTTCTTCTCCCGCTTGTGGTCAATTTCTTTTACACATGACACTTCTCTTCGGCATTGGCTTGTTTATCCTCAATGAACATATTGGGCTAACATATCCTTGGCACTTAACAAGCCTTTTAGGCGTAATTGTTGTAACTACTTAGGCACCTACAATAAGGGAGGAAGCATGATTTTTAGGCATTCAAAAGATGAACCTTTACTCTTTTCATTTAAGGTGGCTAATCAAAAAGAAAAAACGAGAGCTAAAAGCAGAGACGCTGCATGGCTCATAGGCTCAATGAGCGGAATATGTAAGATGTAGTGTGTTGAATATGAGAAGATCAAAATTGGAAATGTATGTTGACATCCTTAGAATTCTCTCTCGCCGTGGACCATTAAAGCTCACTCATATAATGTATAAGGCCAATGTAAACTGTAGCGTTCTAAAACAATACTTGGATTTCTTACTACAACAGAACCTCATTGAAGAACAAATTATCCGCAAGAAAAGAAACAAAACAAGAATAGTTTACATGGCCACAGAAAGAGGTAGGACCGTACTCAAATACTTTAGGGAACTGGAAAGTGCTTTCCAACTAGCCGGAGAAGGAAACAAGATCCACGCACTATTATACTAAAAAGGCACAAAATTCGCACGCCTCAGCTTTTTTTTTAAAATATCAAGAATACATCGTCGGGGCAGTGCATATTACTTAAATTTGGTAAACCTGAATATCAGTTGAATTGTGAGGTAGATGAAGTATAAAGCGATTCTAGCTGTTTTTCTCGCTTCCATGCTCATCTTTCTTCTATTTTTAGGCATTAATCTTTTGAAGGATTCCTCGGAGCCTGCCTTTTTCTTCGGTGTTGATGCTGCCTATGATGGTGTAGAGGACATTAAACGACTCGTTGACGAGGTCAAGTCCTATACGAATCTTTTTGTAATAGGCAGCTTAGGGATAACCTTTAACGTTACGAAACTCAACGAGGTTTGCCAGTACGTCTACGAAAGTGAGCTTTACTTCATTGTTTATACGCATCCAACTGAAGACTCTAATCAGACTCGATGGGTCGAAGATGCTAGGCAGAGATGGGGTGACCGTTTTCTAGGAGTGTACGCTGGTGACGAAGCTGGAGGGCGCCAAATAGATCGTGATCCCTATATGCTGGTGGAAGAAGCAGGTAACTACACGGATGCAGCCAACAAGTTTGTTTGGCAGTTGAATGAATATTTGAAGAATATTCCAAGTTACCCTATTTTGGATAGTGAGTTCTCCCTGTTTAACTCTGACTATGCTCTCTACTGGTTTGACTACAAAACCGGGGTTGATGTAGTTCTCTGCGAGTTTGGATGGAACCACAGCAGACTGCTGAATGTTGCACTCAACAGAGGCGCAGCAAAGATGCACGATAAAGATTGGGGGGTAATGATTACTTGGACATATTGGGATCCACCGTACATAGAGTCAGGAGAAGAGCTTTACAACGATCTGATCTTGGCCTACGATGCTGGAGCAAAATATATCGTGGTTTTCAATTATCCAAAGGTTTCAACTTATGGAATTTTGGAGGAAGAACACTTGGAAGCTTTAAGAGAGTTTTGGCGTTACGCAAACAGTAACCCTCGAGTTATTGATCTGATGAGTGACAGAGTAGCCTATGTTCTTCCAAAAGATTACGGCTATGGTTTTCGTGGACCAACTGATACGATTTGGGGGTTGTGGGAAGCAGACGAACTTTCGAACAAAATATGGAATGACGCTAACACATTGATGGAAGATTACATACTTGAGCTGGATATAATTTATGAAAATGGCAAAGATTACAGTAACGCGTCGAGATACAGAAAACTAATATTTTGGAATGAAACCGTCACTTAAGTTTAGATTTTCCACTCGTTACTGACGTTTGTATCGCACAGAGACTATTAGGCCTTATGTATGATGTGAAGAAGGACTAATTCCAAATCTTATGGTGAGGGCCTCCCTAAGATTGCAAGTGAATTATGAAGGATACTCTCTATTCAACTTGCGCGCGCATGGATTCCGTGGGAGTTTCTTCCGCAAATCATAAGAACCTTAAGACCGCAAAGGTCTGTGTCTAATCTGTAAAAGTATGTGTTCAAGGTGTAAGCACCTTATGTTAAGGTCATTAGTCGATAGGATTAAGAAATTTCTTTCTGAAATGGGCATTTCTTTTGTCTTGCTGAATGCTTTTCTTTTTGCCTCTTTTGTTTTGCCGCTTCTAGTGCTTTACCTGCTTGACCCACTTTCATTTGATTATATGTGGAAAGGTAGAGCCCCTTATCTTCTCTTTCTCTGGTTATTTTTCTTGGAGTTTATCCTTGGGTGTGAGCGACTAAGAGAAGAGCGTAGCCTCTTTTGGACCAAAAAGATGATGGTGGCGGCAGTAGGCTTGATCCTCCCAACCTTGTATGTGTTGAGTGTATTTGTTTTCGGTTTGAGAGGTGGTGTTTTGGAGTTGGGAACGATCCTTGGTGTGCCCTTTGAGCGTTATGGTAGATGGTTCCTAGACGTTTCTTGGCTTTTCTCCTTCGAATATCTCTTATTTACAGTCTTCTTTGTTGCATCAATTTGGTTGTTGTATGGGATTCAGGGACTGAAGGTTTTTACTCTTTCTTTCTTCTTTCTGGGAGCTGTAGGCATCTTTTATACGCTTGACACTTTCTATCCGTATGGAACCCTAACGATTTTACAGGCTTTTGTTCCAATGACAGTTTCTGCAGCTGCTTCTATCTTAGGTTTTTTAGGCTATGAGACTCAAATATTTTCGGCCGGGGAAAGTGGATTGGGGCTATCGGTTGCGGAGACTGGCGGGGAGAACTCCTATTCTGCCATCATTTCTTGGTCTTGTGCGGGGGTCCATAGCCTTTTTATATATTCCTTTATGATTCTGCTGTTCCTCAAGGGCACCTACATTCCTCTAGGAAGAAAGATATGCTATGTCGTGGTGGGTGCAGCTGGAACTTTCTTCATCAATATTCTAAGAATAGTGACGATCCTCGTAGCTGGGGTTGGCAGCGGACCAGAAATCGCTACGACTTTCCATGAATTTTATGGCGAATTCTTCTTCATAGCTTGGATGTTAATCTACCTTTCCGTAATTTTCTTGTTAGAAACCTATCTTGCGCGGACCCTACATAATACTAAAATTTTGCAAGTTAACACTTAACGTATTGGTTCTTAGGATTGTCTTTATATGACTGACTAAAGCAGCTGCAAGAATCATAATCATATTTAAGGTTGATGGCAGTGTTAAGATTTTTGTTATTTTTCGGCCTTATATGGGTACCTGGTTAGGTTTTGAGGCAAGTAGAATCGCCAGTTTGTTGAGGGTTACTGGAGGGGGCTCAAATCATGGTTTTGCAGCATTGAAACCAATCGGCGCTGCTATAGAAAGCTAATCTTCGGGTTCCTCTTCATATTTCGTTATGGTTAATTTATCGTCTCCGACTTCGAAGTTGATTTTGACCTTAATCGCTGGATTTGCTTTGAAGGGGAACATGCTATCCTCAGCTAGGTCTTTTGGAACGTACAACAGATACTTGCCGTCTTTTCTTCGGAATAGTCTTCCTTTTGCTTCACTGACCATTTTAATAACCGTTTAACTTTTGAAGCACAAGACGTTATTAAAGATTTCTGAAGATTGTAATATTTTTTTGAATCAATGACAATTTTTCTTGCTGAGATAACGTTAAAATTGTTCTAGTCACTTATTGTCTAGATAAAGAATGGCTTTTGATCCTGTTCTAATAATACAAAATGTTAGAGAAAAAATTGGACTCCGAAAAGAGAATCAGTATGATGAAAAAATATATATGTGTATTAATTTAAATAAAAGTTAAATCATTCAAAGAAGTTGTTTCAAATGAAAAAGGGAATGTTGCGTCTTCTTTTTGAGTTGTTGAAGGATTCTAAGCGGAGTGATAGGGAATTAGCTAAGGTTCTAGGTGTGTCGCAGCCGACTGTGAGCAGGACTAGAAGTAGACTCGTTAGGGAGGGAATCATAAAGGAATTTACTGTGATACCTGATTTCGTGAAAATGGGGTACGAGCTCATGGCAATAACTTGTACGAAGACAAGAATGAAGCCTGAGTTATTTGAAAGAGCGAGAGAATCGACGATGGCAAAACCAAGTGTAATATGTGCAGCTAGAGCCGAAGGAATGGGAAAAAATGGAGTGATGATTTCTATGCACAAGGATTACACAGATTTTTCTGATTTCCTTTCACAGTACCTAACAGAATGGAACGACGAGATAGAAGGCTACGACACAATTCTTATCAGCCTCAAAGGAAAAAGCACCAAACCCTTCTCCCTAAAATACTTGGCAGAACAAGAAAAATAGAAAACTAAACCTGCCCCCTACACTCTTGTCACATTCGACGTCCCAAATGTTGAAAAACAATTAGATACTTGCGATCTATGATCGGAAAGACGAAAAATCTGGTCCAAGATGACCTCTTTGTTAGCAGATTGGAACCTCTACTGCCGCTGGTATCACCTTTCCACTTCTTTAAATCACGGAATCCTAGGCAAATCTTCGTTAACTTTCTCAAATATGCCGTTCGCTCTTCTTATTCACCACTTGATTGATTTCTCCAACAACGAAAATGCATGCAGGTCTAAGTAGAACACTTGGGCTACTTTCACATGGCTGCACACCTGTAATCGATTAGAGTTGCTCTTGATTGGGGAATATTTGTGAAATTTTGATGTTATAAAAAATTTATTTGCTCGGCCCTAGGAAAAGTGTCTCTTTGAGTACATATATCGAGTTTCGATATATGCTGAAGTTGGAAATAAGAGCTATATTAAATCATACGATACAATATGTAGTTTAGTAGAGCAAACGATCAGTTCTACAAAACTACACTATGAGGCTAAATCATTGACCTTGTCTATCTTAGAATCACGGCGTAAAAGCGACTTCAAAGAGCTTCTATTGGAAGCAGTAGATGCAGCGCTGTCTCCACTGGGCGACTCATCGAAACACGCGATCTATTTCTACTTGGAAAAGAATTTCACCGTAAAAAAGCAGGATATTCCCAACAAAATTGAAGAGTTTACCAATGCTATCGAAGAGATTTTCGGGTATGGGGCCAAAATTCTCGAAACAGAAATAATGAAACAACTTTACTTGAAAGTTGGAAGCGATTTCAAATATTACTCAGAAAAGGATGACCTAATATTCGTTGAATACATAGATGCAGTGCGTAAGCGTGTGCACACGTGATGCCAAAAACACACTTTGCCATAACTTTTATCGATTGTACACTCTTAATCGCCGGGAAAACCAAAGAATTTCAATTTTCAAAAGCCAAACTGAGAAAGAATAGAATTTCTGAAAATCTTACCAAACCAGAAATTCTATATTAGAAAATGCACACATTGCACTGGCGTCCAAAACTCCTAATTTTTTGAGTTGTGCAGTTTCCTAGATTATGGAAGAGTTAATACAGAGTACCTTTGCCCGTTCGTTGTAAAAAATGGGAAATAGACAATCTGAGAACAAGCGCTGATCTTACTGATCGCCCTACTGTTTCTAAAGGTCTCTAATATAATCTTTGGGGATTCTTTGGTATGCCATTATTTTTGCTGCTAAAGGATAGTCTATTCAATCCTATGTTCGCAAGTCTGCGGCATATATGATTCAATGATTCTTCGGTGCCATTCAATAGACTTTGTCCGTCATGTGTGAGAGAATAGACTTTTCGAGGTCGTTCGTTGTTTAAGTCCCACTGGCTCTTTATGTATCCTTTCTCTTCTAATTCGCCTAGCAGGGGATAGACAGTGCTGGGGCCGAAATAAACCCCAAAATTCTTGCGGATCCTGGTGATGACTTGGTATCCGTGCATCGGGTTCACCTTCAAGAACTGGAGGATCACGAGGTCTAGAAGGCCTCTCATGAGTTTGATTTGGACCTTCCTCATTTTTTGTGTGTTCGGCATTTCATTTTCCTCATGTATTTCTGCTCTACAGTTTTTCAGTTCAACTCATGTACAATATGTCCTTTATTAGACATATCTGCTTTCTATATAGGCTTACCATCAATATAAAGGTTCGTGAGACCAAGAGACATAAAAAAGCATACTTAAGCATACCGAATTGCGAAAAAAAGCTAGAAAAAATAGACTATGGACATGTATCCATGGTATAAAGCGGTCTTAGAAAGAGAAAGTTTGATCGAAATCTTCAAAAAACATATTATTTAACGATTACTCCGAAATCTCCTTAACATCCGCGCGCACTTCCAAAATGATTATGAAAACTGTTCTTGCTAACTTGTGTCTAGAAACACCCTTCTTTACAGGATTATCCATTGTTGTTTCTCAATTCTAGGTTTAGAAAGAGTATTAAAATCCAATCGCTTGTAGAGGATAGATCTTAAATTTGAAGAATGCCACGATGTATATGGCGATTATCTTTGGTTAGCGCGGGAGAAGAGGCTCCGGACTTCACTTTGTATGCTGATGATGGAAAACAAGTCTCTTTGAGTGACTACCGAGGCAAGAAAGTAGTGCTCTACTTCTATCCTAAAGACGGAACTCCTGGATGTACCAAAGAGGCTATTGAGTTCAGGGACATTGCAAAAGATTTTGAGAAAGAGGACGCAATTATCCTTGGCGTAAGCAAAGACAGCATTCAATCACACCAGAAGTTCAAGCGAAAACATAGTTTGCCCTTCACGTTGCTCAGCGACCCAGAAGGGAACGCTTTGAGCCTCTATGGAGTATGGAAAAAGAAAAGCCTCTACGGTAAGACTTTCATGGGAACGGAACGAACCACCTTCTTGATTGATGAAAAGGGGATTATAAAGAAAGTATACCGAAAAGTAAAGGTAAAAGGACACGCACAAGCTTGTCTCCTAGACCTTTCGAGCCACATAACATAGATATCTCTCGAAAAATTTGAGGACCCTTATGCCTTTTCACACCTCGCGTAAAAGTTTGGAGGACCTTGAACGGACATGAAACCCAAAATAAAAAAAACAGAGGAGGAGTGGAGAAATAGTCTCACTCCAGAAGAGTATCATGTGCTGAGAGAAAAAGGAACTGAACAACCATTCACTGGAAAATATGTTAAACATAGGAAAAAAGGAACATACACCTGCGCTGGTTGCGGGAACGAATTGTTTTCTTCAGATACAAAATTTGATTCGGGAACTGGTTGGCCGAGTTTTTGGGCTCCGGTGTCCAAAGAAAACTTGAGAATGGAAAGGGATGACAGTTTGGGAAGAAGAAGAACTGAAGTGCTATGTCGCGCATGTGGTGGACATCTTGGGCATGTTTTTGATGATGGTCCTAAACCCACGGGCCGTCGTTTCTGTATCAACTCTACAGCACTTCATTTCAAAAAACAAAAGAAGAAGAATAATCATCATTCCTAGAAACCTTGTGTACATGTTGACCTTGATGTGATTGTTGTTGAGAAAATTTGTCAAACCCAGAGTAGTTATCAGCAGATGTATCGAGTTCGAAAGCGTCAGATGGGATGGGCAAATAATCTCAAGTGATTTTGTAAAGAGCCTTATTCCCTTTGTGGAGTTTATCCCCATTTGCCCAGAAGTTGAAATAGGGCTAGGAGTTCCACGAGATCCAATAAGAATCGTTCAAGTGAACGGCGAATTGAGGCTCATACAGCCAAAAACAAATCTGGATCTCACAGAGAAAATGCGCAGCTTCACTGACTCATTTCTAGGCTCTTTAGAAGACATTGATGGTTTCATACTGAAAAGTCGTTCACCAACCAGCGCCATTAAAGACGCAAAAATCTATCCTACCACAGAAAAGACGGTTGCGCCAACATCAAAGGGTCCTGGATTCTTTGGTACAGCGGTTCTAGAAAGATTCTCCAACTTAGCCGTAGAGGATGAAGGACGTCTACGAAATCCCCGAATAAAGGAGCATTTCCTGACGAAACTTTTTACGCTTACAGCCTTCAGAGAAGTTAAAACGTCAGATTCTCTAAGAAAACTCGTTAAATTTCACTCCGAAAACAAATTGCTCTTCAAAACCTACAACCAAAAAGAGTCAAGAACCTTAGGAAAAATAGTTGCAAACCAGAAAAAGAAAAGGTTTCCCGAAATAATCGGAGACTATGAAGAACATCTCTCTGAGACACTCAAGAGACCACCGAGATGCGGCTCAAATATAAATGTCATGATGAACGCCATGGGATATTTCTCCGACAAACTATCCAAAGAAGAGAAGAAGTTTTTCCTTGATTCACTAGAAAAATATAGAGCTGGAAAACTACCATTAAGCGTTATCACAAGTCTACTAAAGTTGTGGATAATCAAGTTTAAAGAAGAGTACTTGATGAAACAGACTATTTTCGAACCTTACCCTAAAGAACTAATAGATATAGAAACAATGACCGCATACTGCGATGGCAAGGACTATTGGAAATAACGGTGAGATACCCCCACAAAAACGACCATTAGGTTAATATTCTTAGATGGAAAAGGTAAGACCAACCAGTTCTCCAAATAATATGAAGCTCGACACTATGTAGCCTAATATGGCGCCACTGCAAAGATATGGCAGTCCTGCTTGTGGTTTTCCTTTAATGGCAACAGCCATAAGGGCTGTAAAACCAAGGAGTGTTCCAAGCATCACCGACAAGGCTATGAGGAGTCCGTTGCTGGCAATGTTATGAAAGGTGGATGCAACTAGAACTCCAGGCATTATTACATCTCCTAGTCCTAGAAAAAACGCCTGCCTTTCTTCGCCATCTCTGAGTTTTTCTTTCAAACTCTTTGCATCTTTAAGTAAAGAATACCTTCTGACTTTCGGTATGACCAGTATAACAGGCAATTTGAGATCTACAACAGTGTCTGCGAGGTCAAGCATATGCTTAGTTTTGTACACCGATACAGCATCGTATATCGCCAATCCGATGAGCAAGACGATGGCCAAAAAGACGCTTAACGAAATACCGAACATCGCAATTGCACCTACTCCCATCACAACTCCGCATATATCTATTACATACCACTCAGGATACTTGACGAGCGATATAATCAGAATAGCCGCGGTCGTAGCTGAGAGAAACAAAGACCACATCTCCGGAACAACATAAGACAGTAAAGGATAAAATACATAGAAGGCGGTAAACCCTGTTGCCCCTAAAATAATGCCCTGTATAAATTGTTTCTTCCAAAATTTGGCGATTAACAAAATTGTAGCCGTAACAATTAGCAACGTCAAAAAGAAGAAAACTAGATTCATCGGATCATTCGGGTTCTCAAACGCCCCCATATCAGCGGCTTTAAATGGCCCTATCACGAACAAAGCCAGACTGTGAATTAGGACAAACAGACCGCCCATCAGAAAACCAGGAGAAAAATCTTTCATTTCTTTTCCCTTATTTGCACCTATTGTCTTTCTCAAGAATAACACTTACCTATTTATATGATTTGATTATTCCAAAAATTGAATGCCTTTTCTGATTAAAAAAATCGAATAGGGTACTAGTGATTGTGTACAGAAGAATAGTAGGCTGCGCTGGCTTAAACTACTTAGTCTTGCAGCATGTTTGATTAGATGCAAACATAGATGCAGGAACATACTTGTGAAATATGTGTATGAACTGCGATGTCCTCAATTTTTGATTTCGGTTTCCGGAAAAAGAGCTATTCCAACTACATAAGCAAGGGAGATATGCGCGCGCGCAGATACACCTGTACCTCGAATAAACAGTCAAGTAGAGCAGAGGTTATATTTACTAGTTAACAAAATGAATTGTGGAGGTTATGAATTGATTACTGGATATGTGTTCATAGACACTGAGAAAGGTAGAACATTGGATGTTGCTACGAAAGTGGTAAAGATCAAGGGTGTCAAGACGGCTTGCGTAATTACAGGAACCTTTGACATCGTGGCAACCTTTGAAGTGAAAAACATTAATGATGTTGGCGAGATGGTTGCGAGAGGTATACATAGCATAGACGGAGTTTCCCTAACGCAAACAGCAATATGCGTAAAATGTTGTTCAAAATAAGCCTCCAAAACCCCTTTTTTCCGTTCAGGGCTACCGTATTTCTCAACAAACATGCATGTCTTCTGCAGACTGTCCTCTTTTTCCACTGTTCCACACTTCGGGATATTCTCCAAGTACGTGGCTTAAAAAAGCATGCAGAAAAGTCAGCGTGAGCGCGTGAAAAAATCTTTAATATATACGGAGGTTAAGTCATACATAGCATTGTGCGAGAGGCCTAAACAATGGAAGCCTACATCCTAGTGAAGACATCTAGGCAAACGGAATATTGTGGTTATGCTCGCTCTATCGTAGAGAAATTGATGATGAAAGGTGTGGAAAATGCACAATTGTTGTTCGGCGAATACGACATTATCGTGAAATTGAGGGCACCCAAGATCCACGACATCGAGAACTTGATTTTTGAAGAGATCTCAATGATCGAGG
This sequence comes from uncultured Candidatus Bathyarchaeia archaeon, assembly GCA_964346895.1. GTDB lineage: Archaea > Thermoproteota > Bathyarchaeia > Bathyarchaeales > Bathyarchaeaceae > CAYFWY01. The sequence continues at coordinate 33,138 of CAYFWY010000002.1, read as the reverse complement.
GTATTGATTCTACCACCACGCTTCTGTGCGTAGATGAGAAAATCTTAGAGTAGGAGAACAATGCAATGGAAACTGGTTATGTCTTTCTTGATCTTGAGTCCGGAACGAAGAAAGATTCTATTACAAAGATTAGGAATATAAAGGCAGTAAAAGAGGCAAGGCTTGTCATCGGTATCTATGATGCCGTTGGAATAATTGAAGCGGATAGCATTGAAGAGTTGGAGAGAATATACTTTAACGAAATCGACAAGATGGCGAATGTAAAGAAATCTAGGTTGCACATTGTTGCATGTCCAAGGGCACGGAAATGAAGGAACGCCTCTAGAAAACCATATCGTTGAGTATTATAGGAGCACAAAACAACTTGAAACCACTGTGCCTCAACATTCTCTAGCAACAGAATCGGCATTAATATGTGTAAGCCATACACACGAATTGAAGTGACGCCAGACACTTTTTGACTGGAGACTTCAATCAAATATATGGATAGATTATGATTGGAAATTGGGAAGTGATCCAATGGAAGTCGATTTGGCGCGCTCGAACTGTTGTGAACTGCGAAAAGATAGGTTAGGAAATGATTCCAGATATGTGGAAGTTGCAACACTTGGCGGTGGATGCTTCTGGTGCACAGAAGCTGTTTTCAATGAGATAAAAGGCGTGGTAAACGTTGAGCCAGGTTATTCAGGCGGGGCATTGGCAAATCCTACTTACGAGCAGGTTTCCACAGGAACAACAGGACACGCCGAGGTTGTGCAAATCACTTTTCATAATAATATTATATCATTTAGAGAGCTCCTTGAGGTGTTCTTTTCTATGCATGATCCTACTACTTTGAACCGTCAAGGTGCTGATGTTGGTACGCAGTATAGATCAGTAGTGTTTTATCATGATGCTAAACAGAAAGACACCGTTGAGAAGTTTATCGAGGAACTCAATAACGCCAGAACATATGGTGCACCGATTGTGACGAAAGTCGAGCCCTTCAAAGCCTTCTATAAGGCGGAGAGTTATCACATGGATTACTTCAAAAATCATATCGAACAGCCCTACTGTAGATTAATTATTGCACCGAAGATCGCCAAGCTGCGCAAAAAGTATCAGTCTCGCCTGAAATAATGTCATATTAACCTATTTATGGCATGGCGCGAACACTTGGTAACACGCGTTTTTATGTTATGGGGCACTCAACCGAAACAGCATTTCAAGTGCCTTTTGAATTGTCAGAATATTTGCAGCGGACTTGCCTAAAATCCAGTTATGTTCTAGATATTCTATTATACGTTCTTTAGTGGCATCAGAGATAGAAGAGCAGGTATGTGGCTATTCCGAATATTAAGGATATTGACCAAAGTAGAATCGTGACATCCATGAATCTCTTCTTCCTAATACACGCTTTAATATCTGAAATTCGGACAATCCATGCTACAACTAGCAGTATTCCTAGGACCAGCGCAACAGCACCTGTTACAGCGTGAACCCACATTGTTTGGACTCCTGTGAGGGAAGTATCGGTTGTGAAGAACTCAAAGCCATTAAGGAATGAAGGACCCATTGCTATTAAGAAGGAGGTGAGATGTAGAACAACTGCTACTCCCATCACAAAGCCGTGATTCCTAAATTTGCCTTTCGTCTTGTATCTGAGGCCTACAAGAATGAGTATAAACGCAATTATTTGAATTAGAAGGTTAATGTCGGTGATAAGCGCGGCGTTTGTACCAAAGATTCCCAACATGAGTGTTTCCTCTCTCAAATCAGGTTAGTCCGTTTGAATTAAAAGCTTTCTTCTAGAAATCGCCTTCCAGAGATTCGCCCCGCATCTTGTGTGCGTATCGGTAGAATTATGATTGTGGGGTAGAAGCCTTTTTTTAATCTACAATTCCTCCCTTTAAATCTAGGTTGCAAGCGCATTTGAGTTTATAATGGTTAATAGCTGAATTTGTTTTCAGATAGATTTGCGCGCGCGTGTATATCGAGACTGGTAAGTTGATTATGCATGCGGTGGAATTCTGTCTCAACTTAATACTCAAGGCCATAATCCAAGGGTCTTTATTGCTTCTGCAACTCTTCCTATGGCGAGCATAAAAGCAGCGTTTCTCATGTCTGTCTCATGCTTTTTCTTGGCGTCAAAAACATCTTTGAAAGCCTTCACCATCTTTTGTTTGAGTCTACGGTGAACTTCTTCCTTTGTCCAGTGTTCTCTATGGAGATTCTGAACCCATTCGAAGTAGCTAACGGTCACACCCCCTGAGTTGGCTAGAATATCGGGTATTGTAAAGATGTCTTTTTCAGTGAGGATTTTGCTGGCTTCAGGGGTGGTTGGTCCGTTGGCGCCTTCAGCTAGAAGACGTGTCTTGATGTTTCCTGCGTTTTCTCTAGTTATCTGATTCTCTATTGCTGCTGGGACTAATATGTCGCACTCTGTTTCCAGTAGTTCCTTGTTAGTTATGTTTTTTCCTCCTTCAAAGGTAATAATTGAATTTGTTTTCTTTTTGTGTTCATAGACTTTTGTCGGGTTAATGCCCTTTGGGTTGTATATTCCGCCTTTAGAATCGCTTAAGGCGATTATTCTGCATCCTTGATCGTGTAGAAATCTAGCAGCGTTCCATCCAACTTTGCCAAAGCCTTGAACAACGATGGTTGCGTCTTTTAGTTTCATTCCAATGTGTTTTGCCGCCTCGTCTATGCAATAAGTCAATCCTCTCGCGGTTGCCGCTTCTCTTCCCTCCGAGCCTTGCAGGTGGAGAGGTTTTCCCGTTACTACCTCTGGAACTAAGTATCCTTTGAATTGGCTGTAGGTGTCCATGATCCAAGCCATCGTCTGTGCATCTGTGTAGACATCTGGAGCTGGGACATCTTGGTATGGACCGATGATGTTCAGTATCATGGTTGCGTATCTCCTTGTTAGGCGTTCAAGCTCACCAACAGACAGTTCTTTTGGATTGCATCTTACCCCTCCTTTTGCTCCACCATAAGGGAGGTCTGCGATGGCACATTTCCAAGTCATCCACATTGCAAGGGCCGTGACTTCTTCCAGTGTAACGTCTGGATGATATCGTACTCCTCCTTTATATGGTCCTCTCGCTTTATTGTGTTGAACCCTGACTCCTGTGAAAACATTGATCTCACCGTTGTCTCTTCTTATCGGGACAGCAACAATTACAGACCTCGTAGGTCTCTTTAGCATCTCACAAATACCCGAATCTAAATTCAACATTTCCGCTGCCATGTCTACTTGTTGCATGGCAGCTCCCAGAGCGCTTATGTTCTCACCTGACACATAGATTCCTCCACTTTCCTAGACCTATTCGAAATGAATGTAATTTGCGTTCGCGAATCAACGAACGTACCAGCAATCGTATGAAATTTTTTTTGGTCTCTAAAGCTTTTCTTGGCGATGTGAAACCAATGGATGAAATAGTAAAACCGAGCAGTATTGATATTTCGGCAATATCCTTGACGCGTTTCATTTTTTTTCAATTTTTACTGCGGGGCTTTTTGATATAACATTTTCCATAACCTCGGAGGGTAGAGGCAACTAAATTTAGTGTCGCGCTTCAAATTGGCGAAATATTCTATGCGGTTCATTTTCCTTAATAGTTTCACTAAGGTAACTTTTGAATAGGCAGTTAAAGACATGCCAAACGAGATTTTTATTGAACAGAACTGACACGAACTAAAGAGAGTGTTTGGCTATGCATGTGCATGCCTCCCCAATATGCAACGTCCCGTGATTTCATAATAGGTGGATTTTATTTAATTGGCTATGACTACACACAAAGGAGATATCTTATTTCTTTTCTTTAATCTACCTATTACAGAAGCTGCTCCAGAGAGACATTCTTGCATGCATCTGCTACATGGTGATTCCTCGTATATTTGCCAGTCTCATGCAAAAAAGATATGTAGATTATAGTGGTTGAGTGTATTGTGGTTAGAATGGATTGGGTGATTGTGGCTTTTTTATTGCTGATAGTTGGTTGTACTACCGGGAGCATAGCTATTCTTGTTGCATTTTGGAATTTCATTATGGGTACATTTGAGTTTTTGGATACCGGGCAAAATCTTGTTGTTCTTCTCTCCGGCTTTATTTCTATAGTTACGCTTTCAAGTACATATATAATAATCCGCAAAAAACTATGATGCACATGCACGCGCATCAAATTCAGTTGTGAGAAGTATGAAGAATAACGATTTTGCTTCAGATGTTCTTGTGATTGGAAGTGGAATCGCAGGCCTATCCTTCGCTTTGAAGATAGCTGATTCCGCCGAAGTAGTACTAATTACTAAGAAGGAGAAAGCTGAATCAAACACAAATTATGCACAAGGTGGAATTGCAGCGGCTTTGTCCCCAGCAGACTCCTTTGCGTCACATGTTAAAGATATTTTAATCTGTGGCGATGGTTTGAGTAAGAGGGAAGTCGTTGAAAAAATTGTAAGAGAAGGTCCAAAACGTGTCCAAGAACTCATCGAGCTTGGAGTTAAATTTTCTCGATCAGCAACGGGCAGACTTGATCTGGGAATGGAGGGAGGGCATTCAACGCGACGAGTTGTTCACGCAAAAGACCTTACTGGTCAAGAGATTGAAGCCGCTCTTTTGAACGAAGTATCCAAGAGTTCATCCATCGAACTCTTTGAGAACCAAATTGTGATTAATTTGGTAGTCAAGAAAAATCGTTGCTTAGGTTGTTATGTCTTGGACACAGAAAACGCGGTAGTCCGGAACTTCACGGCGAAGATAACGGTGCTTGCGACTGGTGGAATTGGAAGGGTTTACCGGCATACGACAAACCCAGAAATCGCCACTGGGGATGGAATAGCCATGGCATATCGAGCTGGAGCTACTATTATGAACATGGAGTTCACCCAATTTCATCCGACATATCTTTATCATCCTAACGAAGAGTCCTTTCTTATCTCGGAAGCCCTCAGAGGCGAAGGAGCTGTTCTTCGGGATAGACGTGAGAGACAATTTATGGGTGACTATCATCCGCTGAAAGAGCTAGCTCCTAGAGACATAGTTGCTAGAGCCATCGATCAAGAGCTGAAGCAAAGCGGAGACAACTGCGTATTTCTAGACATATCCTTTAAGGATTCCCACTTTGTGAGATCTAGATTTCCAGGGATCTATAAGAAATGTTTGTCTTTCGGAATTGATATCACCAAGAAACCCATTCCAGTTGTTCCTGCAGCTCACTATTGTTGCGGAGGAGTAAGAACCACAGTTGCCGGTGAAACTGACGTAAAGAACCTACTTGCAATAGGTGAAACTGCGTGTACAGGTCTTCATGGAGCTAATCGCTTGGCCAGCAATTCTTTGCTCGAAGCCTTAGTCTGCGCAAATTATGCTGCTAAAAGATGCAAGAAATTGCTAAAGAAAAAAATCTTTCTACAGCTATTTGCACAATGGGAACCTGGGACAGCTGTGGATGTTGACGAAGCGGTGGTAATCACTCAAAATCGGGATGAGATTCGCCGTCTGATGTGGAACTACGTAGGGATTGTGCGTTCTAACAAACGATTGATTCGCGCCAAAAAGCGAATAAACCTTTTACGCGAGGAAATCAATCAATACTATTGGGATTTTATCATTACTGCAGATCTCGTCGAGCTACGTAACATGGCATTGGTTGCAGAGCTTATCATTGATTCCGCAATCCAGCGTAAAGAAAGCCGAGGAATCCACTACTCTCTAGATTTTCCTCATAAGCTGTCTGTTGCCAAAGACACCTTATGTGTGCGCAAGCGGATATAATGAAACCATAGGATTGTACACTCGTAACGCAAATCACAATATATCTGTCTTCTTAAATACTTCAGATTAGCAACCATTTTTGCGCACGAAACTTTCTTTTTAAGATTTGTTTTCCCTCACTTCAAATAAGGTTAAAAACATGGGCCCTTTGTTTTGTGAATGTTGTGGTGATATCGTTAAAGCAGTGTATTCGTGCAAGTTTATTTTTCATGATGGTCTATCATATGATTGTAATATATGCCCAGATTGCATGGCGAATGGAACACTTGAAATAGACCTTAAGCGAAAAAGGTCGGTTGCACAAATCCTTTCTGGACTAACAAAATTAAACGCTCATGTGCGCACGCGTTAGCCATTAAAGATGACGCATACTAATCCAAATCAATAAGCTAATCTTCGCCCGGGAAACGTAAATTAGAATAGTCATGCACGTTTCAAACCTGAGACTCAAGTTACAACTGAATAAAAGGATACAACTTTTTTTATTACACCTAGTTCGATCAAGCCATTTTGATAAAATGTTGAGCCTGTGGCAAATTGTTTTAAGCGAATTTTCATCAATACATTTCTCCAAAAGCTAAACGTTTTGGCGGGTTTTGCACAAGGTTAATTAAACTTCACCATACAAGGTCACGGTGCAGTATAATTTCGGGGTTGATCCTCATGAATCTAGGTTCATGTAAAGAAACGACAGAACAAGTCTCTAGATGCTTGGAATTAGCTGTTCTCCTAGAAGTTAGTGCGCATCCAAAGCCTGGAAACGTCCATCGAACCGCTGATTTCGAAGAGACCCGATACGAACATTTTTTAGCATCAGCCGTCGCTGTAGCACCACACTTCAAACACGCAGCTGAACAAGGTATAAAGGTGTCTAAAGAAAAGATCAGCCCAGCAAATGTTGGAATTGGAAAAGTAATCAAAGACGCTGTCAAAAGCGTAAGTTTGTGGCAAAATGATGGAAACACGCTTCTAGGCGCAATAATTTTACTTTCGCCAATGGCAGTTGCTGCTGGAATGCTAATTGAAGAGGGATTTTCCGTCTCTAAGCTCAGAAAAAACATGAAGATAATCGTTGAATCTAGCACTCCGATGGACGCAGTGAATGTGTACGATGCGATAGAAATCGCCAGACCAAGCGGCTTGGGTTATGCTCCAAAACTTGATGTGACTGATCCAGCTTCAAAACAGAAGATTCTGGACGAGCAAGTAACTCTTTCAGAAGTGTTCAAAATCGCATCCACATACGACTCTATTGCATTTGAGTGGGTAAAAAACTACCCCATCACCTTCAACTTAGGGCACCCCTATTTTGTTCAACAACTTAAAGAGACGATGGACATAAACACAGCGACAGTGCATACCTTCTTAAAAATTCTCTCTAACGTTCCAGACACTTTCATCAGTCGTAAAGTGGGTGCAGCCAACGCGAAGAAAATCTCAGCTGAGGCTGAAAAAATTTTGGCGAGAGGTGGCTTAACAACTCTAACTGGAAGAAATCTCCTTCGGAAATTTGACGAAAAACTCAGAGATCCCGACCACAAGCTTAATCCGGGAACAACAGCAGACATTACAGAGGCAGTTTTAGCTGTCAGTATCCTAAAGGGATACAGACCATAACTATATCTGAGTTCCTTTTTTAAACGAGCGTCCGCACTAGTGAAGTTGAACATCCTAGTTTAAATTTCTGAAATCTTCTAGTATGCAAGAGAGGTGCGAATACAATATGTTTCTGGTCGCTGTCGTTGGAGGCAAAAAATCAGGTAAAACCACCGCCGTTGAAATCTTAATCAGAGGACTGACAGAAAGAGGCTACAATGTCGCTACATTTAAGCACATACCCGAAACTGACTTTACGATTGACACCACTGGGAAAGACACTTGGAGGCACGCCAAGGCTGGAGCTCGCACCATCATAAGCGTAGCACCAAACGAACTGGCCGTCATCAGAAAAGCCGAAACTGCAAAATACAGCCTAGAACAGTTGGTTGCAGAATGTAAAGATTATGTGGAAATTATAGTCCTTGAAGGTTTCAAGAAATTAATTGGCCAAAATCTAGCCGTGCCAAAAATTGTTGCTGTCAAAAAAATCGATGAGGTTCTTGAGGCTTCTAAAAACTATAGACCCATACTCACTTTCGTTGGTCCCATTCATATCGAAGGGGCGAAACCGAAAATTCGTTACGTCGACGCACTTAAAGAGCCTGAAAAGTTAGTGAATCTAGTGGCCCAAAAAGCTGCAATGTTAATTGAAAGAAAACGGGAAGACAAAGAAAAACTACAACTTCAGCTTGATGAACGCGTCTTACCATTAAATCCTTTTGTTAAGAAAATTTTAAGAAATACTATTCTTGGGATGATTTCAACATTGAGGGGAATTACCATCAGAGGAGACGAAAAAATTTCAATAATTATCAAGCTTTTTTCTGGTCGTAAGTGAAGTCATGTGGCTTTTTTTGGGGTTTAGAAAGAGATTATTGAATGTTGCTAAAGAGAGAGAAAGGAGTTCTCAGCTACTGCCGAAGAAACATAGCTCTCTAAACCTTTCCAATAGCCACATGATCCTTGCTTAAGCTTGACAACGAACCTCCTTTCAAGTTAGAGCGCCTTAAAGGCGTCAAACCATCGGTTGTAAGATGCCACCATGTCTAGGGAAACGCTAGGTTTTCTTTCTTCTAAGATCATTCTAAAGTCATCCATGGACATGGGTCTCGGCTGAGCATGTTTATCACTTGCTAGACCCGATTCGAAGAGTTCTCCAATAACCTTTAGGTGGGCTGATTGGCATACGTCCCTTATGTCACTTCCAGAGAATCCTTCAGACAACCTTGCAAATTCATCGAGATCCACATCTGGCGCCAATTTCAGATGAGTTGTATACAGTTTAAGCATTTTTAGGCGTGCTTCGTAATCCGGTAAGGGAACTATTATTCGCTTCTGAAATCTCCTTATGAAGGGCCAATCTAAAGCCCAAGGTTTGTTGGTAGCTCCAATCACATAAGCATGAATGTTCTTGCCCTTGTCTATAATTCCATCCATTTCTTTTAGGAACTGGTTTCGAACTCTGGTTTCTCCACCAACCTCGGTTGAGTGCATTCCGATTAGCGAATCTAATTCGTCGATGAAAACTATTGCTGGGCATCCGTTATTGGCAGATTTCCTAGCCGAAGCAAAAAGTCTTGCGACATTTTGCTCAGCTTCTCCTAGCCATTTTGACATGATCGAGGCTGCATCCACTGAAATGAAGTTTGCGTCGATCTCTGTAGCAACCGCAGCGGCTAGTAAGGTTTTTCCGCATCCAGGCGGGCCGAAGAGAAGTATTCCTCTGGGCCATCCCAGTGTGAACAAATCTGGTCTCTCAACAGGATAAACGATGGCTTCTTTGACGGCTTTCTTTGCCTGCTCTAAACCAACAACTTGATTCCAGTTTACTTCCGGTTTTTCTTTGAGCACCAGTTCATCGTAAGTTGCCTTTTCTTTTGCTCCTGAGGGCTCTATCATGTCAGCCGCTTTTTCTGTTTGCGGCTGAATAGGCCCAACACCTTGCAGAGCTTTTATTCTTTCTTGATATGCCATTGCACGTTGAATGTAAACCTTGTTTAGACCGTAGTTGGGGTACAACTGGACGAGTTTTAGAAGGGTTGAAATGCCCTTCTGATACATGGTGATGGCCATTCCTCTAGAGCCTTGTTTATCGAGGCGAACTGCTTCAAGTGCATAGCTCGTTGCAGCTTTTTCAAGTTCATGGGATGCACTCATGAGGGTCACCGTTCGATTGTTATCTTGCCTTGCATACCCAATTTTTCTAGGGCTTTTTCCACTTCTCCGCATGGAATATTCAGATCAAATGCGCATTGGCTGATGTCAATTTGTCCTTCACGTTTTTTGGCGTATTCCAGAACTGTTTCTGCTAAAGACTCTTGAACCATGAAGGAAACGCGCTTCAATTCCGTGTCTTTGTAAGATATGTAGTTTTGAGGTTCGGTTTGTTCACGAACTTCTGAGCAAGTAGCGGTGAGAGCAACCAGTTGTTTAACTTTTTCTACGTGACGAGACTTTTCCATGACCGGAGCTGAAATCGGCGGCTCAGGTAATTCCTCCGTTAATTTCTTTTCCAGAAAGGCTGAGACTTCTTTAAGGACTTCTTCGCCACCTGGAGTCTTTACATCTATTGGCATGTTTAACTCTGAAGAACTGATGGTCGTCATGGCTAGCGTTTCGTTTATGCTCTCGTTAACCCTTTCCATTTCATATGCCATTTGAGGCATTATTATTGTGAGACGCTTTGTCACTGTGTGAAGAATTCTAAGAGCTGGCTTCAGATCTGCGAAGGCTGCGCTAAATTCTTTGAGTGTTTCAAGTCTTAATATTACGCGTTCTACGAAGATTTGGGTCTGGGAGATAATTTTAGTCAATTTTCTGATTTCCGCTAGCTCGTTAGCGAAAATCGTTGCGCGTTCGATGTTTTTTTCTTTTAGTGCTTCTGAACAGGTCTTGAACAGGGCTGTATCTCTTTGATGCAATCTAACTATGACTTGTCCGAGTTTAAATCGCTGAGTTTTAAGTTTCGGCACTGCCTCAAAGATTACGTCTTCAAGTGTTACAGGATTACTGAAAGGGTTTTTTATGGCGATCCCTCACAGGCTTTAATGTTTATTACTTCTGGTTATTCGGGTTCCTCACGTGAACAACAACTGGTGGTTCTGGAAGATTTGGGGAAGGAGGAGAAGCGGGAGCAGTTGCTTCTTGCGTCTCCTTCTGGGTTCCTGTTTCAGGTGGCTTCACTGTAGTTTCTCCTAGAAGTAGGTTGAATAGTTTGCTCTTCAACGCTTCCAGATCGCTTTTTTCGGCGTTAACGCCTTTTAATCCCCACTGTATTATTCCTAAAGCTTTCTCGTACGATTCGTCGTCGATTCTGCCAATTTCGCGCTCAATTTCCAGATTTATCAAGGCTGAGTGGAGTTCTGTTATTTGTTTCGTGCATTTAGTGATCTGTTTGTTTGTGTCGTCCATAACCGCTTTAGCGTCTGCTTTCAACTGGTTTAAAGCTCCTTCAAAATTGTTGTGGAGATCATCAAACATTTCCGGCGGGATCTTTTTCTTATCTACAAGCTCGTTCAAAGCCTGATCTTTTCGCCAGATAAGAGGTATTTGCTGACAGAGAGTTTTTGCCCGCAATTTGAGCGGCGGCAAAATTACAAAGTCACCATTTTCCACTCTAAATTGATCGCTTGGATAGCTAAGAAATTCTCCGTCCCCATGTTCTATGAATATCCCATCTACGCGACCGGTAGGGGTTACTCTGAATGATGCTACTCGACCAATTTGGCGTCCGTATTCATCCTTAACTTGCTTGCCAATAAAGAGAAAGGGGTTGGAAGTGGATTTTGACGTGGTTTCACCTCCTTATATCCATGAAACGTCAAGTTTTCTTGGTTGGTTAAGTTTCGGTTTGGGCTGCCTCGCCGAAGGTAGGTATGCCAGTGGGTAGGTCTGGGAATTTTTCTTTGACTTTCTGTTCCGCAACCGTGGCTGCTTCGTTTAAGATTTTCTGGGCGTCTTCGCCTGCTGTCTGGAAGTCTATGTTCAAACCAGAGTTGTGGCCGGCATCCATAATTATTCCGCTGAGTAAGTTTCCAATGCTTCCAAGTTCCCTTTCAGCTTCTGGAAAGACTGCTGCCATTCCGTTTTTGACGCTGCGTAAAACGCCGATTGCTGGAGCCAGTGTGCTAACGACGTCGCCGAGTTCTGAAACTGTGCTTAACCTGAGGGATATTTGTTCCAAGGCTAGTCTTGCGTGGATTATCATTCTTTCCATTTTTCGTATTTCAGCCAGTTCGTTGGCGAAAACGTTGGCTCGTGCCATGTCGTGTTTTGAGTAGGCGTTGACGATTTTTGCGAATATTGATTTGTCGCGTTCTGAGAAGCGGTCGGTTGCCTTGTCTAGTCTTTGGATTTGCATAGTAATTCGTTTGATGGCGTAATCTAAGCGTGGTTTCAATGGACCTGGAGGGCGAACAGCTTCTTTGATTCTCGTAGAGATAGGTGTATCGTCTATTCCTTCTCCCCATTTTTTAGCAAACTTTTCAGACATTTTAATTCCTCACAAAGAGGGGTAGTTTAAAACGTATTATTACATTTTTAATATGTAGAAATCATTCACAAATATACCTAACAACATATCCACCTTTTGCCGTCGTTTTGAGCTTTAAATCTCGGATGGAAATAGAGGAGAGGCGCACTTGCCATAATAAACAGTTTCGTGTAAGTTAGACTCAAAAGCGCGAAGATTTAACTGTTAAAACAAGGTGATTACAATGGGTGACCGATTAAAGATACTAGGAATATTTGCCGTTTTAGGGTTTGTAGGTGGAGTTTCAGCCAACGCCCTTTATCACGTGGTGTGGCCTTGGCTATTAAATGTCTTTCCGTCAATATTTACCGCTGAATGGGTTATGTCAGGGATCGCCGGCGCTTTAATAACAACATGCCTAGTAGTGATTTGGGTGTACCTAAGTCGACCTTCAGAACCAAAGTAAAAAACTTCCCTATATTCCAATTTTTTTCGAGCTTTTTCCTCTTTTCTTAGTGATAACCCCTGAACTTCGGATATGCCTTGTGAATAATTTCCTAAGTAGATATGACCAAATACATGAAAAACTTAAAGTGGAAAGATTCAGTTTTTTGCCGTTCTACATTTTTCTCTTTATTTGGGAAAGTTACTGGAGTAAATAGGTAAAAAGTAAAAAGCTTTCACCAAGTAACATTTTTCAGGCTTTCTTATGCCTCTCAAATGAAAACCCCTTTCCATAAATGAAAAAACTTTGCGCGCTCATTCTAGTCGTGCGCGCTGGGCTTCTCTTCTGGTTTGTATAGGCGTTTTTCGTAAGCCGATTTTGGTTTGAATTTTCCTCGATACTCTCTCATGGCTGTCTTTCGTCGAGCTATGTTTTGAAGTCGCGCTTGAGCTTTAGCTATTCGAGTCAATGAAGGCTTCTTGACTTTTCTTGGTTTGTACTCTGGAAGAATGACTTTGGAGGCGAGTCTTCTGTATTTACGTTTCTTTTTGGGTTCTGACAATTCAGAACGAGTAAAAATCACGGCTCCTTCTTTCAAGTCCACTTTCTTTACTTTCCAACCTACACTAAGCCATGCTTCGCCTTGAGGGGTACCTTTCGTGTTGTTCCACCATTCCGTGTTTTGAATTGCTGAAACTGGAAGGTTGTTGCCGATTATTCCCTCTATTCGTGAGAACTGGAGTTTGACCCAGCTGGTCCACTGGGCTTTTCGAGACAAATAGAATGTAAGAGAAGTGTATTTGCCCCTAAATGTTCGTTTAGGCGAAACGAACCTTCTTGCACAATTAAGACAGACAAAGTATTTGCTTTCCACCAAATCCGCAGTTATGCAACTTTTACAGAATCGCCCTTTACACCGAAAACAAGGTCTAAGAGCATAATACGGCATAACTCGACCACATAAACTACACTTCTCCTTTGAACCTGGAGGGTGAGACCCACCCAAAGGATAAAAAACACTCCGCATCTATCCTGACGCCTCGCTTCAATGGACACAATAGAACCAACAAAAATAAGTATTACTAGCCACAACTCAGGCGAGCACATTTGATCCTCAACATTTTGATAGCCATAAATCTGGTCTTCTTTAGGTAAAACAGAATATATAGTCTCTTCAGTTTCTGTTCATAGAAGAAGATCAACGAATGTTTTATTGTTGTTTTGAAAAAATAGCGATGAATATGAGAAAGAGGAAGTTAGTGTGTCTTAACTCCAGCTGTTCACAAAGAGAGTTGCGAATTGATTCCAAGCGCGAACCTGTATTTCCTGTAAAATCATATTTCATCCAATGAAATATTGTTCAAATATGTTCGCCCCTTTTTGTCTTTAGGGAGATTTCTTAGAAAAAGGAGAGAGAAAGGAATGTTTGAAGAAATGACACTTTCGGCTACGCATTGGCTTATCATCATATTTGGGTTAGTGCTGTTCTTCCTAATCGTTTACGGTGCTTTAGGGGTTCGGGCATCAAAAACCGGGTAAAATTCATTAAACTCGTAGCAAGGTACTTCGGATAGCAACAAAAAAGGTGAAGTTAGGTAGGGGTTAAAACCCCACACAAGGGCGCGTAAGATTTAGGTTCTTTCAGCAAATGCCTTTGCTATATATTGAAGTATCATGACGGTAGTCCAATCGTATTTAGAGCCTTGCTAATACTCCATGTATGCAATGTCGACTACTGTGCACACGCCAAGAAGAACCATCTAGATCTTTTCTTTTGACAAAAGTAAATCAATGAGTGCTTTCTGGTCGATTTCAGCTCGGGTTCTCCAGTCTAGATAAAGTTGTTTGGCTTCATCCTCAGCTAGGTATCCAGATCGAATGTAACTATTCAAGTTTATATCAACCCTCCAGCCCGGAAGCTTGTTTCGTAGGAGTTCTTCTACTTCCTTGCGGGGAGCCTTTCCTTTCTTTGCTATGATATAAGAGATTGCTGTGGCTAAACCAGCTATGTCATCTATGCGCCAGCCCATCATCTTAGTTTCTTTTGGGGATAATCCTCCCCTCAGAGTTATATAGAATCGAGCCTTATCCAACTGTTCGCGAGTTGGCTCTTCAACGGTTTTCTCTTCCTCAAAAACGGTTTTTACCTGCAGATCAAGCTTTTCCAGATGGCTATCAAGTATTTTAAGTACTTTCGGGTAATCTGACCCCAGTTTCTTTCTTAGTTCCCATCCCTTAACGCCAGGCTTTCTGTGACGTCTATAAAAGAGAAGGTGGGTTGCCCTCTTGATTTTTCCTGAGTAGTATGCTTTTCTTTTCAATTCTGTTTGTCTCCTTTCCAGTTCGTCCATTCTTCAAAGCTGATGGAAACTGGAATGGAAACCATCTGCTTTTTTCCTAGCATAGGCCGTGGTTTCTCAAAGGGTTTGATGTAGATCTCTTCCTCCAAGGGATACAGTTCTAAGGTAGCGTATCCATAGGTTACGAGAAAACTTGTCATATACGCTTTCTTTACCGTTTCAGGATATGTGTCAGCGCCGATGAAATTCCAGTATAGAATTTTTTCTTTTCCACCAACTCTGTGCTTTAATTCTTCCCAGAAGACTTCCAACTCTTCTAAGAATGATTTATCAGTCAGTATTTTTAGCTTAATCAATTCTTCGCGCGAGGTAGCTCCAATTTCCGTTTCCAAGGAACCACTGTTTAACCATCTCTCACTTAGAGGAAGAAGACTCCGCCAGTATTTAGTGGCTTCGGCTATACTAAGAAGGGAAATCTGTTCCAATTCGACGATTGGATGCCAAGCTTCTAGAAAAATTGTGGCAAGCTCTTCCTTACCCAATATCTGTATTTTTTCTTGGAGGAGAAAGGGGTCCGTGTAAAGAGAAGTTGATCGATGTTTAACCCAATCTCCTTGAAGTTTAATTATTGATGCGAGTTGATGGATGGCTTCGGCGTCTAGGCAGATTTCTTCCAGCGATTTCCATTCAGGGAAATATTTTTGAATAACTGCTAGGATGTCATCAACATCTACATTAAACGGATCGAGACTTCTTTCTTCAATAGATTTGCACATACTGATGACGCGTTGAAGATATTCGCTACCTTGCTTTTTCATTTTCGAGGGCAATCAAGATACCTCCTTGATGAGCGACGCTCCCTCTACATTTTGAACTGTTATGATGTGAACATCCTTTCCTGTAAAGGTCACTTGACTAGGTGTGATGGCCAAGTATTGAACGTCTAAATTCCTAACTGAAGAAACAAGGAGATTTGCTATAATTTCCTTGTTTTTAGGGTCCATGTGAACGTCATATTCGTCGACAGCTCTGAAAGGAGATTTGACATGTTGCTGTAGAGCTAGTAGAAAAGTCATGGTAGCAGTGCTTCTTTCTCCTCCGCTTTGAGTATAAACGTTAAGAGGAACTGGTTTCCCTCCTTTGAAACCAACAAATATTTCAAGGCCAGCTGCTTCAATATCGTGTTCATTTACCAATCGAACGCCTCCGATCGCGTGGGCCTCTAGGAGAATTCCTCGATATTTGACATTAACGCGACCCAGAAGGTTTTTAATAACTCTTTTCCACGCTTCCATTCTAGTTTTTACCTCTTCCATAGCCTTTTCGCGATTTTCCGCCACCAAGCGTGCTTTTTCCTTTAGCTCTAGATACAGTTTGGAATAGGATTCATACATGCGTTCGATATCTTCGGAAACGTCAGCCAGGGCGGCGAGATATCCATCCGTTACCCGAATCTCATCTAGAATCTCAATGTCACTTTTCACGGGCACGATTCGAGGCCCCATTTCTTCAGCTCTTCTCATACTTTCCCTAAAATCGGCGTTTGCACTTTGGAGCTCCTTACTCAGCTTCTTCAAAACTTTCGAAAGATCTTCTTTTCGATACTGTAGCAAGGCATTGTTGATCTTGCGGTTTAAAACATCACTAGATACGCCCTCAATTTCTAGATCAAGATGATCTGTCTTTACTTTGACATCAGTGATCTGGAAATCCAATTTTACAAGATGTTCTTTAGAGTTTTTAACCTCTTTTTCTAACCTTTCGCTTTCGATGGTGAACCGCTGAGTCCATGTGCTCTCAAGATTTTTGTAGGTTGCCTCGATTTCGGTTAGTTGATTTTTGAAATCGATAGGATTGGTGTTTTCACGGAGTATATTTTCCAGCAATCTAATTTTATCTAGATGCCTCTCCATTTCTTTATGACTGATTTCAGCCCAAGATTCTGTTTCCTTCAAAGATTGTTCAGCCATTGAAATTTTTGATTCATAATTCGCCTTTTTACGCTCCAAGACCAATCGTTCTTCAAAAAGTCCTCGCCATTCGTTCTTCGTTTTTTCTAGTTTTCTCTGAAGTTCTTTCAATTGGTCATTAATGATTTTTGTTTCGTTTTCGACTTGCAGGATCTCGTTCTGTTTCTTTTGGATTTTCTCCTTCAGCTCGTTGACAATTTTCTCTCTTTTTAAAACTTCAGTCCATGCTAATTCTCGTTCAAGAAATCGCCGTTTCATTCTAAGTTGCTTTTTCTTTTGTAACCGATCATATTGTTCTCTCCAGTAGGTTAGGGTTTGTTCAGCTGAAGCGAGTAGTTTTTCCACGGATTCCTCTTGGCTCAAAATGCGACTTAATTTCTTCTGGGCTTTCAAGACGTTTTTGCGATAGGATTCGAAGCCAACCGCAGCTTCAACTATCCGTAGTTTTTCCTGAGGAGAGAGCACCGTGAATTGTTCCACCATATTCTGGTGCATTATAATGAGCATGTTTTCAGGGTCAACTCCGAACTTAGAGAGAAGCCGTCTAACTTCAGCCGTAGTTGCAGCTCTGTTTTCCAGTTCGAACCAGTATTTTCCATCTAACCTCAAACTTCTTGTCAAAAAGATCTGGTCTTTCTTAATCCTAGGATATGGTCGGCGCCCACTTTTTGAAGAGTTGTCCAGGACTAAAGTCACTCTTCCCTGATCTTTTCCCCTTCGGATAAGGTCACTTAATTTCTTAGAGCGTTCTGTGTAGGATTGGCCCAGTGTGACCGAAATTCCAATGAGCATTGACGATTTACCTGAGCCGTTGGGTCCACAGACAACATTGACGCCTGGTTTAAAAGGTATCCTAGCATATTCGTAGGACATGAAGTTTTCCAAGATGATCTCTCGGATCAGCATTGCCTGTGGTCGCCTCTTGATATTTTGGTGTTTTGAGACACTTTCCACAATTAAGGGAATCTCGATGCCGAAGAGGCTGAGTCATAGTAGGCTATTAACTTTTCTACTCTTTCTATATTTCTTGCTTCTCAGGAACAATGGCTCTCCTTACAAATATCCCGGCTGCAAGTTTTGTTACTGCCGCGGCAATGAACATATATGCGCCTATACCTAGACCCCAGAATACGCGTAAGATTCCGTAGGAGTCAAGGGTATCGCTATATTCTCCCATTATTGGTGATGACGCCATTTCTCTAATCATTTCATCTATCTGTTGGGGCACTGCTTCTCCTCCTATAGCGTTTGCGAACGACGTTATAAGTCCACTTAATAGGATTATGCTGACTAGAATTATTATCACAGGAATCAACGATGTGATGGCACTAATTATGCGCGCGCGCATAAAATGAGAGAATGACTGTATTTCAGGTTCTACGTGCTTTGACTTTTTTAAGATTCGAGCTTATGTTTTAGATGATTCAAGTATAGAATGTTGTCGGTTTCAGTTTCTTGTTTTCAGGAGAAGTTCCATGGTTTGATAGTCTCGAAGGAATCGCATACCTTTCTCGGTTGTATGATAGGAATTTCCGATTTTGAGAAGGCCATTTTCTAGTAGTAAAGTGATGTATTTTTCGACAAATCTGTAACTAAGTCCGCACGAATACATAATACGTGTCTTTTTTGCTCCATGCTTTGAAACTTTTAATATTTCCGCAATTATTTCAAAAGAACTCCTCATCTACTTCACTTCCATGGCCTACACTTTTCGTGGGATCGGAATGGTTCTGAAATGTATTTTGAAATTGTTTTCTTGAGCTGGCTTACAAAACCTGTTTGTTTGACGGCTTTGTCTGAAGTTTTTTTGAATCGTTTTTCTGCCTTAATTGAAGAAATTAGTCCCTTAGCGAACTTTGTCAAAACGGTGGTTTGTTCTTCTGTCAATTCTTTATCTCTCTGTTTCTCAAGCTCGCCTACGAAATTTGTAAGAGCCGCAATTGCTTCTTCGCCATGCAATATTGGAGGCTCTGGAACCTTAGTAAACTGCATTTCTATCACTAGAACACAATGTTAATTTTTTCTATAAATACCATCCTCTAGGAATCATAACATTCCTGATTTTGATATGTTCTGTGAGTCACGTGGCACTCATAGAAAAAGAGTAAGGTTCGTGAGCTGTCTATTTTTCAATTCCAGCAGTTTTTCTAATGAACCTACCTACCTTCTCGATTTGATGATCCTCAATTTTCTTTAGTAAAGTATTCATTTTTCTTTCACCTGTTTCTCTCTCTTTAATCCATTCTTTTGCAAACTTACCGCTTTGGACGTCCCTAACTGCTTTTCTCATGTTCTCCTTCACGTGTTCGTCAATGACTTTAGGTCCAACGACTAATCCACCGTAGTTTGCTGTTTTCGAGACCGCTTTAAGCATGCCCGTAAATCCTCCCTGATAAATTAGATCCATTATCAGTTTCGCCTCGTTGCAAGCTTCGAAGTACGCAAGTTCTGGTTGATACCCTGCTTCCACAAGGACCTCAAAGCCCGTTTTGATGAGTTCAATTAAGCCACCAATGAGCACAGTTTGTTCACCCACGAGGTCGCTTTCTGTCTCTTCCTTAAATGATGTTTCTAGGACACCGGCTTTAGTGCATCCAAGACCTTTAGCCATGGACAAGGCGATTCTCTTCGCTTGACCCGAATAGTCTTGGTAGACTGCGATTAACGCTGGTACTCCAAAGCCATCAAGATACATATCTCTAACCTTGAATCCTGGGCTTTTTGGAGCAACCATAACAACATCAACATTCGACGGTGGAGTAATCTGCTTAAAATGTATGTTGAATCCATGGGCAAAACCTAGAATTTTTCCGGATGTCAATTGAGGATCCACATGGTCCCTGTAAACCGCCGGCTGCTCCAAATCTGGAATCAACATATGGATTATGTCACCTTTTTCAGCTGCTTCAGAAACTGAATAAACTTCAAAGCCATCTTTTTTGGCTCCGTTCCACGATTTACCTTCAGGTCTCAAACCCACTACAACGTTCAAACCCGAATCTCTCATGTTTTGAGCTTGAGCGTATCCTTGACTTCCGTAACCAATTACGGCTATAGTTTTGTTCTTTAAGAGATCTAAACTTACATCTTTGTCGTAATATACTTTCACCAATTGAAAGCCACCAGTCATTACTCGATTCTAAGGGATTTAACTCCTCGGGAGAGGGCAGTTACTCCGGTTCTAGCGATCTCTTTCACACCGAAGGGTCTCATCAAATCAAGGAAGGCGGTTATCTTATCTGAAGTTCCCGTGATCTCCACCATCAACGATTCGGAGGAAACGTCAACCACTCGCGCCCTAAAGATGTCAGCGTAGTTGATTACATCCGATCTGACTTTGGTGTCCAACGCGCGTACTTTGATTAGAGCTAGTTCCCTTATAACAATGTTGGCTGGATCCAACTTACTTACCTTTATGACATCGACTAACTTGTTCAGCTGCTTAATCACTTGCTCGATGGTTCTTTCGTCTCCTTTAACTGTAATAGTCATTCTAGCTAGTTCGCTTTGTTCTGTAGACCCTACAGAGATGCTTTCTATGTTGAATCCTCTGCGCCTGAACAGATTTGCAACAATATAAAGCACACCTGGTTTATGTTCAACGATAGTGGATATTATATGATTTTTTTCCTTTGCCATTACAGTCACCCTGAAATTGTATCTTTGAGACCCTTGCCTGCTGGAACCATTGGAAACACGTTTTCTTCAGGAGAAATTGGAACATCAATGACTGTAGTAACCTCACTTTTCAAGGCTTTATTCACAGCTTCAGAAAACTCTTTTAGTGATCCAGCACGAAAGCCTTGGGCACCATAGGCTTCAGCCAACTTAACAAAGTCGGGGGAACTTCCCAATTTCACGGCGGAATATCTCCTGTTGTAGAAGAGTCTCTGCCACTGGGCAACCATACCCAGCATTGAATTGTTCAAAATTATCACCGTCACCGGAATTTTCTCCATGACTGAACATGCGAGTTCTTGTTCTGTCATTCTGAAACTTCCGTCGCCAGCTATATCCACAACCAAAGTTCTGGGACAAGCAACTTTGGCTCCAAGGGCTGCTGGGAAACCGAAGCCCATTGTTCCCAAGCCACCTGAGCTAATGAACGTTCTAGGCTTATACGTCTTAAAGTACAGGGCCGCCCACATCTGATTTTGTCCCACCTCAGTAGTCAGGATTGAATTAGCTGGCAGCATTTTTCGCAGTTCTTTCAGTAGTAGTGGTGGTTTCAAGTCGCCACCTCTGGGGTCCATCTCACTTTGAAACTGCTCCTTAACTTCTTTAACTCTGATAAACCAAGGAGAATTCTCCCTCTGTTTTAACCGATGAACTAACAATTGGCGAATTACCCTTAGCGCCTCCTTTGCGTCAGCTACGATCGGTACGTCAACTTCCACGTTTTTCCCGATTTCCGCTGCATCTACATCAATGTGAATTATCTTTGCATCGGAACAAAAATGGTCCAATGTTCCAGTGGTTCTATCTGAGAACCTCGTTCCCACCGCCAGAAGAACATCGGCTTCGCAGATCAGTTTATTTGCTGCATGAGTTCCATGCATGCCCACGTTTCCAAGGGAGAGGGGATGATTTTCAGGGAAACCTCCTTTTCCCATAAAAGTTGTTGCCACAGGCATCATCATCAGCTCGGCCAGCTCTAGAAGTTCAGGGGTAGCATTTGAAATGATTACTCCTCCACCCGCCAAGACAATCGGCTGCTTTGCCGCAAAGAGGAGTTTGACTGCTTTTTTTACTTGGATTGGATGAGGCTCTGTCTTGGGTTTGTAGCCTCGAACCTCTACTTTGTCCGAAAATTCCATTTCATCGATTTCGGTTTGAACGTTCTTTGGAAGATCGACCAAAGTTGGCCCGGGTCTCCCTGTTGTAGCTATGTGAAAAGCTAACCTTACGGTTTTCGGAATCTCTGAGGCTTTTTTCACCTGACAATTATACTTTGTAACGGGCGTGGTTATGCCAATTATGTCAGCTTCTTGGAATGCGTCCCTGCCTATCATGTACGACGAGATTGTAGAAAACGTGTTGACCTGACCGGTGAACGCGATGACTGGCGAAGAGTCCAAGTAAGCGTTAGCTATGCCTGTAACCAGGTTGGTCGCTCCTGGCCCAGATGTTGCCATGCATACTCCAGGTCGTCCACTGGCACGGGCATAGCCATCAGCTGCATGGGCTGCGCATTGTTCATGGCGAGTGAGAATGTGTCTTATTCTTGAGTCGCGCAGAACGTCATGCACGGGGATGACAGCTCCTCCGGATATGCCGAATATTACCTCTACGTTTTGTTGTTCTAAAGCCTCTACGAAGGCCTTTGCGCCAGACATTCTGACCATTTTCAAGATTTCTCCTTTAACTTAACTTTGCTATAATCTGTCATCAATACATTCATGCCACTCAGCATTGCCTGAATGCTCGCTATCACTATATCATCATTAACTCCTATGGCTGTAGCTATTCTATTACCTCTACGCAACTGAACGGCAACTTCAGTGACGGCTTCGGTGCCTCCGGTGATCGCTTTAACAGAGTAGTTTTCCAGCTGTATAGGGTCAACAGCTAAGACAGCCTTCTTCACAGCATTCATCGCTGCATCTACTGGGCCTACTCCAATAGCTGCTTCTGTTAGCACGTTGCCGTTTAGGCTTAAGCGCACCGAAGCTGTTGGGGTAACTCTGTCTCCTGTGACAACCGTTAGCTCTTCAAGCTTTATTGAACGGGTTTTTGGTAGTCCCATTACAGTTTCCGCTATTGTCTGCAAATCAGCATCGGTGACCTTCTTGCCTTTATCTCCTAATGTTTTCACTTGCAAAAAGACCTTTTGAAGTTGCTCATCACTTGGGTTTAGTCCCATTTCATTTAGAGACGCTTTGATTCCATGAGAACCAGCGTGTTTGCCAGACGCCAGTCGCCTAGTACGTCCAACTAACTCGGGGGAAATTGGTTCATAGGTCAATGGATGTGCCAATATACCATGAGTGTGCATACCTGACTCGTGAACAAAGGCGTTTTCTCCTACGATTGCCTTGTTTGGCTGGAGGGGAAAGTCAGTTAATCGCGCTACCAGCCTTGATGTGTCATACAACCGCTCGGTTTTTATCGACAGTTTCACTTTGTAGGCTGCCCTCAGGGCAACAGCTATTTCTTCAAGGGAAGCATTTCCAGCTCTCTCTCCCAACCCATTTATTGTAGCGTGAACTTCATCAGCTCCACTTTTTAAGGCGGATATCGAGTTTGCCACAGCCAATCCAAAGTCATTGTGGCAGTGAGCGCTTATTGGAACTTGAGGAAATGTATTCCTCAGCTTTGAGAATAGCTCATAAGTTTTTTCTGGTGTCAAAACTCCAACGGTGTCGCATGGACAAATTCTGTCGGCACCCGCAGAAATGCATGCATCAAATGTTTTGGTTAGAAAACTTAGTTCGCTTCTCGTGGCGTCTTCAGCCGAAAGTTCAACAGCGAGTTGGTGGTCCTTGGCATATTGGGTGCAATCCTCGGCTAATCTTAAGACTTCTTTCTCATCTTTCTTCAGTTTGTATTCGAGGTGTAGATTTGATGTAGGAACAACCAGATGTACTCCCTCGGCGTCGCTTTCCAGCACAGCATCTATATCTCTTTTTACCGCTCTAGCCATACTGTAGACCTCTGCTCTAAGCCCCGCTTTAGCTATGAGTTTTATTGCGCTCATCTCTCCGTCGGATGCCGCAGCGAAACCAGCCTCGATAGCATCTACTCCAAGTTTGTCTAGGCTTTTTGCGATTCTAAGTTTGTTTTCTGGAGTTAGGGAAACTCCAGGTGTTTGTTCACCATCTCTAAGGGTGGTGTCAAAAATTCTTATTTTCTCGGGGAAACTATTCGATAAAACGATCCCTCATTTCACATCTCTCGGAAACCCAATAATCCCCCATTTTTTGCTCCTCGTTCCAGAACATCAACAAAGTATTCCATATAAAAGCTTTTCTGTGTCTTTATTATTTATCTAGTCTCTAATAACCAAGAGGAAAACTTCAAAGAGGGAGAAAGTTGAGAAGTGACGCTATAAAACGGGGAGTTGAAAGGGCTCCCCACAGAGCTTTGCTTAAGGCCCTTGGAATCACAGACAAAGACCTAGACAAACCCTTCATTGCCGTGGTAAACAGTTACACAACAGTGGTTCCTGGTCATGCTCACCTAAACCAAGTAGCTGACGCTATTAAAGCCGGAGTCATATCCGCTGGTGGTGTACCCTTTGAATTCAACACAATAGCTATCTGCGACGGATTGGCCATGGGCCACGAAGGAATGAAATATTCTTTGCCATCACGTGAGCTGATTGCCGATTCAGTTGAAGTCATGGTTCAAGCCCATAGATTTGATGGGATGATTTTGATCGCAAACTGCGATAAAACAACACCTGGCATGTTGATGGCCGCGGCTAGGCTAAATCTTCCCGCAGTCGTCGTTACTGGTGGACCCATGCTTTCAGGTATCAACAACGGAAAGAGAATTGGTACAGCTTCCATGTTTGAAGTCGTTGGAGAAGTCGTTGCAGGTAAAATGAATGAAGAAGAGTTGAAGACACTTGAAAACCTTGCGTGTCCTAGTTGCGGGTCGTGTAACGGCATGTTTACAGCAAACACTATGGCTTGCCTCACCGAGGCCTTAGGCATTTCTCTTCCGGGATGTGCAACTCCTTCCGCTGTTAGCGCTGCCAGGCTAAGAATTGCCAAGGCCAGTGGAGAAAGAGCTGTTGAATTAGTAACAGAAGACCTGAGGCCACTAGACATTCTGACTTCCGAAGCTTTTGAAAACGCCGTAATGGTAGATATGGCGTTAGGGGGATCAACAAACACAGTCTTGCATCTTTCGGCGATAGCAAGGGAGGCTGAAGTTTCCTTACCTCTACCTCTTTTCGATAAATTGAGTAGACGAGTTCCTCACATCTGCAATATGGCTCCCAGTGGACCTTTTACAATGGAAGATCTAGATGCAGCAGGTGGAATCCCTGCTCTTATGAACGAGCTAAGTCCCCTTCTGCATTTGAACGCTCTCACTGTTACGGGAACAACTATTGAAGAAAACATCAAGAAGACGGTAGTCCTTGATACCAATGTAATTCGTCCCCTAACTAACCCTGTTCATCCTGAGGGGGGTATAGCAATCTTGGAGGGAAACTTGGCACCCAAAGGTGCTGTGGTGAAAGCCACTGCCATAGCACCTAAAATGCTTTTCCACAAAGGTCCGGCGAAGGTTTTCGACTCTGAGGAGGAAGCTATGGAGGCCATACTGAATGAGAAAATTCTTGGAGGAGAGGTTGTTATCATTCGTTATGAGGGACCAAAGGGGGGGCCGGGAATGAGGGAAATGCTCTCTCCAACAGCTACCTTGGCTGGAATGGGGTTAAGCGAGTCAGTTGCCTTGGTCACTGACGGAAGGTTTTCAGGAGCTACCAGAGGACCCTGTATAGGGCACGTTTCTCCCGAAGCAGCTGAGGGCGGACCGATAGCGTTACTAAGAGATGGAGATGTAATTGAAATTGATGTTCCAAAGAGAAAACTGAACGTAGAGCTGACTGATGAAGAACTGGTAAACCGTCTAAAGTCGTGGAAGCCGAAACAACAGAAGGTTAGAAAAGGTTATCTACTGCGGTATTCTCGGCTCGTGGAGCCTGCTCATCTAGGAAGCGTTCTAGCAAAGGCTTAAGTCCAAACTTCTTTAAGGCGACAAAAGAGAGAGGTATTTTATGCGACAAAAAGTAGAATCTGAAAAAAAGATGAGAATCTCAATTTCAATTGATGTAGACATCCTTGGAATTGCGAAGGTTCCACTGTAAACTGGTTGAGGATTGCTTAATGCATATTCGATGCTTGGCAATAGCTGCCTGCATACGTACACATAAGTTTAAGATTAATACTTGACGAAGTTCTTTAATGAGGCATGATTTAGATGGGAAGCAAAATCAGCAATTTAGAATACGTAAACAGGATCAGAGATAACATTCTTTCTATAAAACAACGACAACTTTTGCCCTTATACGAAGACCTCAAATCCGCCGATTGTGTGGTCTGTAGCGGATCAGGTAGGTCACTGTACTCCTTGAACGCAGCGATGAGCCAAATCGCAATGAGTAAGATAGGCTGGAGAAATAAGATTGTGTTAACACCGGACGATCCGGGCTTCCCAGGAAAAAGTATGTACGATGCGGCTGCTCAACTCGAAAGACGATATAAAAAAATTCTGCTTTTGATAAACTCAGGAAGCGGTTTTTCTGACGATCCCCTAGCGATGGCGCAAGATTTGGCAAAATATATTGAAGATAAAAAAACATCGAGGTTTTCAATAGGACTTGTAACCTCTGGTGTGAACTCTCCCATAGCTCAGATAGCCCGTGAATACGGATATGTTATCAAATTGAAGGGACGAGGAAGATCGAAGCCCTCCTTTGAATACAGCGAAACAGGCATAATGGGCGATATGTTTGAGCTTGAAAGTCTACTGCTTATGTGCATGATGACCGAAGCGATCTTCCGAAACCTACCAGTAGACGGAGTGTTTCAGCTATGCAAAGAAGAGTTCGCTACGCTAGGATCAATGATCGACTCGAATTTGGAGTCAGAAACATATACGCATCTAGTTGATCTGCTGGAAAGCCGATGCAACGTTTTCCTAGGTGGAAAGGGCACCGCAAATGAAATCGTTAAGATGACCGCCATAAGACTTTTCCACATCAAAGGTTTCTTGGGAGACCATGTGTATACAGCGAGAGGCGTAAACACTCCACGTCCTAGAGCTAGGGATCTAGAGATCTTGGTGTCGTTTTCTGGAGAAACCAAGCCAGTTATTATCTGGTGTAATGTCTTCAAGAAACTGAAAGGAATTGTATTATCGATCACAGGAACAAGGAATTCAACTTTAGCTGAAAAGTCAGACTTCCAAATAACCCTCGAAGAAACAGTCAGACCAGGCCAACCGAGAAGGTTTTACATGAGAACAGCGTTTGTTCTGAGCCCGCTACCTGTTAAACTGACTGAAAGACTACGAGAAAGAGGACTAAAACTGCCCGAATACATGATCAATTGGTATCATTCCGTTATACAATAGACTGCGCACGCGTGTAGGAAGTTACCATCCGTAGAGGTAATCAACTTTGGCAGCGACTAAAAGAGCCTCCATTTTGTTTCATCAATAGGCTGTATCTTAACTCTTTTTGGGATATAAGACAGTTTTTTTCTGCAATTAGGGCATCTCCCGTTGTAGTTGTTTATGATTTCGTCAGGAGCTTTCATCTCTTTTCCGTCATAGAGAATAAAACCGCATTCATGGCAAGTTACCTGTAAGGGCATCAGTTTCTCACAAGTAAGGACGTTGCCAATTATTTAGGGGTTTAGGGCAGATTATAAGGATCCTCTCTTGAAGGAATCACATAATTGCGTGCGCATGTGTATTTCTATTTCTGACATATGTCGCTAGATAGAGCGTCGCTTTTATGGATACTTGTTTATTTTATCTTAAAGGATGGGATGACATGGGTTTCAATTTTATTTTCGGGAAAAAGAAGAAAATAGGGAAGTCAATAAATGCTTATGTTGGAGATCGAGTGAAAGAAAAGAGAGCCTTCGAACAACAACTGGAGAGGCTTGAAGTTCAACTCCGGAACAAAACAGTAGATAAGGAAACCTACAAGCGGTTGAGAGACGTCCTTGAAATTAATTTTGTTCAACGACGTGAGGAAGCGCTTGAGCAATTTGGCTTTTTCTGAGACTAAAGCAGGTTGAAGGTTTAGAGTATCATCCAAAAGACTCTCTAAGAAAAGACTTTTAAAAGCATCTAAAATCAATGTTGGACAGTAATGATCCTAAGGTGAAATGTCAAAATCCTGTTGTTTGGAAAGGCCATCGCTTACTGAATACATGCAAATAATGACACTTAAACACCAGGATATTTCAATAGAGACTCAATCCTCCTTTCTCATGCGCCCGCGAGCATGCGAGACGTGTCTAAAGAGCTCAGGATAAAAACAACTGTGGAGCTCGAAGAAAAGGGGTGACAATGCACTGCAAAACTAAAAGAGGTAATTCAATCTTTGTTCTTTTCTCTTTTTTTGGGGCTTTTGTTACATAAATCAGTATATTATGTTCTAATAACCTTCAAAGTTTGTTCATAATAACGAGGACAATACGTTAAAGTAATTTGATGAAATTTTTTGGTTTTGGTTTTCACTTCTTCAAGGATTCCCTCCACGAAAACATTTTCGTCCCTTTTTGCCTGCATCCTGAATTCTTCGACGTAGGAAAGAATTCGTTTAATATTCTCAACCTTTGAGCCTTCAAGAATTTTGAGAACTTCGATTTGGTAGATTGACGGAATGAAGGGTGTATCTTGGTCATCGGTCACTCGGGCAATAGCCTTAATCCAACCTCTATTTTGAACTCGTGTATCTGGGTTATATTCATTATAGATTTCACTCCAGTTTTTCACTGGCTCGAATTCTGTTTTAACAATTCTTTTTCCTTCCTTGCTCTTGAAAAGGGCGTATATTTTTTTCCTTCGCTGATGCCAGAGATACTCCTTTGGGCTGAAGTTTACAAATTTCCAATTTTTTCCCTCAAGAGCCCCCTCGCTCTCAAACTCGTTTTGAAGTGAATTCTCTTCGAGGTACAGTTCTTTCAATGTTTCACAGAGTTCCCTCAGCTTGTGTCTGCCGTAAACTATAAGATCAATGTCTGAAAAAGTAGGGTGATAGAAATCATGAAGGAGGGAGCCAAAAACTCCGAAATCGTTTTCTGACAACCCTGATCTGGATATGACCAACGCAGACAAGCTGTGTAATGCTCTAAGAAGTTTGTCTCCGGGTCGCTTTATAATCAGATGTCGAAATTTATCATTTGGTTTGCGCGTTTTGGCGATGTGCTCTCTTGACACGCCTATGAAACTTGTTTGCAATGGCTCATAGAAAATATTGTGGTGAGGATATTTTTCCATAACGAATTGCAAGCCTTCGTCTGCGTAGAATTTGTAGTAAATATTTTTTCCTTTTCCCCGTCGAGCTCGGGGATTCATTGATTTATATATTGTAGCCGATGCGTATTCTGGGTCGCAAACATATGCATCTGAGGGATGAAAATAGCCGTAAACTCTGAAAATAATGTTATCTGCCGTAATTATGGCGTCACGGTCCCTAAATCTTACAGTGGCCAAATGTATTCGTCCTCGCGCGTTCCTGTACCCACCACAGCTTGATAGGTATTTTCTCCTGTTTCAACATTTTCCGTTCGCTCCAGCATTCCTGATATCATGATTTTCTCTCCTTTTCTAGCCACGTTTCTGTAGTAGCCTATCATAGAAACAACTCTCTCAGGAACTTTATCTTCCATCAGTTTCGAGTTCGGATCAAAGGGTTGACAATTCTTGACCTGATAGATTGCGGGTCTAAACATGGCCTCGCTGTCATCAACAACCTCGCAACTGAAAGTTATATCTCTAATGGGGACATATTTGTAATTCCCATAATTAACGTTAACTTCACCAATCTTTCTCACTGCGTTGTAAACGAAAAGTTTCTCTTTATAACGTCCCCTGTGCCTTCTAGCTCTATCAAGCTTCTTTGTGAAAATATATTTTAATGTGCCTTCCCGAACGAGTTTTTCGATTGCTTTTTCTAGATTCCTGAAGTTTCTAGATTCATAAACTACAAGATCGATATCAGACTTCGCGGTGTGCATGTTCAGTGCAATAGATCCGTGGATTCCAAAATCTTCAAAGGGCACTTTAGATTCGGCGGAGAGAAGGGAGAGTAGCTCTAAGGCTACTTTCTGTAGACCATCCTTCCTTTTATTTTCAAAGAGCCTCTGAAGGCACTCTTTTGGCACGTAAACTCTCTTCACGAGTTCCAATGGAGCGCTTATAACTTGTTTTCCACGGAAAGGGCATGAGTAAACGTATTGGGGATATGTACTTCGAAAAGTTTCCAGAAGCTTTTGATAGTTTTGTGCGGTGTAGAGTTTTTCTGCTCTAGCGAGTTCTACATTTCCGAGCTTCCATTTCTGTCTAAGAAAGCGTATGGGGAAGTGCGACTTAAGATTGTATGGGATGTATTTTAGAAAAGAGAATACCCGATTTTTAGGGTGCTCATATCCAAACACATAGAAGATGAATCCCTCTTTGGTGATAAAGGTGTCCCCGTCTCTAGGAGTCCATGCTTTCATTGCCGAACCTCCCGTAGATTGGATAACTATATAATCGCTGGTCAAAAAGGTTAAGGTCATGCGAAGATTTAGAGACAGGGATTTCCTACAAACAGGAGAAGGCTTCTTCTTCTGTGTAGTTGGCTCATTACATCCTCCGGACCGAATCATCTCCTACGTAAAATATGTTCCATCACGGTTCGGTATTTGGAAAAAGGGTGAAAAACGATTCAAAAGAGTTTTGAGAAACTATACTATTCCCAACCTGCTAGAAACTTTCAGTCTTTTAGAAAGAAACTATCCCCATTATCTGTTTCATTCCTCTTTCTATAATATCACCTTGACAGCAGTTCCACATAATCATCTGAAAAAACACTTTAAACCGGAAGAAAAAATGGATCAGCTGCTCCAGAAATCACATTTAGATCCTTTACAGGAAAAACTAACCAGACTCACCTCATTTCTGACAGAAATAAGCAATGTCCCCTACTCCTTTTTCGGAGTAACTGGTTCAATCCTCCTAGACATTCATCAACCCGAGTTTTCAGACATAGACATAACAATCTATGGCTTGAAAAGCAGTTTAGCAGTGAAAGACGCCTTAATTGAAAACTATTCTCTACCAAGTTCTCCGGTTAAACGTTATGAAGGAAAGGTCCTTAAAGCTTGGTGCGCTAGAAAAGCAAGGAATTATCCGTTAACACCTGATGAAGCCTTAGAAATTTACAAACGGAAATGGAACATAGGCATGTTTGAAAGCAAATCATTTTCTGTTCATCCGGTTAAGTTAGAGTGGGAAATTTCTGAAGAATATGGTGCAAAGACTTACTACCCTGTGGATCAAGCAACTATCCGCGCAGTTATCTGCGCCGACACAGACCACCTATTCCTTCCCTCCGTCTATCGCATTGAGGAAGCAAAGATCGTAGAGGGACCTCAGATAAGTGAGATCGCAGAAGTGGTTTCTTACGAAAGCCTTTACGGCAGTATCGCTGAAGTTGGTGAATCAATTGAAGTTAGGGGTAAACTTGAGCGTGTTGTAGATAACAAAACCCGCAGAGAACACTATCGAATACTTGTTGGTTCTCCGGAAGGAAAGGGTACAGAATACATCAAATTGACAAGTTAATTGGATAGGGGTACTAGGTTATGTTAGTTTCAAGACCTCTTTCAAATTGGCTCGAAACGGACCAAGCTTGCCTCCGTAATTTCCCGCCGAAATTTTGACGATGCCCGGAACCTTCACCGCTGCTTTTATCCCTTCAGCCATTGCCGTTTTTACACTATCCGAATCTAAGCCATTTATCACTATTTCGTAAACGCTATCGACATTGTCTGGTACTTGTGAATCGGACAAGATTTTCCTAAGAGTGGGACAGAAGAGGTGGTTCGTGGACGCTGCGAGTTTGTATTTCACCGAGCCTATCTTGGACCCTGATCCGCAGATTCCGCCTGGGAAGGGCATGATGACTCTTTGAGCCTTTTGATTGATAGCCTTGATAGCTTCCTCTGCCGCCAGGAGCCCGGATTTTTGTTTTTTTGCCAAGATTAGAAAGTTTCCGCTGGCAACAGCCTTTACGATGCCGAAGCTGTCTTCAACAATGAATTCTCCTTCCATGATCGGTATGCGCCATACCTTTCTTCCTGCGATTAAATCCATTTTTTGGAAACCGTCGCCAAAAAGGCGTAGGCTTCTCCCAACTTTCAATCTCCTTTTAGCCTCGGGTAAAGCGTCGAAAGCTGCTGTGGTAGGGCACGTCATTATGCATTGTCCAATTCTCAAGCTCATTTGAGTCTTTAGTGCTCTCCTTGTTGTGTGGAAAATTTGAATTAGTGCTCCAATGCGGCCATCTGGAGATTCTTCTGGATTTACCATGCCTTCTATTCCGGCTTCTGCTGGTGACATAATTATGGAGGCAGCGAATCCAGTCGCTGTCTTTGCCGCGGTTAGAGCCCACTTCTCGTTCTCAGCGGTTATCAATATCCTTCCCGCCCACATTGGAAACATTTCAGCAAATGTATCCTCAATTATACATCCGTTCTCCAGAATGTATCCCATATCCGTCTTTTTGACTACTTGGATGTCTCCTACTTTTCCTAACATGGTTTCCACGGTTTCCTGTTCCTGAACATCTGATAGACCATTTTGCCTATCTGCATTGAAGTGACATATTCGAAACCGCTCTCTATTAATTTTTGTGCTTCCTCAAGCGTTGTCGCTACCTTACACATGTACTCTTCTTTGCCTTGTCCCTGCAGAAGTTGCACGTATATGCGCGCGCGCGCAACACGCCGTTTTGCTGGGGTTTCGTAGGGCACTTCAGAACTGTATGTTATTCCTTGGGTTCTACTTCAAACTGTATTGCGCGCGCATGATCAGTCGGAATAATTTAGTGAGCACTTCTCTTTTTTTTCTTTGATAGAATTGAAAACAATTTTTGGAATATATTCATTTGAGTTTTTTTAGTGCTTCTAGGGCTTCTTTAATATGTTTTTTTGGTTGAAATTGCGATGAAAAAATATGCCTAATAATTCCTTTTTTGTCTATCACGTAGGTTACCCTTCCTGAAATCACGCCAAAAGTTGATTTTACACCAAAAAGTTTTCTAACCTTGTTATTTTCATCACTTAACAATATGAAAGGTAAATTGTATTCATCTGCAAATGATTCATGAGATTTAATATCATCAGAACTTATTCCAATAACTTCGGCACCCAAGTCTGTGAATACTTCATATTTATCTCGAAATTCACAAGCTTGCCGTGTACAACCCTTGCTTTTATCCTTTGGATAAAAGTATAAAACAATATTTTTCTTTCCAATCAAATCAGAAAGAGTTACACTTTCTCCAGTTTGGGATAAAAGAGTGAAATCTGGCGCTTTATCTCCAATTTTAATTTCCATCAATTTTTCCTCAAAGATTTACTTCTATTCTTCATGATAATTAGATTTTTTAATAACATTTTTTGATCATTGTATTGAGAAGGTTTCTAAATTGTTCCTCTGTTTCAAAGCCGTCTCGATCTTCTTTTATAGCAATTTTTTTGCCATTACAGAAAAAAATTAGAGTTGGAGTACTAGTTAATCCGTATTTAATAGCTAAATCTCGATTTTCTTTGTTTTTTAGTACATCCAATTCAAAGAAACTAAGTTTATTTTTGAATTCTATTGCACTTTTTTCATATATCGGAGCAAAATCTTTACAAGCTGGACAATTTCGGTGCCAAAACTCAACAAGAATTAACATTTTTGATTTTAAAATTTTTTTTTCCCATTCTTTTGAATTTACTTCCAAAATAGGATTCATAGGATCTTTATCAATATTTTCAGATGTATGTTTATCAATCTCGGTTTTTGTGTTGAGATTTAAATTACACTTTGGACAGGAAATACTTTCTGGCAATGTTTATCAGATAAAATTGATT
>CAYFWY010000001.1:0-55063 GCA_964346895.1 uncultured Candidatus Bathyarchaeia archaeon | reverse complement strand
TCTATAGACTCAGCCGAATCTTTCCGTTCCCCAATAATGAACATTCCTTGCGCAAATATGTCGTTTTTTCTTAACAATTCAACTGTCTCCCTAGCCTGTTCTGGATTCGTTTTTTTGTTAAAAGTCTTGAGAGTGGATGGTCTGTGGCTTTCTACTCCTAAGAGAACCCAGCGGAGGCCAGATTTTCTCAGCTTCGGCAAAAGGTTACGATGCTTTACAACATCGTCACATCTGACCTGCATAAACCACATCATGTCATCTGAAAAGCCTCGCCGAATAAGCTCATCACTTAGAGTCCTCGCACGTTCGCCCAAACCGAAATTATCGTCAGTTAGCCATAGAAATCTGCTCCCATAATTTTCATAGCAAAACTCAAATTCGTCAGCGATCCGATTTGGCGACTTTGCCCGACATTTTCCTCCCCAGTGCCTCCATTGAGTGCAGAAGGTGCAACGGTGTGGACAACCCCTCGATCCCTCAATCAAGGCATATCTCGTTTTGGGTCCTGCCATTGCGGTGAAATGGTATTCGTGAATTACATCCTCAACAAAATGATACCCAGGGTAGGGCAGTTCATCCAGATCCAGGATCAACGGTCGTGGTTGGTTGTGCAAAATCTTTCCGTGGTGCCTGAAGGAAATCCCGTTTATTTGTGCAAATGACTTGTTTCCAGTGAAAGCTTGGACCAAATCCACAAAAGTTTGCTCCCCTTCCCCACGCACAATAACATCGATCTCGGGATAATCCTCTAGACTCTCATTAGCCATAACTGTAAAGTGTTGCCCACCAGCAATAGTTAGAACATCTGGTTTTACTTTTTTCGCTGTTTCCAAAGTTCGGACGGCAACGTAAGTATTACATGTGGCTAGGGCGCTCGAAGCGACAATATCGGGGTCAAAATTTTCAATATGCCTTTCTAGTCCTTCCCAATCTAAACGGCTAGCATTGCAATCTAACACATCGATATCTACGTCCTTGCATTTTCTTTCGAGGAAAGCCGCAAGTTGAAGAATTCCAAATGGAGGTGGAAGATACTCTCCCATGACAAACCAATAATCCTTCGGAGGTTCTACGAATAGCACTTTCACTTGAGCCAACTCGATAAGTTATGAGTCATTATCTTAAATCGATTGCTTTACTGGTTATAAATTCGTTCATCGGTATAGATATAAAAGTTAAGAATTAACGTGGAAATCACCAATATTTAATAAGACAATTACCAAATACCTCTTGATTACTCTGGAGAAAGGTAATTGATGTCTCGATATGAAAGGCGACGTGAGGAACAGGACAAACTTAGCTTTGCTTCCCTTGGATTCTGTATCTTGCTTGTCGGCGTGATTTTGATAATTACGCCAAATCTCTTCCAAAAGGTTATTGACTTTTTCAGTGACTTCGAGATAGCGGAGATCTCACAAAACATTTTTTTGCCTGCTCCGGTACACTATCATCCAGTAGTTTATTCAAGTTTTGCGCGATTTTGTTTTGTATTTGGTCTGTTTCAGATAGTTATTTTGGTTTTGAGGTTCCTTTTTAGAGACCCTCTAGGTCGGGTGGCTGGGACATTTTCGGGTATAGTTTTTTGGTTGGGTGCTGGTTTCTTTTCGAACCTGTTGGCTGCCGACGCCATAGAGTGGTTCGGTTTTCTTGGTTGGTTAATTGTGTTTGGAGGGCTCTCACTTGTTGTTAGGAGCCTTTTGGTGTTGCTGGTCAAAGTTGGACTCCGAAAATTGTGAAATCGAGAATTAACAACCTCAAAGCATATAGGCAATTCATTTCTTGCTGCCTGTGTCCGTTAGTCTCTTTTGTCCAGCACCAGTTAACTTCCA
Organism: uncultured Candidatus Bathyarchaeia archaeon; assembly: GCA_964346895.1. Classification (GTDB taxonomy): domain Archaea; phylum Thermoproteota; class Bathyarchaeia; order Bathyarchaeales; family Bathyarchaeaceae; genus CAYFWY01. The sequence goes on along the minus strand of CAYFWY010000001.1, from coordinate 53,234 downwards.
AATGCAAGACCTTTTGCCCTTACGAGTCAGGATGTTTTCATCTTCGAGAAGATGAAGGTGATAAAGAACCGAAGCGTAGCTCAAACCTGTTTCTTGCGCAAGTTTTTTGGCATTACTCGTATCCTTCTCAAGTGTCAAGATTATCTGCGTCCTAGACAACAAGCCCCGTTGAACATTTCTCTTCCGAGATAAGAAAGCCTTAGGATGGTAGGCTATTTTAAACATAATCCTTCAAAACAAATTAGTCTTTGCCACAAAAAAGGTTTCCAGTAGTTTAATCATGTGACGAAATCTGCGAGGCTGATTTGTCTAGGTTTATTACCTTCGAATAAGGATCTAATTTCTTCTTCAACCAAGAAAAGCCGTTGCGCGTAATAATCAGAGAGACCATACTTCTGAATGAGTTGATGTGCCGCTTTTAAGTATTTTTCAATCCCTCCACGGTAAACGGTTAGGATTACAGTGCCTCCACAGTCTGGACACTTGCCACGTAGAGGCAGCCTCCTGAACCGTTTGTTGCAGGATTTGCATCGAAAGTTTTGGGTAGTGAACGCTCTTAGGTTACCAGCTATATCTCGAATGAAGTGGGTAGTCAGAACTTTCTTTGCAACCTTCTCAACGTCGACAGCTTCGATCTTTTCGGCCAATGTAAGCTGACTGCGTAACTTGTCAATCATCCGTCCTAATTTCTTGTAAACGCTCTCATCGTTGCCCATGTTGATGTCTGAAACAGGAATCGTGTACCTGAAGCCCTCAAACTGCGCGGTTGTGTTTAATCGATGTTCAATGAGGTCTATAAGGTCGCACATTTTCTGAGGAGCTGCCTTTTGCCAAGTTTTTTCATAAAAAAGGGATGGGTATTTTGCTGCCACATCGACTTCATGGGCTTGCCGCTGCACTTCCACTGGATTCACGACGGGGATGATGAAAAGAGGAGCATCCATTATTCCCCCTATCTGAGCGGGCAGATAAACTTTAGAGAAGTTCAAGATCGTGTCTAAAGCCAGCATTAATGTGTCTTCATCGCCGTCGCAGTCTCTGCGTTTCGCTGAATGCCATAGAGGATGAGCATAGCAAACGTTTAGACGAGTAAAGCCGACAATTCTCCCGAGGATGCCCACTGAAGTGTGGGGTGCCAAACCCACAACGAGATGCCCAACTAGATCAATAACTCGCTTAACCTTGTAGTAAGGAGGAAGCTCATACACTTTTTCCAGAAGCTCGTCCAGAAAGTTGGCAACGCGAACAAAGTATGCTGCGCTCTTCAGCGGAATAATCACGTCCTGCACTTTAAGCTCGCATACTTGACTAGAATTGGTCAAGTTGTTTCCATCGCAGTCACAGTAATAGTCAAGTTGCCGAAGCTTTTTTACAGGCACGCCAATCTCTGTAGCCTTAAAATGTGTCAGTGGAGCGTTTGTGACGTCGAACCGTATTGTTCCATCCTTGAATACAGACAGATCATGCTTCGCTCGCAGTATCCCCTTTTCAAGGATTTCTACCGTCTTTGTTTCATTCGTTAAACCCTTCACACCCTTTACAAGTTCAGGGATAGGTAGATTCAGCTTTCTACAGGCCTCATTCATTAACTCTTTAAGATTCACCAATTGTTTCTCGTAACTTCTCGTTGGAACTCTGCAAATCGGACAGAAACTCTCCTTTAGGATCCTTCCGCATTTGGAACAGAATTTCTCTAAAACGGTTTCGGCGCCACACCGTGGACATTTTATCTTTGTAGTTAACTCGTTACACTCACAACAACGACGCCTAACGAGGTCAACTTCTATCGAAACTTTGTTTAATGCCATTCCAAGGTTTCGTCGAGAGCCACCAGCCAATCCTACAGGAAATAGAACGTGAACGAGGGGCCGCATTTCTCGTCTCTTAGCTTTTTCTGGACGTCCCATTCTTGCACCGAGAAATGTAGGGGCCTTTTTTCTAAAAGAGATGCCAGTGAGATGCTGCATTATTTCAAAAACGGTTTTTGGGCGAGTTGACATTCTTTTGGGAGCGTGCAACCCAAGGCAAAAAGCGAAGATTTGCGCTTCATTGTTTTCTATCTTGATTTTGTTTTGGACGATTTGATGGGGAACGCAAATTCTTTCTAGCAAAGTTTTTATGGCTTTGTTCTTCGTGCCAGTTATTTCTGTGACAACACTGTCTTCAATTTGTCTTTCGGAATTAAAGAGCCATTTCCGTAATGTTTGAAACTCTTCCGAGGAAATGTTGGACCAAAAAAAGGTGAAAAAAGGATGAAGAGGTACCTTGAACGTGGAAGACAACGCTATCGCTTCCTTGGCGTTTGGTTTGTTTTTGAAAGGGTCGTTTAATATGCGTTCGAGACGGAAGGCGGAAATCTCGACGGCTTCAGCAGCCTTTTCCAGACTGTCGTTAAAATTTTGTTGGATGACTGCGTGAAGCTCTTCACGCCACCATTCCTCAGTGAAACCAGAAGGAAGCAGAGGTTTGTTAGTGTATAAAAAGTCGCCAAACCCTATTAGAATATCTCCAAGAAATAGAATTTTTGCAATCATGTTTTTGATCTCTTTAAAATTTTGAACCGAAACACGAATAACAGAGCCATTGTTTAAACAAACAATCGGAGGCTCTATCGTATCCACAGGAACTACAACTCCAGCTTTTCCAGGCCCTTCTATTCGCAATTGCGTTCCTGCGGCAAGAAAGCTTTGTAAAACCATCATGGTTGCGGGGTGTATACCCACTGCTGCAAGACCTGTGTTCCTTGCTCTCCCGTAGCGAAGCCGGAAGCCTCCGGATGTAGACGGAAATGAAAAAATTGGACGGCCGGCTATAACGTCTTCCATAAACCCAGCGTTCCTTTTTTCCTCGATTTCCCTTATTCTTCTTAACCAATCCCATCCATCGATTCCCAGTTTTTCAACGATTGTCCACACTTTCGCGGATCGTCCCACGATCCCATCGTTGACAACTCGAAGAGCCCCGCCTCGAATTCGGTTTGTTTCAATTCGAGCTAAGTTACGGAAGGATGAAACCTCGATTGGGTCAGATTCTGTGCCGGTAACTTCCACGGGAATAAATTGAACAGCCCTTCTCAATTCCTCGTCTGAAACATGATACTGAAATCTAGCTACCGCCCGCTCAAATAATCGCACTTCTTCTATGAAACGCCTAACTTCCTCTTCGATTGGTTTATAACGGTCCAACCCGAGCAGGCGGCGAATAAAATCTCCAATTACTAAGGTTAAGGCTTGCTCAGTGCCGCCTGCAGAGCGTATTGGGCCAGCGTAGTAAATTGCGAGATATTTCGTTCGATCAGGGTTGGACTTGATGGCTACTCGCGCCACACCCTGCAGGGGGGCGGCAGTAATTCCTTCGGTTAATATAGCGAGGGCAGTTCTTATCGCTTGCTCGGCGGCTTCGCTTGCATCCATGTGTCCGAACTTTCCATAGACGATTTGCTCAGCAATTTTGAAAGCAAGTTCTTCTCGAGGTAACTTTTTGCTCAAATCTCGTATACTTTCAGCAACTCCGGGAGGACCAACAAGTCCTTCGACGAGTTCGGCTAAATCCTTCGCTACTTCAGGCTCAGGATTGAGGGTAGGATCTAGCCCCTTCTCTCTCGCCTTTCTTGCAATAGCATATACGCTTTCGAGGTTTTCTTCTAAACTAGCTGCGTATTGCTGATACTCTTTGCTCATTTCGATATCCAAAATCGTCCTCCTTCACCACGAGTCTCGGAAGCGGATATTGAGTCTTTCTGACACAAAATAGATAAAAACAGAAGAAAGCTCTTCGTAAATTACAAGTACAATGGAAGTTAACAGAGTTCCTGTTTCAGATCTTCTCGCGTATCATCTCATGGACGTTTAATACTTTTCACCAGTTCTCTGATTTTGTCTTTCGTTCCATACTCTTCTAAAACATTGCCTGTTACAACTATGTTTGCTCCAGCCTCAACAACCGCTTTCGCTTGTTCACTAGTTTTTATACCGCCGCCTACAATTAAGGGAAGATCGACTATGTTCTTAACCATTCTTATCATTTCGCTGGGCACAGGTTGTTTGGCACCGGATCCTGCTTCTAGGTAAACGAAGCGCATGCCAAAATACTGTGCTACTAAGGCATGGGCAACGGCAAGTTCAGGTTTGTTGTATGGAATTGGTACAGCCTTTCCTACGACGCTGGCCGCACTTCCCTCTCCCACAATTATGTAGCCAAGGGGAATAGGTTCCAAACCGAATTTTTTGATGACGGGCGCACCCAAAACATGGGCACCTATGATAAAGTAGGGATCTGAAGAATTGAGGAGTGACATGAACCATATTGCGTCAGCGTACTTGCTAATGCCGGTTACGTTGTTGGGAAAAAGAATTACAGGAATATTCACTGTCTTTTTTACGGCTTTTACAACACTGTCCAGATGGGAAGTTGAAACAATGGTTGATCCTCCAATCATTATAGCTGCTGTTTGGCAAGATTCCGCCTCATGAACTATGTTGGACGCGGCGGAGGGATTTACCTTTTCGGGATCGATGAGTGTAATGTGTATAGCCCCTTCTTTCCCAATCTTTTCTAGCAGGTATTTTTCCACTTGTCCAACCATATACGATACCACTAGGTACTAGTTGTTCTTGAGTAAAATTTGTCGGTGAATTGACAGTATATGTCGATCTCTCGAAAAGCGGGTCTAGTGGATAGTTCATCTGTTAAGTCGCAACTTCCACACCGCACTATTGCGCGTTCTCGATTTGGTAATATCTCAACCCTAATTGCTTCTTTTCCACATTTGGGGCATAGGTAAACCTTGGGCAACCGCGTTTTAGGGATTCGAACTACTTTTCTTCGCCTTCTACCCATGTCAAGTCCTCTGTTACGAATATAATATTTAGAGCTACTACTTTAATCGCACGTCTCCAAGTACATCGTAATTGCTTAAATATTTGTCCGAAACGTGGTTTCTGACGAAATTAGGGATGAAGGAAAAATGCGAGTTATTAAAAAGGGGACTCGATAGTAGAGATGCATGGTGACCACGTTGAAATTGACGAGCGGCATCTTAAAACTGGACTCGCCATCAGTTGAAAATAGTATCACGCGGTTTGTCAAAGATTACGTAGAGAAATGCGGAGCGGCGGGGGTAGTTTTAGGTGCATCCGGTGGACTTGACAGTTCTACAACGGCTGCTCTCGCCGCCCTTTCTTTGGGAGGCCGTAAGGTACTAGGCATCGCAATGCCTGAAGAAGAAACGTACGATGCCACAGAGATTCAACATGCAAAACTTCTTGCAAAGAAATTCGGTTTCAATCTGCAGATAGTTGACATTTCCCCTACATTAAAAGCGTGCTTCCAATCTCTTCCAATTTATGAACCCGCAGACAAACTTAGCAAGGGAAACGTAAAAGCGAGAATTCGAATGGTTTACCTTTACTATTACGCCAACAAACTTGGCAGACTAGTGTGCGGCACTTCAGATAAATCTGAAACAATGATGGGATACTTCACAAAGTGGGGAGACGGAGCCGCAGACATCTCACCAATCATGGATCTTTACAAAACTCAAGTTAGGCAACTGGCCCTACATTTGGGTGTTCCCACTGAAATCGTTATGAAACCCCCATCTCCAAAACTTTGGCCAAACCAACTAGCAGAAGAGGAGTTAGGGATCAAGTACGAGACTCTAGATTTAATTCTGTTCGGCCTTGAACATTTTATGAAACCAAAAGAAATCGCCGAGCAACTAGACTTAACTATAAAACTCATTGAGGACGTTAAGAGGCGGTGGTTAGCCACAGAACACAAGCGGCGACTGCCCTTAACGGCGAAACTTGGATACAGAACCGTTGGAAAAGACTTCAGACTTCCCCATAAACCATACTAAGCTTTTTCTAAACCCCCGCAAATTAGAACTAGGAGCGTGACTGTATGGCAGAAAAGGTTAACGTGGCTCTCGCACAAATAAGTTGTAAAGTTGGAGATAAGAAACACAACATTAACGTCATGAAGAAGAATATCAAACGAGCAAAGGAAAAAGGTGCAAACCTCGTCGTTTTCCCAGAACTCTCATTAACCGGCTACTTGACCCGAGACCTCGCATATGAGTTGGCGGAGCCAATTCCAGGCCCTTCCATTCATTCCTTAGAGGAGGTAGCAAAGGAAGATAACATACACATGGTTTTTGGAATGCTGGAACAAAGCGAGAGAGCACACGCCGTCCTATACAATACAGCGGTTTTGTTGGGTCCTGATGGATTCGTCGGTGAGTACCGAAAGATGCACCTGCCAACTCACAGCGTTTTTGAAGAGAAACGGTATTTTCGATTAGGGTATGAGGCTCCAGTTTTCGAGACAGAACTCGGAAAAATGGGGTTGACGATTTGTTATGATATGTTTTTCCCGGAAATATGCCGTCTGCTAAGATTGAAAGGCGCACAATTTATAATCTGCATATCAGCCTCGCCAGCTGTGAGAAGTAGGTTCTTTGAGGTATTTACTGCCGCGAGGGCTCTTGAAAACACTGTTTTTCTAGCTTACGTGAACCTTGTTGGAGTTGAAGATGGATTACAATTTTGGGGAGGAAGCAGAATAATAGCCCCCGATGGAAGTATACTTGCAAAAGCCAAGTACGACGAAGAAGATCTAATTACAGGAATCATAGACTACGCAGATTTGGAACGTGCAGAAGCCTTTGTGCCTACTCTTCGAGACTTAAGACCCGAACTGTTCAATTCCTTACGGGAACAAGCTGAAAAACTGTGAGGCGTTTTCATGAATAAAATTTGTACAATTCGCAACGAAGATGTGAATAAGATATTGGTAGGAGTACAGAAAGGTCACAAGCATTTGCGAATCTCTATTAAACTAAAGAATGAACTAGTTCTAATTTTTCAAGAGGCTACTGTAGCAAACATCTTACGAGTCTACACAACCGTGAAGAGGCATGCGAGTATTCGCGCCCAAGAGCTTGAAAAGAGGAAATTAATGGCTGACCTAAGAAAAGATGGGTACGCAGTGCATCAATTACTTGAAACGCCTAAAAAGAACGAGGAGGTGGAGAGAGAACTTAAAGAACTTCTTGAAATGGGGGAGCTCTCTAACTGAATGATATCACAGCTTTGGTTTGTGACAATCACACGTGATCTTTCTGTGATCAGAAGAAATCACATCATCAGCATACCCCAACGTTATTTTTCTAAGTGCGACATAATCCCTACAACATTTCCACACTGGTTCGAGTCACAGGACAAAAAGTGACCGCCTTTCCTCCCCGTGGCGATAGGGACCAAAAATTCCCTGCGAATCTTACAATTCCAACCCAACCGAAAAAATCAAAATAGATTGTATATGAAGAAAGAATAATAAATATTAATGGTCATGATGCCCATGATTGTTTTTGAGAATGTTTTAAAAATAAGACCATTTTTTCTTTCCGATTTTTTATGTAAAAAAGTTTCGGATTTGTATCTTTTCATAATATTGACTTATACAAATGCACATAGCCCTTTGAGTAAGAAACCACAAACCTTTTCTATGTTTGTATACAAAATTGTATCCCTTAGACACTGCTCTGAGGTGGGAATACTGCGCTTGAAGCAGGAGGCGCAAAAATGGTTAATACGTTCTATGGATGACCCGATTGTAAAAACACTAGTGAAAAACAGTAATTTGACTAAAACGCAGTTAGAAACGCTCTTAATTGATGTTTTAGCTGAAAATATATCAGGAAAATTATTAAAATACGACGAAAAAGCCAGATTAAGACTTTCAGCCGTAAGTCGCGGCGCTTTCAACCGAACTTTGAGGCAAGCCAGATGGAACGTTATTCAATCTATCTACACGATTCTCCTTTTAGGATATTTGGGAGTTTTTGAGGACACTCGTCTAGATCTCTATCTAGAGGTAGCAAACAAGTTGCAAGCCTACATGAAAGCGCATAGAGGCCTTAGGAAAAAAGCCACAGATGAACATTTGAGAATTATAAGTGTACTTCATGAAGAATTAAAAACGAGTCTAGAACAATTATCTAGACCAAGAAATATGTCAAAAAATCTGTGATATCACACAAATCACAGCCTTGCAACGGTGAGATTTAACGCATTAATTTCCCCGCATCAGAATGGGAAACTTCACATGATGAACAAACACCACAGTAATTTAAGCTCAAATTTGAGCCCCTTTTAAACAAATAAAGGATCTTTGGCACCGATTAAGTTCGGTACTTGGGGGAAATGTGAACAACGTCAAAGAGAAGTTGTGCCTAGTTGTCCTTTGTAGCCGCATAGTTCTAACGACCAGTGCTGTGACGTGTGATGTCACGATTTCGACTAACGTGTTTTCTCCCATATTCCAACGTAAAATTTAAGTTTGACTATATAATATTGTGATCTGTGATCACACTATGCAGATCACAAGGGATCACACTCGAATCACAGTTTTGCCAAAGCCGTATTCTATACGTCACAACGCTCTTTTCGGTTTTTCTAGCCAGCTAGCGGAGGGGGCTTAGTGTTCACTTATCTTCCTCTAGTAGTTGCAGTAGCCCTATTGCTTTTTACAATTGGTGCGTCTGTTCTATACTATAAACGAATAAGAAGAGTTCACGAAGAATACGAGGAGGCAAAGAACACCGTGAGCGACATCACCATGAGCATCAACAGAGAATTTCAAAGACAAGAGGCGGACCTCCATGCAGTCATCCATAAGATTGGGATACTTTCTTCCGAAAACGAAAAAGTCGTGAGGAATTTAGAAAAATACGACAAGCGATTAGCAACTTTTACAAAAATACTTGAAGATGCCCCCGCAATTGAACAAAAACTGTCTACGCAAATCGAGGAGATGAACAAGAAAGCCGATGACATAAGAGCGACACAGAATAAGCTAATTCAAAGAATTGGGGAAGTTGAAAAACTAAAATATAAAGTTCAAGTGCCTGAAGCCAAAATAGAGGCGGCTATTCCCATAAAAAAGGAAAAAGTTTTGGCTCCGCTAACAGAAACCGAACTGACCGCGCTTGAAACCATCGCCAAAGAGGGTGAAAAAACGGCGCCTGAAATTAGAGAAAAAATAAGGCTTACAAGGGAGCACACTGCTCGGCTAATGAAAAAACTTTATGAAGACGGTTATTTGGAAAGAGACACCCATAAAATGCCCTATACTTACCGCCTGAAGGAAGAAATGCAGAAAATCCTGAAAAAGAGGGAAGCTAAGGCTTAGCCTTCACCCTTCGCAACTAGAGACTCCCCAGCCTGTTTAATTCGCTTCATTTTTTCGTTCATCTCAGAAAGTGGTTTCGACGATGGCAAATCATACTCGACCTTTCCCCGCTCGTCCAAGTAGTCAGGATAGTGAATAACCTTTATCGGAACAGCAAATCGGATTTGCGGTTCTGAGATAATTAATGCTTCTCCGACATCTAGCATTTTTATCTCGGTGTCGCTGTATTCAAGGTAGGGCGTGTTTTGAGTAAGGTAGTCCCTGTCGCGGCGCAATTCGGTTTTCATAATAACCTTGGTCCAAAGCTCTGCAAAGACATTAAGGTTTATTCTCGAAGGCCGGGGAGTCACAGCATTCAGTCCGACTCGATACTTTCGGTATGTTAGGGCAATGTCAGAAAATATGGTTTTACGTATTTCAGGATCAAGGAATTCATGCGCCTCTTCAAGCGTTATCAGGAGGGTTGGAAGCTTTTTCCACTCTTCAAAATTCTCTTCCCACTTCCGCTTATATTGATATGCGACATTAGATGCTGTGAGGCAAGTGATGTTTTGCTGTTCTTCAGAACTTAGGCCCGATATATCAATAAGGCATGTGATCCCTTTGCTAATGTTTCGGATTACATCATCAATGAAGTTATAGTTGGAAGGCGGAAAAAGGGTTGGTGAAAGATCAGAAAGCTTACTCATCAACGCCTCAATCACGGTTTTTACTTTATAGTTGATGATTTTGCCAACTCCTATGTATCCTTCTGTCCCATACTCAGCAAGTGATTCCTCTATCCAGCTACTTCCTAGTTTTTCATACAATCTTCTGGCAACTCTAATTTGGGGTTTGCCTATTTCAGGGAAAAGCGTTCGTAATCTCCCAGGATGAAGTGTATACAACCCTATGCATACCTTACCTTCTCTGGCTGAATAATAGCGGACTTTAGTATGGAAAAGCGGGTGATCCCTTAGACCCCTCTGAGGTTCTATGCTCTTTCCTGTCAACAACTGACCAGCAAAGTCAAAAATAAGACCGACCGTTCTGGGGCTATAATCGATGATGCGAGCATTTAGGATAAGTTCTGTGTTGGTCTTTCCTGATCCCGTCATTCCAAACATGCCCATCATCAGAGGTATAGCTTCGACATTTATGCCTACGGGACCAAGCACCTTTTCTCCAGAGCGCAAACGTCCGATCTCTAACTCACCTACAAGCTTCAAGGCCGAACAGTCTTCTGCACTGACCGTAAATACCTTGTCTCTATAATCGGGGTTAAAGGTGGGAGCATGTATCTTGCCAAGGCTTCTCTCTAGAAAAAGGATGCCCTCAACACTTCTATATCGAGAGTAGGGACCGAAAGCTTCTTTTCCTTCTGCTTCACGAAGTTGCTCGCCGATTTCAAGGGTAGACTTGCTCTCAGCGTTCACAACTCTGGCGTAAAAGCTTCGTTTACCAGAGGCTATCCTAACTATCTGACCAAAAGAAAGGCTAGTTTCCTTATCTAGGAAAAAGAAAACTTTGTCTCCTTTTACTTCACGGACGAACCCTACCGATTTAGACATGTGAGATCCACTCCCATTCAAATGGGTTTCTTGCGCCATGAAGTTCGTCTGGGAAATTGCATACAAGCTCTTCCAAGTGAAGAATGTCCAACAAACCAGCGTCAGCCCACGTTTCTTCAATCTGGTATTTGTAGTGTAGAAGTTTTGAGTTAGATGGAGTAGAGAAATCGTGAGCAAGCCAAAGGGTAACGGGGTATCCAAGGCATCTTGGATCTTCACAGACGGAAGTTAGTGGGGAAAGTATCCCAGGGACTTCGCCTCCTTCGCGAAGGAGGTATCCCATTATGTCGCAACGAAAAACGCGAGGGCTGTCTTCACATAGTTTAATGATTGCGATATCCCCGTATAGATGTTCGTGCACGTTTGCCTCTTTCACCGGGTGGTAGACCCACACATCATAAGGGGACAATCCATACATCATTGCCATAAAGTCCCGTCCCTTCTCATCGTGTAGTGTCTGCGATTGCTTGCTGATAGCAAGAAGGGTTATTCCCTCTCTTTCGCATTTTTCATATAGAAAAGTGCGGAATTTCCTCTCTCCGCCAAAATGGCTGGCTCCATCCAACAAAAGATAATCAACTTTACCTCCTTCGCGAAGGAGGTCTAAAGCAGTAGCGCTCTCAAGTTCAACTCGTGCGTCCTCTAGAAACCGATAACGGGTCTTCATATCTCCAACCACGGAACGTATTCGTTCCTCATAACCCCAGTCGATATTACGAGCCTTAACGGAAGCATACGCTGTGCGAAGGAGGTACACCCCCCAATTATTGGCTCTTTTCAAGGTTCTAGTTGAGCAGTCTACGGCTAGAAACCGTGCATTACATCCTTTCATCGTTTCTAAAGGTTGTATCTTGGCTCTATCAGGCTTAATGGTTATCTCTAACTCCCGTCCAACCTCACGATAGCCCACTTCACGCCCGTTATCGACGTATTCCTTCAATTTCTTTGACATTTCAGCTAAATCTTTACTTATTTCGCTCATTATGTTCACTCCTCAATAATAGTAAAGGCTATATATCATTCGTTGATAAGACACCCGTTTATCTTTTAAAATTGTCAGTTATTTATTGTCTCTTATAAAACTCGATGCTTTGGATACGTCGGTCACAAGCCTATAACGTCGACGGTTGAACGCTCCGTTTTTACTAAGGCTCCCACGATCTGCCATCCGAGACAAGTAGGTGGAAACTGTGCTCAGGCTGATGGGTTCCTTAAACTCCCCTTCATACGTAGATTGAACATCCCTAGAAGAAAACCAGCCGAATGGAAAGCGTTTCTCAATGACTAAGCGAAGCTTGTCAATTTTTGACAACTTGGATGTAGGGGAATTCCATTCAGGATTACCAGTTGGCACCCCGCCCAGGAGTTCAACGAGATCTAATAAGTGAAGAACCTTTTCTCTCGTCACTTGGCCCTCGAACGTTATGGTATAGCGCTCCCCTTTGCTATTGAAAAGCTCCACTCGCATTTTTCTGGCCGGCATTCCACGCACCTATTATACCATGACCCTTCGCAAGTTAACACTTCACAAGTTATAGAAATTACGGTAGAGAAAGGGCCGATGAAAAACCCGAAAAATCGACGCAAAACGGAAATCAACAAAGAACTGCAGTTTATTAGGTTCACAAAGTTCACTCAAGCCTGATTTTTCAAAACAAAGAATAGACAAGGAATAGCCCCCTTTTTCCAGTAGAAGCCTAGGGGTCGTCTCTCAACTCACAAAGACACATAATAGAGTAAATTTTCAGAGGAATGAAGGTAAAAAGGAGGCATCTAAGAGTCAACTTCACAGGGTCCTACAACAAGTTAACTGTTTAACCCTCAACCATTAATACGGTGTATAAGCGACTCTCGACCATAGGCATCCAGCGTAATATTGTTGATACTTCTGTCTTTTACCCTTGCTTCTCCGTTAAAGTTTACACTCCTACCCCTTTATTTCCATTGGACTCATGAACTAGTGGCTAATGCCTATGCCAACGTTTTAGGTAAAAATTTTTAGGATATACTCTAAAGTCTTTTATGACAATCATTAAGTACATAAAAACCGAAAACCAAGCGGAGACTATTTTTACAAAATAATAATCACAGAACTTTTTTCCGAGACTCACTTCCAGAAGAAACACAGGGGTGTGAGGGAGTAGAGACGCCTGCTGCATCGACAAAAAAGCTTCAATTTCTCTTTGCTGATAGATCGTCCTTTTTCTTTAGGTTTTTTTGTGTGGTATATCTAGTTTTTTGGACGGGAGTTTTTATCTATTGGATTTGAAAAGGAGGCATTACTTCTGCGCGTACCTGTTGGTGACTATTACATGGATGAACTCGACGTGCTTGACGATGTTTTTGAACGATTTCTGAAGGGCACTCACATTTTTAAAGACCGAGAAGTTTTGAGACATGATTATGTTCCCGAAAAGCTTCCACATCGTGAGAGGCAATTGCATTGTTTGGGCGAAATCGTTGTTCCCGTTTTAAAAAGTTCGCGATGCTCCAACGTCTTTATCTACGGTAAAACGGGTACAGGGAAAACGGCAGCTACGAAATACATGTTGAACAGACTTTCTATTAAGGCAAGGGCGTTGGGCGCTCCTGTTGAGGTTTGTTATGTAAACTGTCGCTTAGCTGGCACAGAGTATAGGGTCCTTTCAAGCTTATGTACCGTCTTAGGCGTGAATGTTCCTTTCACGGGTTTAGCTGTGGGAGAAGTTTTTGATAGATTTAAAAAAGGATTGGATTTACGGAAAAATATTTTCATCGTTGTACTTGACGAAATCGACGCGCTGATTAAGGTTCGAGGAGACGTCTTGTTATATGAATTAACGAGGGTAAATGAAACACTTCGTCATGGTAAAACCTCTATAGTGGGGATATCAAACGACCTTCGATTCAAAGAGTTTCTGGATCCTAGAGTTTTGAGTTCCCTAAGCGAGGAGGAAATCGTTTTCAGACCTTACGATGCGGCTGAACTTCAGGATATTCTCTGGGAACGTGCGCAATTAGCCTTTTTTGAAGGTGTACTTCTTGACGGTGCCGTAAGTTTGTGTGCGGCTTTAGCTGCCGCTGAACACGGTGACGCTAGACGAGCATTAGATCTCCTTCGCGTTGCAGGGGAGTTGGCAGAGCGGGAGGGGGCTTCTTATGTTACTGAAGAGCACGTAAGAGAAGCTGAGAAGAGGGTTGAACATGATCGAATTGTAGAAGTTTTGGTCAATCTTCCTTTATACTCAAAATTGGTTTTAGGCAGTGTTTATCTATTGGGTAAGGCAAAAGTTAGCTGCGCCATTACTGGTGACATTTATGAAATTTATTGTGAATTGTGCGATCAGTTTGGCCTTTCCCCTCTGACTCAGAGGCGGGTTAGTGGTCTGATTAACGAATTAGATATGGTCGGCTTGTTGAATGCACGGGTTGTAAGTATGGGAAGATATGGGCGTACAAAAAAAATTCGTTTAGGAATCGGCCGCAGTCTTGTTAGAGAAGTATTCACAAACGATGATCGGCTCGGGCGTTTAATTGACTATGTGCCCAAATGTTTTGCAGGAGTTGCGGGTAGTAGGCGTTGAAGATCGGGGAAGGGAGACGGCAAAACGATAAGGCCACGCTATTCAGAAACCCCCTTTTGTTTGTGTTTTACTGAGAGAAACCGGTTAAGCGCCTTTCAAGCGGGTATGACAATTCTCGATAGTTTGGACGCTACAGAGAAACTAACCGCAACATTGCGTCGACGATCTTTTAACTCTATTATCTTGACGGACGTACCTTTTTGCGGTCGTGACTTTGGTGGATCCAACGATTATTTTCTATGCATTCAGGAAGCCGGTGATTGTAATTTCAAGAACAAAACCAAACAAGGGCGTGGTAAAAACGTCTTTCGTCGGCATTTTAAGGACTGGTGGATTCGCTAGGAGCTGTTTGAGAGAGGTAGTTCCATTTATGAAAGGGGTTCGATGCCGCTGAGCCTTGCGTTTATGTAGAGGGCGTTGGCGCCGAACTGGAATGGGTAAGCAAGGTGATCCGTGCGGCATCCGTTTGTTGCCGGGGTCCTCCGCCCATAAGAGTGGTTAAACTTATTGCTTGTAGGCTCACTAGGACGTGGCAAAATTGAAGGCGGAAACCTGCATTGTTTGGAGGTTCACGATTGGGGCAATTCCAGGCGTCGGAACAAGCCCCATGTTCTTTTGATATTCTGTTTGTTCCTGCCAAGCACCTGAGTTTACCATAAGTGTTCCTCTGTATGTGTCGCATTTCATTACATGTACGTGGCCAGCGTGAAAAATGTCTGGCACTCTTTCTATTACTGTGAAGTCTCGCTTTTCCGGGGCAATGGGAGTCCTTTCTCCATAGATCGGCGCAAGATGTCTACTCTGCAACAAGAGCTTCATGGATTTGTCTGGAGTTTGGAAACTTACGTTTGGAGCAACAGCGGCGACATCATCTAAGCTGCGCCCATGATATAGAAGCAATTCCACTTCATGAAGGCTAACGCTGCAAGGGTTTCCTAAGGAGTAGATCTTTCGTGCTTCGTATAACGGTTCTGCATAGCTCCGTGGTATTGCTGGTTGGGGCAACGCCCGGCGTGATGCATCGTGATTTCCCGGTATAATTATAAGATCAATGTAATCCGGAACTTGTTCGATGAATTTTGTAACTTCTTGATACTGTTTGTAAAGGTCTTTTATCGCCAGTTCGCTCATCTGTCCTGGGTAAATGCCTATGCCATCCACTAAATCACCGGCGATAACTAAGTATTTAATATGACTCGCCACGTTCCTCATGTTACTATTGCCATATTTTCCGTTTAACCAAAGCATAAAACGTTCGAATTCTTTTTCCATAAACATTTTGCTTCCTACGTGTAAATCCGATATTAGGGCGGCATAGGCTGGTATTGAAGCCTTATTGGGCGTTTTCTGAGGTACGTCTGGCCAGATGAAATCTTTTGCGATAAGAAGGGCGTTCTTTCCTTTTATGGCGCTTACGCAAACAACTTGGTCTAGTAACAAAGACCGGGCTTTTGTCATTGCCTCTTTGCTTATGTTTTGGGGTACAAGCACAGTGACGCTAGCTTCTAGATCCTCGAATCTCAAGAAGGCTTTTCCTTTAACTTCTCTCTTTTCTGTGACCATCCCGATGATTTTGATTTTTGAGTTAACTTTCGACTTTAGAGCCTCAGAAACGGGTATTGCGTTCTTGGTGTCTACCCTCCGTCTTAGAATTTTTTTGATTCTTTTGAAGCGATCTTGAAAGTATTCTAAGTATTCCTCAACAGACCCTGTTGTACATATTTTGTCCGTTGGATCTTCAATGATTTTTATGTTAGAATCCACGTCTTTTGCATACGCTCT
The DNA here is from genome assembly GCA_964346895.1 of uncultured Candidatus Bathyarchaeia archaeon. GTDB lineage: Archaea > Thermoproteota > Bathyarchaeia > Bathyarchaeales > Bathyarchaeaceae > CAYFWY01. Next base: position 37,144 of record CAYFWY010000001.1, on the reverse strand, counting down.
AAAAACTTTCCTTCCTTCAAAGATAGGTTGAAGAGAAACATGTGAAGACAGCGTTTCCTCCAGGGCGGGCGTTTCTTTCACTGTTTCCTCCAAGAAACTTCGATTTATAAATAACGGTTTTTCTGGTAACCCCTCGATTTTTCTGATGGCGCCTTCCATTACCCTGAGGGGATCTTCTGTTTTAGATATTTCATTTAAAAAATCGAAGGCTTCTTTGTTCAATTGATAGCCCGCTGCTATCGTGAAGGAAACGGCGCGTTGAAGTTGCTCGCCTTCACTCATGCTTCAACCCTCTCTCGTCTTTTTTCGCTTGAACAGCAATATAGCCTTCTTCCTCTCCTATTAATTCTGTTCATTCCTACAGCTAAAAACATCCTGTTAACCCCATTGTTATAACGGCAATCTCATGAGGCGTCAAAGCTGCTGTTTATACGACCTTTTTCGAACCCTTATGTATGGTTATTGTTTGAATTCATGCGCGCGCGCAGAAATCACACTTTCTCTAATTCTTCTATTATTTCGTCAACAGTTTTTATTTCTGCATTGTAGACTTCTTTTAAATACTTCAAACCTTCTTCGTGTTCTTTTTGGCTGAAGGCTTCCACGCCATCACTTGCTATTGTTATTTTGTAGCCTCTGAAAAAGGCGTCAGCAGACGTGTGCCTGACACATATGTGGGTATGCAATCCGCCCAAAATAACATTATCCACCCCCTGGCCTCCGTAAAGACTTCGGAGAAGCGGCTCAAGCCCAGTTTCGTAAAAGCCACTATATGCTCTCTTTTCAACGATAAAATCTCCTTCTCTTGGGGCAAGTTCTGGGATTACCTGAGCGCCAGGGGTTCCCTTTATTGCATGACCTCCCCACTTGCGAACCACTTCAAAATCATGTTTATAGTGGGCATCATTGGAGTATATCACTGGCACACCATGTTTTTTAGCTGCTTCAATTAGTTTCTTTAGTTTTGGTACTATCCTTACCGCGCGCTCGGTTTTTAAATCGCCAGTAACGAAATCGTTCAACAAATCAATGATTATAACTACCTTATTTGGCATGTTTTCACCCTTCTGGGTGCATAACTTTGCTCGCTTATTTAGGTTACGTTTTTTAGACAAAGTGGAAAACTATCACTGTATATCTCTATCATTTTTTGAAATTTATGAAGGCACTTTTATTAAACAGTAGCAACTCTAACAAAAATAGGCGCCGGGGTGACAGAGCGGTAATGTGCCGGCCTCGAGATGTATAATTATGGGGTCCAGAAGATAGCCGGTGGCGCTTTGCGCCTCAAGGGTTCAAATCCCTTCCCCGGCGCCAAATTTAGTACGTTATACGCGCAAGGCCTATTCTAAGCAGGGTTGATTAAAAACGCGATACCCAAAACTATGAAGACAAGTCCGCTTCCAAGTTGAATGTATTTCAGTGGTACAACTCTCATTAGTTCTGTGTCAACCAATGCACCGAGCCCACTAACGAGAGCGAACGCCATACTCGCTTCGATAAAGATCAGCAAAGGAAATTCATGCTCCGCAGAAAGAACTATGACGGCAAACTGAGCATTGTCGCCCAATTCAACAATTGTGATTATTTTAAACGATGCTATAAGTGGTGTCAGATTTATGGGTAAAAAGAATACATTCGGGCTCTATCAAACTTAGATATCAAGGAATGAGTGCAAATCTAGGCGGCTAAAATCAGCCGACCTTATCGTCATTAAATATCATCTAAAGGCGTCCATTCATAGCGGAGTTTTCACCATTGGTTTCCTCTTGAGTTTGGTGCCGCAGACTTCGCAGGAATTAAGCTTGTAATTCGAACGGTATTTCCGGTAACATGCGGGGCAATATATAATCCAGGTGAAGCGAAATTTTATCCCATAAGTAATAAGCGAAGTGAAGTTTACGCCAATTTGGTTGGCTACATTTTGGATCGAATAGTCATCTGTCACAATAAATGGGTTCAAACCTGCCTTCTTCAACTCTAAAGCCAGCGCCAAGACCTCCATGTCCGCTTCAGAAAGGTAACGAACGTCTCCAACCTTTCTAGATGCTTCATGAACCTCTTGGAGAAAAGAATTTCTCGGGTTCCTAACACTTAATCTTCTGTTCTCCACTGCGGTGTTGAATCGTGTCCAAGGCATAGAGTTTGAGGCAAGCTCCTTCTTAACAGCAGGAACAGAGTATTGTGCTTCACTGACCGAAAAGGGGTCGAATCCAGCGATGAAGGCGGATGTATCCAGAACGAGGGTCTTCTTTGTCAGAGAATTTCACCTCTGGAAAAGAGAAGTCTACCCTTCAGGCGATGGTAAAAGTTGTCTCTGAACCGAACAAAGGCAGATTCATATTCAGACTTGGTGATCATTACACGTGGATGGCCAGGTCTAATTCTGGTCTTATACTGACCGTCTATTACAACAACAGCCTTTTTCGGTTTGAGAAGTTCGATGCTTATGGTAGATTTTGCAGGAAAAACTATGGGGTGAAACAAGCGAAGCGGACAGATAGGTGTTAAGACGAAGGCATCAACTTCGGGATCAAGAACGGGTCCTCCTGCAGACAGGGAATATCCTGTAGATCCAACTTGGGACGCAATAACCATGCCGTCAGCTCGACATTCAGCTACAGCCGCACCGTTCTTCCAGATCCTTGTATACAAAAGCTTAGCTGGAGCATGGGAAGTGATGAAAACTTCATTTAAAGCATCGGGCAGTCTTGCTTCTCCTACAAATGCCGTCAGCTTCATGCATCTTTCAAGGGTGAATCTTCCTTCTAGGCATTGTTCAACAGCGTTTAATCCTTCCTTCGGTGTCACTTCCGCCAGAAAGCCACGCACACCCATATTGATCGCGAGAATCGGGGGTTCCGGCTTAGGAATAGAGAGGCACGTTCTTAAAATAGTGCCATCTCCTCCCACCGTGATAATCAAATCTGTCTTCATCTTTTCCAGAGGTAAAGCAGCCTCAATTTTTTTAACGCGTTCCGCTAACTTTGGCTCAAGAAACACGGAAAGGCTCCTCTCTTCTAAATAAGCTATCAGTTTGGCTACGAACCTCAATGCCTCTCTACGATCAACCCGTGCAATTACACCCACAGCGTTGAACAGTTCTATTTCCTCCAACAACAATAACATTTACTGCTTAAGCCCGATATAAGAGAAATGTAGAACCTGAATATTTTACATTAACTAGCTGTTCTGTGACTGTTAGATATATTTAGGCGATAGGTTATTAATAACGAATTGTGTGAAAGAATTCTGTGCGGAGAGGCAAGAAGGAATGAGCAAACCCATGGAACTAGGAGCCCTACGAGTTGGAAGCTACATAATTATCGACGGTGAACCATGTCGCATCATGAATTACACTAAATCAAAGCCGGGAAAACACGGTTCCGCAAAGGCTCGAATTGTTGCCATAGGCGTTTTTGATGAGGCGAAAAGAACCCTTGTGAAACCGGTTAGTGCACAGGTTGAAGTACCTATCATCGAGAAAAGGGGTGGCCAAGTCATAGCGCTGTTGCCAGCGGCTGTTCAGGTGATGGATCTGGAAACGTACGAAATATTTGAGGCGCCCTTACCCGAAGAGGAAATAAGCTCTAGACTCGCTTCCGGTATCGAGATTGAGTACTGGCGAATTTTGGGCAGAACAAGAATAATGCGAACGAAAGGCTAACCCTCTTAGAGCTAAAATTTCCAGTTTCCACAACTACCTTTTAAAACGTTAATCTCCACTCTTGAATTGTTAATCTTGCATATATTTGCGGGGTGAAGAATTGAAACACGTCAAACAGATACGTCTGGGACATGTATTAACCGTGGGCGAACTGATCTATGAGATGAGAGAATGTGGCGTGCTCGGCGCTGGAAAAATTGGTAAGGCAGCCGAACTGGCTACTGAAATGTTTAATGACAAGGACTACACGGTGTTCTTGACCTTAGCCGGACCGATGGTTCCGGGAGGAATGAGACAAATAATCAGAGATTTAATCGATCAAGAATACGTAAAATTGGTAGTTACTACCGGGGCTAACATGGTGCACGACATGATAGAAGCCCTTGGCTACAAACATCTAGTAGGTACCTTTCTTGCTGAAGACAAGAAACTCAGGGCTAAGGACGTTGGAAGAATAGGTGACATTTACATCGAGCAGAAGGTGTTTAAGAGCTTGGAAAAATGGATGTACAAAATACTAGAAAATATACCTGAAGAGAAAAGGGAACGCATATCCACGGCAGAGCTTTTGTTTGAGGTAGGTAAACAAATCCGGGATCCAGAGTCAATACTAGCTACAGCAGCAAAGAAAGGAGTTCCCGTGATAAGTCCAGGCTTTGTAGATTCAATAGCTGGATTTCACCTCTGGATGTTTGGACAAGACAACAAGATGGGAGTAGACCCACTTATCGACGTAGACAAACTGATGAAAAAAGTCTATGAAGCTAAGAAAGCCGGAATTATTATCTTGGGAGGAGGCTGGCCTAAACATTTTGCCTTGTTCGCAAACACGTTTCGAGAGGGCCTCGACTGTGCAATTCAAATTACCATGGATAGGCCAGAGCCCGGAGGCTTGAGTGGAGCTACCTTAGAAGAGGCGATTAGTTGGGGAAAGGTGAAGCCTGAGGGAAACGCGGTGACGGTCATATGCGACGCGACAATAGCCTTCCCCTTGATAGTTGCCACAGCGTTGGAGAACATTGGAAAGACTGTTTGAAGTCGAAGAGAAAGAATTTTGTGAAGTCGCATGATAAGAGAAGAGACATCAGCCTCAGGAAGACCTTTGATTAGGATCAAAGTTTCACCTATTCTATAACTTGTAAAACATTACTCTATGGTTACATTCATCCCTAATCAACACTAATGAGGTTACAATCTTATGAAGTTCAGGCACAAACCTTTCTATTGAAATACTTTGGTACTTGAAATCTCACCCTAAATCAAACTCAAGCGCGCGCAGAGCAGGAGCTTTGGAGGAACCGCTGATCTGAATATATGCACACCGGAAACGTCGTTAAAATATAGGTTTTTCTAAGTGTTTCACCAAACACTCTTAATCTACTTTCAACTTGTATGCATAATAAGTATTGTGGGGATCTTAAATGGTTGATTTCAGCTTCTCTGTGGAGCAGGAACTCATTAAGGAGGGGCTCCACAATTGGTGTGAAAAGAACCTTTCGTTGGAGAAAATCAGAGAAATCGACGAGAAACATGAAGTTCCAAAGGAGATTATTAAGGGAATGACTGATTTGGGCTTTCTTATGATGACTATACCTGAAGATCATGGCGGATTAGGGGCAGACTGGGTTACGACATGTATTGTAGCCGAAGAACTAGGTTATGCGGACATAAGCATAGCCATACCCGTCTTGTTTCTAGTAGAAGCTTCTTGGGGATTTGTTGTCGACCGATACTGCTCGGAACAAGTTAGAGAGGAATTCGTCAGGAAGGCCGTTAGAGGGGAAACCTTCATAGGAGTAGCTGTCACCGAAGCTGGCGGTGGAAGCGACGTGGCGAATGTCAAATCGACGGCTATGAAAGAAGGTGACAGATGGGTTTTGAATGGAGAAAAACTTTACACAACCGGAACGGAAGAAGCAAAAAAATGGGGCGGTGGCTACTTCGTCTTAGTCAGGACTTCGCCTCCGCCATCTCTTGATAAGCATCATTTAGGGATGACGGCATTCTTTGTACCGATAAATATGCCAGAAGTAGAAAGTGTGAAGCGGTTTGAAGATATGGGAAGACTTGGGATTTCAACAGGGGGTTTCCTGATGAATGGCGTTCGGTTACCGGACTACCACAGAATAGGTGAGGAAGGAAATGGATTCTATCTGACAATGGAAGGTTTTGATGCGGCCAGACTTTTGATAGGGGCAACATGTTTGGGCGCAGCGAAAAGAGCCTTAGAAATTGGAATGGCCCACATCAAGGAGCGCGAAGCCTTCGGTCGTCCCATAGCAAAGTTTGAAGGAATACAATTCGAGTTGGCTGATGACTGGGCTGAACTTGAAGCTTTGCGGTCCCTTGTTTACCGTACGGCGTGGATGATGGACAAGAAATATTCGGAAGAAAAGTTTTCAGCCAGAAGAGTCAGCAGTTATATTTCAGCCTGCAAATTGAAGATTCCACCCTTTGCCTTCGACGTTTTCAAACGGGTTATGTTATGGTTCGGAGCCTACGGCTACACGAAAGAGTGCCCCTTGGAAATGGGATTGAGAGGCATAATGTCCTACATGATAGGCGCAGAAGGAACACTTAACATACAAAGAACAATAATAGCGAGGGAACTATTGGGAAGAAAGTACATACCCTATCGCTAAACTTCCGAGAAACTACGGTTCCTTAAATCTTTTCCAAATATTTTCCATCCCAGTATTTCCGCCACTTACTGCATCGTTCTTGAAAGGCTATATCCGCTCTAATGCAAAAACAAGTTTGGATTATTATCTCAAGGTGCGCTGTCTATCGTGTCTTAAGACTCTTTGCACGCGAAACATCATAGCGCAACAAGTTTGAGCCCTTTTCTGAAACTTCTGATGTTCGCTTCTCTTGAAGCTTCATGCACAGTGTCAGCTATAGCTTTCTCAATAGTCTTTTCTTTCACAATTCCCGTTACTTTGGACAAGGCTCCCAACATGATGACGTTGGCGTAAAGCCTGGATTTAAATAGCTTCGCAGCAGTTTTTGTCGCGGGAATTTTGAAAACTCTTGCCTTTGTTTCGGGTAGGGGTGCTACCTTATCTTTGTCAACTATCAACACGCCTTTTTCCTTCAAGTGTTTCAAATTTGCTTCAAGGGCATTTTGACTCATAGTTACCAAGATGTCGCATTTCCTAACCTTTGGGAAACCGATCTTGCTATCCGAGATGATGACTTCGCTCATTGCAGTACTTCCTCTAGCCTCGGCACCGTAGCTTTGGGTTTGAACCACGTATCTTCCTTCGTAAGCAGCAGCTCTTCCAAGAATTTCTCCGGCCAAGACTACACCTTGTCCTCCAAAACCGCTTATTCTTACCTCAATCTTTTTGTGCACTCCTCCTTGCCTCCTTCATAACTTCGTAAAGAGTTTCGGGGACTGTTGGAAATTCTCGATGAGCGAATTCTCCCACTACAATCTTTCCTTTCAAGTCTTTTTCAGCCATTTTCTCGGCGTCTTGAAGCGTCACAGAGTTTTGCTTGAACCATCGGAGCATCTCCGGCGCTGTTTTGAGTCCAACTCTTCTTCCAAAGGCTGTGGGACACTGGCTTAATACTTCGATGAAGGAGAAGCCCTTGGTTGTGATGGCTTTCTTAATGGATTCTTTGAGTTGTTCTATGTGAAAGGTTGTCCAGCGGACTGCGTAGCTAGCTCCAGCTGCAACCATTAGGTAAGTCGTGTCGAACGGGCGTTCAACGTTTCCGTAGGGGGTTGTCGTTGTTTTGGTTTGGAGGGGAGTCGTGGGGGCGACTTGGCCACCTGTCATTCCATAGATCATGTTGTTTGACATAATAACAATGATGTCGAGATTTCTTCGAGCAGCATGAATCAGGTGGCTCAAACCGATTCCTGCTAGGTCTCCGTCTCCGCCGAAGACTACGACGTTCAAGTCTGGACGTATTGCCTTCACTCCTGTGGCTACAGGTATGCTTCTTCCATGGGTAACGTGGATTGAGTCTGCTTTGAAGTAGGGGGACGCGATCCATGCTGCGCATCCAATGCCGCTGCAGAAAACGAATTTGCTAGGGTCTTCGTATCCCAGTTCATGAATACCTCTGAGGAAAGAGTTCATGATTGTTAGGTTGCCGCAACCTGGGCAAAATGGAAGCCGTATGTTTCTTAGATATTTTCGAGTGAAACTTTTTTCAGTCAACATTTTTCACATCTCTCACGATTTTTACGAGTAGTTCTTCCGGCGTTATCATTTCTCCGCCTCCGATCTTGTTTATGGGAACAACTGGAACCGTGCCGTGAACTGCTCTTTCCACTTCGTAGAAAATCTGTTTCAGATTCATTTCCGGTACGAAAAGTATTTTGGCGTTTTTAACCATCGTCTGAATTGCATCTTCGGGGAAGGGCCACAGTGTTTTCAGTCGAAGGAAGCCAAGTTTGATTCCTTTCTTTTTCGCGGAGTCAACTGTTTCATAAACTGCCCGCGAGGTGCATCCATAGGAAACGATAGCGACTTCGCAGTTCTTACTTTTATAGTCCTCGAAGTCTAGGATTTGGCTTGCGTTTCTTCGTATTTTCCTCACTAACCGCTCGACCAGCCGTCGATGTACAGCTGGGTTGGCTGTGTAGCGAATTCCGTATTCGTCGTGTGTTGATCCGGTTACGGAAACGTTGAAGCCTTGGCCGACGGATGGCATCGGTGGGACTTCTTTTAGGCCAAAGAAGGCTTTATCTGTTTGTTTCGGTTTTCTGCGGTTGACTATCCTTATGTTATGGAAGGGTGGCACGGTTATTGGTTCTCTCATGTGGGCGACGATTTCATCGGCTAAGAGTATGACTGGTGTCCGATATTTTTCGGCTAAGTTGAAAGCTTTAATTGTTAGGTCGAACATTTCTTGCACCGAGTTGGGCGAGAGTACAATAGGAGAATAGTCTCCATGGGTTCCCCAGCGAGCCTGCATTACGTCTCCTTGACTACATTTAGTGGCTTGACCTGTGCTTGGGCCAACTCTCTGGACGTTTACGATTACGCACGGAGTTTCGGTCATGAAAGCGTACCCTATGTTTTCCTGCATGAGACTAAAGCCGGGGCCTGAAGTAGCGGTCATGGCTTTTGCTCCTGCCCAGCTTGCTCCTATGACTGCACCTAGGGAAGCTAGTTCGTCTTCCATCTGGATGGCTATGCCGCCTACTTGGGGTAACCTCAGCGCTAGGTTTTCGGCGATTTCACTAGAGGGTGTTATGGGGTATCCTGCGAAGAATCTACATCCAACTGTTATAGCTGCCTCTGCGCATGCTTGGTTTCCTTGCCAGAAATGGATTTGGGTTGTATTTTTGTTTGACAAAGAATTTATATCGCCTTCGTACGCATGCTGGTTTTCATGCAAATTTCTCACGCAACTGATAATGCAATACTATAATAATGCTATCCAAAAACAAGAATTTTGCTACTTTCTCCTGGGTTCAAAGGGAAATGGTATGAATTCAAGTTTTAATAATCTTGTCGGTAGCAATCTGTGCATTGGATTGAGCATTATGACAGAAAGCGCCTCAAGGCAATTTAACACCGATATATATATTGTCGCTATTTCTCACTTCTAAGACGTGCGCACACAAGAGTTGAACTTTAATCCCCAAATCTAGCTTGCGTACAATATGTGCATGTGCATTCATTAACTGTAAATAACTATGTTAGCTAATGTCTACTTGGTGAGCGGTATGGAGTTTGTTGATGTAATTATGAAGAGAAGAAGCATAAGGGGGTATAAGCCAGATCCTATATCTAATGAAGATCTAAAATTCTTGTTGGAAGCAGCTCGTCTCGCACCTTCTTGGAAGAACCAACAGTGTTGGGAGTACATAATTGTCAAGAACGAAAAGAGAAGAATCAAGATTGCAGAGTCGAGACCCGAGTCAAAGGATTGGATTAGTCAAGCACCTGTTATAATCGTGGCTTGTGCACAACCCCAGAATTCAGGTCACATGGGAGATAAGGATTACTATATGACAGACATCGGCATATCTTTTGAGCATCTAATTCTTGCAGCTAGTGATAGGGGATTAGGAACCTGTTGGGTGGGAGAATTCGACGAGAAAATGGTGAAAGAAATCCTTGACATTCCAGCAAACGTTCGAGTTGTAGCCTTCACTCCTGTAGGCTATCCAGCTAAAGAAAAGGGGGAAATCCATCGAAGAAAACCGCTTCAAGAATTTTGTTACTACGAAAAGTATGGACAAAAAGAGTAGCTTTTAGCAGGCTTGATCTATGAACAAGGGAAGCAACATTGTGCAGCGGCGTAGTTGTGCCAAACCACTTTGCACAAATCCATACGTACATACACTGAGAATTACTCGAAATTTATTGTGAATCACATTTCAAGTTCTTGTGCGAACTCTTCTTCATAAAACTCATATTGTGCTTTGGCTCTTCTGCTTCCTAATTGTGCTTCTTGATGTCTAAGTTGCTTTCTTCTTATCTTGCCACTAATGGTCTTCGGGAGCTCTGTCACAAACTGTATGATTCGGGGTCTTTTATACGGTGCTATTTTGTTTCTTGTGAATCTGAACAACTCAATTGCGTTTTCCCTAGAAGGTTTTATGCCGGCTCTAAGGATTATGAAGGCTTTAGGTACATATCCTCTTAATTCATCAGGACTGGCGATTACCGCAGATTCTGTTACTAATCTATGTGTAAGCAGTTCGCTTTCAATTTCAAAGGGGCTTATTCTATAGTCTGAGCTTTTGAAAACATCATCGATTCTCCCTATGAACCAAAAATATCCATCATCATCTTTTTTGGCCAAGTCTCCTGTGAGATACCACCCTCCAAGAAAAACCTCTAAGTTCTTCTCTACGGGATCGATGTAGCGCTCCATGAGGCCAGTAGGTCTCCGCGGCGTGATTTCTACTGCAATCGCTCCTTCTCTGTTGTTTGTTAAACATTTCTGATTATAAACGTCAACTATGTCAACATGAAAACCTGGAGCTTCCACCCCCATTGACCCTGGTTTGATTTTCATGCCGGGAAAGACGCCGATTTGCAAGGTTGTCTCAGTCTGTCCGTATCCTTCCCTAATTTCTAAGTCGGTGCTTTCCTTAACCCTCTTTATTATTTCAGGATTTAGTGGCTCTCCAGCGCTAACAACTTCTTTCAAGGAGAAACTGTACTTCTTCAACTTCTCAAGCATGAAAAGTCGCCACACAGTAGGCGGTGCGCACAAAGTTTTGACTTCATATTTTTCTATGTTTTCAAGAGTCTTTTTCGGATTAAACCTTCCTGAGTAGGCATAAACAAAGGACGTGGCTCCAGCATTCCATGCTGCAAAAACTGTACTCCATGCGTGTTTTGCCCATCCTGGGGCACTGATATTATAATGAAGATCTCCTGGCTTTACACCAATCCAATACATCGTTGTCAAATGACCTACAGGATAACTAGTGTACGTATGTAACACAAGTTTTGGTTTTGCTGTAGTTCCAGAAGTAAAATAAATCAATAGCTCGTCGCTGTGTAAGAATTTCTGTTTAGTAGAAAACTCTGATGAAAAGGTGTTTATTTCACTATAGGATTGCCAATCTTTAGCCTCTCCGTCAACTAATATTTTGCATTTCAAAGCTTCTTTTGCCTTGCCTGCCAGTTCAATTCTATTAGAAAATACTCGGTCCGATATAGCGCACTTGATATTTCCCCTAACTATTCTGTCTTTTACATCTTCTGGGGTAAGTAATGTTGAAGCTGGTACAATCGAACATCCGACTTTCATGGCTCCAAGAAAAATCTCGAAGAGTTCAACTCGATTCGGTAATAAGAGTAATATCCTGTCGCCTTTGGTTAAATCAAGACTTCTTAAGAAGTTGGCAACTTGGTTGGATCTCTGCTTCAAACTCTTGAAATTTATCTTTTCCTCTAGACCCTTGTCATCAACTAAAACTATTGCAGGGTTAGTACTTTCTTCAGCTATTTTATCAAAAAAATCCGTAGCCCAGTTGAATTCTTCAATCTTCGGCCATTCAAAATTGCTTTTTGTATACTCATAATTGTCTGCATTCAATAACAAGTCTCTTGCTTTAAGAAAGTTATCAACATCCCCCAAGAAAAGTTCCTCGAAAAAGATCTACAACAACGCTTCCTAAAATTTTTTGTCCAACTCGATCAGCAACAAACATCATGGAGCACCGCCATTGTATACAAAAACAAAGGATTGGAGATATTCGTGAACTGAAATGCCTGAGGTTTTGCAAAATACGTTATGCGTGCGCGGATTTAGTAGGATTTTGGCAAACCCAAAACATGCTCACCGACAAAAGCCAAGGCCATTTGATGGGTTACGGGTGCAAGTCTGATGAGATTTATCTCTCGCCACCAACGTTCTACATCATATTCGAGAGCATAACCGTAGCCGCCGAAAGTTTGCATAGCATGGTAAACGGCTTGGAAACCTGCTTCAACAGCAGAAATCTTAGCCATGTTAGCCTCAGCACCACAAGGTTGCCCCTTATCATAAAGCCAAGCAGCCATATAATTAAGCAGCTTGGCAGCCTCAATTTTTGCTTTAGCATCTGCGAGCGGAAACTGGATAGCTTGATGAGAACCTATGGGATTTCTGAAAACCTTTCTTTCCTTAGCATATTCAACAGCTTTTTTGATGGCTAAAAGCCCGATTCCAACTGAAGCCGCTGAGAAAGACATTCTTTCAGGGTTCAAAATGTCCAATATGAGATACCATCCCTTGTTCTTTTCACCCAGCATCTTTTCCTCAGGAATTCTAAGATCGTTGATGAAAACTTCACAGGTTTTTGAGTAGTTAATTCCATGTTTTTCTATGGGAACAACTTCGATTGCCGGGTTAGGTAGATCTACAAGGAAAAGGCTCAAACCCAAAGTTCTTTTTGGAGCTTTTTCTGAAGGAGTTGTTCTGGTTACGAGAATCATTCCTTCAGCCCTATCAGCACCTGAAATAAAGATTTTTTCTCCGTTGATTGCATACTCGCCTCCTTTCGGCACAGCCATTGTCCTAGTGGCTAAAGTGTTTGTTCCAGCTTCAGGTTCAGTTAAACCCAAACAGAACTCCGTACCTTTAGCAATTTTTGGCAGGTATTCTTCTTTTTGACTATTATTTCCATGTTTTACTATGGATAGGCTCCCAAAAACAGAAGTCAAACATAGAAACCATGTTCCAGCCAATCCGCAACCTTCAGAGGCTAAAGCTTCCATGGCTAAAATCATCTCAAACATTCCCATCTCGCTTCCGCCGTATTTTTCAGGAATAACTATACCCGAAAACCCATTCTCAACCAAAACTTTCCAGAAATCCTCAGGAAATTCATGCTTCTTATCTTTTTCCCTCCAATATTCTGGACCAAAACCGTGAGCTATTTCAGAAGCGGTTTCAACTATCATTTTTTGTTCAACACTCAACTCAAAATCCAAAGATTTCCCCCCACCAATGCTTCTGTGGCAAGAATATCTTCGGGCTTAGAAATAAGTTCTTTTGTAAAGACAAACGCACATATCCATGCAATTTTGGGCATATTCTGAAAGCTATGGCTATGCAACACAGTTCACCAGTTTTGACAACCCTGACTCCTATTTACTGCATGATTAAACGTCTATCATTTTGGCGCGCGCATGTAAAATTTTTTAAATAAATAACGCAAACCTTTTTTAAAGTTAAAAGGTGACAACCCTGAACAAAATAGCTATTGTTGGCGTTGGATGCACAGGCTTCAGACCTATTACCCCCGAAGTATCTTATAAAGAACTAATGTTTGAGGCAGCAACCAAAGCTTATGAAGATGCCGGAGTTGATCCTCGAAGAGACGTAGACACTTTCATCTGCTGTTCCGAAGACTACTGGGAAGGAGTCAGTATCTCTGACGAGTTTGTTCCAGATCAGCTTGGAGCCGTTTTGAGACCCTTGTTCACGATTGCAGCTGACGGATTATATGGGTTGGCAACCGCCTATATGCTGATACACACCGGTGCCTTCAACATAATTGCCCTTGAAGCGCACAGTAAAGCTTCTGACATACTCACCTTTGCGGACATCGTTGCCTTTGCTATGGATCCACTCTTTAACAGACCCATGGATGGTCATCCATTTTACATTGCTGGACTGGAAATGAATCGCTACCTACATGACACAAAAACCACAAAAAGAATGTGCGCCCAAGTCGTTGTAAAGAACAAAAAAAACGCTCTAGCCAATCCTTACGCAGCCTTTGGAGCAAACCTAACCGTAGACGATGTGCTTGCATCAGAGTCATTGTTTTATCCGCTGAAACGTTTGGAAATCAGCCCCCTCGTTGACGGGTGTGTCGTAATGGTTTTGGCTTCAGACAATGTTGTAAGAAAACTTACCGATACTCCAGTGTGGATAAGGGGAGTAGGATGGAATTCTGGTACTCCCTGGCTGGAGACCCGCAAATGGGGGAGGGCAATATACACCGAACTTGCAGCAAAAATGGCTTACAAGACTGCTGGGATAAAAAATCCGAGAAAAGAGATATCCCTGGCAGAAATCGATGATATGTTCTCCTACAAAGAACTTCAAAACCTTGAAGCCCTAGGGTTCTGTGAAAGGGGGGAGGCTGGAAAGCTAACGGAGGATGGGGTTACAGAAAGAGATGGCAACCTACCGGTCAATTCATCCGGTGGTCTGCTAGGAGTTGGATACTCACTTGAAGCATCAGGCCTTCAGAAACTTCTGGAAATCACTTTGCAACTGCGAGGCGAAGCTGGCAGACGTCAAGTAGCAAACGCCGAAACAGGACTAGCCCAGGTGTGGCGTGGAATTCCAACCGATAGTGGGGCCGTAGCTGTTCTGAGCACTGACTTGGGATGAGATTTAAAATGTCTGTTAAACGAAGAGTTGCAGTTATTGGAGCGGGGTTAACCCTTTTCAGACGAAACTTGAAAGAAACCGGTAGAGAATTAGCTTATGAAGCCTCCAAAATGGCTCTCGATTCGGCTGGACTAACTCGAAAGGACATCGAGTGTGTTACTCTTGGGACAGGCCCCGACGCTTTTGATGGAATCCATATGAAAGGAGAAAACTTGTCAAATGGGGCTGGTGCATGGCGTAAACCATACTGCAGAGTCTACGTCGGCGGAGGGACAGGCGTCTTTACGGCGAACGCGGGTTGGTGGCACGTGGCCTCAGGTCACTTTGACACTTGCTTAGTGGTAGCTGAAGAGAAAATGTCGTCGTGTTTTCCCCATCCCCAATACGCCTTCACAACCATCTTTGATCCAATAATGAGCAGACCCCTTGGAATGAACCTAGTCTGGATCTTCGCTCTCGAGATGCACCGGTACATGCACGTCCACGATGTTAAGAAGGAACAGATTGCACTGGTTTCTGTTAAGAACAAAGGAAACGCAATGAATCATCCCTGTGCACAACTCCCAGCAAAAATCACGGTCGAGGACGTTCTCAACTCTGAGGTCATGGTTTGGCCTGTCCAGCGTCTAGATATTAGTCCAACGAGTGACGGCGCTGCAGCATTAGTCCTAGCTTCAGAGGATATAGCCAAAAAAATCACGGATGCCCCTGTTTGGATTGACGGCGTTGGTTGGTGCATAGACTCAACCTACTGGACCAACCGAGACCTCTACTTTCCCAAATATGTGGAATGTGCCGCAAGAATGGCTTACAAGATGGCGGGAATAAAAAACCCTCGTAAAGAGATAGATGTCGCGGAACCATATGATCCCTTTGACTACAAGGAACTTCATCACATGGAAGGCCTCCTCTTGTGTAAGAAAGGCGAGGCTCCGAAACTCACAGAGGAGGGGGTCACACAGAGAGACGGTGACTTGCCCATAAATCCTTCTGGTGGTCTTTTAGGGGTAGGCAATCCAATTGCGGCGGCTGGGCTAATGAAAGTCTGTGAAATCTTCTGGCAGTTGAGAGGCGAGGCTGGAAAGCGACAGGTGCCAAACGATCCAAGAACTGGTGTAGCTCAAGCTTGGGGTGATCTCATGCAATACGGGTCTGTTATAGTTATGAGGAGCTGAGATTTTAAGAATGAGCGCGAAAACTGAAAAGTATGCTGGTGAAAGGATCAAAACAGAGGATCTGAGGAAAGGACGAGTTCCAGTTGAACGTTGGAAACCGAAGATAAGATATGCATGGAATACTGGAACAGCTATGAGTAGATTTCTGAAAGAGCTCAAACAGGGGAGAATTATTGCCAGAAAATGTAACATATGTGGGCGCATAATGGTTCCGCCGCGAATGTACTGCGAGTTATGTTTCAGACCTACAGATGAGTGGGTTTACGTCAAGGATACAGGCATAATTAACACCTACTCAATTTCCTATCTGGCCGCAGATGCAAAAAGACTGAAAGAACCGATTTTAATTGCCATAATCGAACTTGACGGAGCCTCAAAGGGCATGGGAATATTTCATCTTATAGGCGAAGCAAAGAAAAAGAACATCAATTTTGGCATGAGAGTAAAAGCTGTTTGGAAACCTCGGAGAGAGCGGATAGGAGCCATAACGGACATAAGATATTTCAAGCCAATGGAAGTGTAGAACTATGTCCTTAGAAAAAATAGGCGACCCCCGTGAGATTAAGCATTGGATGGGCCACATGGAATGTGACTACTCATACACCTACGGCATTACGGGAGAGAAATTCTTCAGGGAGATTAAGGAAAACGCAAAGATCTTCGGTACCAACTGCAAAAATTGCGGTATCATCTACGTGCCTCCGAGGCTTTTCTGCGAACGATGTTTTGAGAGATTGAAGGAGTGGGTGAAGGTTGGCAAAAGGGGTAAAGTTTACACCTACACAATTGCTTACATAGATGTTGATGGATTCAAACTAAAGAAGCCAGTTATCTGGGCAATGGTCAAAATCGATAACGTTGAAGGCGGATTCGTTCACAGGCTGGGTGAAGTGGATCCAAAAGATTTAAGAATCGGAATCTGTGTGGAGGCAGTCTTCAAGAAGAAGAAAGAACGCGTAGGTTCCATGATGGACATAAGATATTTTAAACCGACAAAATAGTTGGATGCCACTAATTTGACTACTTATCATCTGCAAGGCGTTACTTCAAGCCTAGCGCTCGTAATCAGTGATGATACCATAAAAGATAATCAAATCTTCCCCCAAGGTGTCGGCGAAGAAAAAGGCATAATCACATATTTTCACGTTCCGGATCCAGAGTTAATCAATAGACAAAAGGACATCAAAGTATGCGCGCGAAAAACTAAAGGAAGCGAAATGATGAAAAAAGCACTCTGGCAACCTTCCAAAGAACGCATAAAACAGGCTAATATGACCATGTTTATCGACTTTGTCAATAAAAAACATCGTCTTAATATCGACTCTTATTCCCAAATGCACAACTGGTCGACAGAGAATATACCGGATTTTTGGGCGGCCATCTGGGAATTTGGTGGAATCATAGCCTCCCGTCGATATGACAAGGTGGTTGATGACTTAAGCAAGTTTCCTGGTGCAAGGTGGTTTGAAGGCACAAGATTGAATTTCGCCGAGAACCTATTGAGACATAGAGACGACCAAACAGCCTTTATATTCAAAGGTGAAACCGGAAAATCTGCCAAGATAAACTATAGAGAATTGTACAACTCTGTGGCGCGTCTGGCTAAATCGCTACGCAAGATAGGGGTTGTCTCGGGAGATCGTGTATGTTCCTTTATGCCCAATTTGACAGAAGGAGCCATTGCCATGCTTGCCGCCACTAGTGTTGGCGCTACATGGGCTTCTTGTGGTGCTGAGCTCGGGGCAAAAGCAGTACTGGATCGTCTCGGTCAAATTGAACCTAAAGTTATGTTTACAGCTGATGGATATTTCTACAAAGGTAAGACTCATAACATTTTAGTTAAAGCTGAGAAAGTTACCAAAGGAATTCCCTCGCTGGAAAAGGTGATCGTTTCTTCATATGTGGAAGCAAAACCTGATGTCAGCAATATCGCCAATTCTGTGCATTATGATGATTTTTTAGCTCCGGAAACAGAACTGGAAATTCAATTTGAACAGTTACCTTTCAGTTATCCTCTGTTTATCATGTTTTCCTCAGGAACAACCGGTAAACCAAAGTGCATTGTACAGGGAGCTGGTGGAGTCCTTATCAATCACCTAAAGGAGCTAATGCTCCATACAGATTTAAAACGAGAAGATACGATCATGTACCTGACAAGTTGTAGTTGGATGATGTGGAATTGGATGCTGAGCTCTCTAGCGGTTGGAGCCTCGATTGTGCTATACGATGGCAACCCCAACTATCCTGATCCAAACGCCATGTGGAAATTAATTCAGGACGAGAAAATCACCATTTTCGGTTGTAGTGCAACATATATCAATTATCTGCGAAGTCAAGGAGTTAAGCCCGGAAAAGCCTACGATTTATCATCATTACGAGAAATATCTCAAACGGGTTCATCTCTCTCAGCTGAAGGATTTGAATATGTCTACCAAGAGATCAAAAAAGATTTGCATTTCAACTCTATTTCAGGCGGCACAGATATCAATGGTTGTTTTGTCGCTGGAAGCCCTACACTCCCTGTTTATGCCGGTGAATTACAGGCTCCGGCTTTGGGAATGAAAGTGAAGGCTTATGACGAGAAGGGAAACCCCCTAGCTGATCAACAAGGAGAACTCGTTTGTGAAGCTCCTTCTCCATCTATGCCCCTTTTTTTCTGGAAAGACCCAACAAACGAAAGGTACGAAAGTGCTTACTTTAGGTTTTATTCTAACAAGAACGTGTGGAGACACGGCGATTACATTATAGTTCACACCGATACAGGTGGAATAACTTTCCTAGGTCGTTCCGACGCTGTTTTGAAGCCATCAGGGGTGCGCATAGGTACAGCTGAAATATACAATGTAGTAGAGGAACTGGAAGAAATTGCTGACAGCGTAGCCGCGGGCCAGTCTTGGAAAGGAGATCAGCGCATAATCCTCTTTGTCAAACTTGTTCCGGGACAAAGCTTAACAGACAATTTAAAGAAAAAGATAAAAAGAGCCCTAGGCGAAAATGCTTCTCCTCGCCATGTTCCAGCGTTAATAGTGGAAGTGCCAGACGTTCCATACACCTTCAGCATGAAAAAGGTTGAAATCGCAATTACAAACATAATACATGGCAAGCCTGTTCTAAATATCGACTCTCTAATCAATCCAAAATCGCTAGATCACTTTAAAGAAATTCTTCCCAAGCTTCAAACAGACTAACTTCTCATTGTAATCGCAGAAAAGAAGTCATATACAAAGAGCGCCAGACATACATATCTTGGTGACGTATCTACTCTGGAAGATCCAACTGCAATAGCGGAACTTAATAGAGCAATCAAAGAAGGTGGATACCAATAGAGCGGTAATGCAAACTTCGATTACCCAACTTTAGTGTTGTGCAACAAACTGATAGAGGCAACTTTTCCTCTTAAGAGAATTGCAACTAAAGAGGAACGGCCTCTTCCAATTTCTGTAGTTCAGAATATATCTTCCATGTTTTGTCTATTCTTTCTTTTAAGATTTCAATGTCTTCATCTGTTATTGTTTTGTAACGCCCTTGGATTCCCAAATATTCTTCCAAGGGTTCCCTTCTGTTTTTGTTGAGAATTCTGACGCTTGGACCTGTTAGACGAAATTTTCCATTTTCTATCTCGAAGAGAGCCCAAACTCCAGTCTTGACCGCAAGTTTTCCTATACTTATTGTTTCATCTGCGGGTATTCGCCAGCCTGGAGGACAAGCGGTATAAAGATGGATATACTTGAATCCAGAATGGTTCAAAGCTTTTTTAATCTTCAGGATTAAGTCTTGAGGATACGAAATATTTGCGGTGGCTATATACGGTATTCTATGTCCCATCATTATGAAAGGCATGTTCTTCTTGAATAGCCGCTTACCTCTTGGTGAGTTGGAGGTCCATGCACCGAAAGGTGTTGCACCGCTTTCTTGGATTCCAGTATTCATGTAACCTTCATTATCGTAACAGACGTAGAGAATGTCTTCCTGACGTTGAGCTGCGCCCGAGATTGCTTGGATTCCTATGTCAGCAGTACCTCCATCTCCAGCCCAGACCATCACATTGGCTCCTTCGATATCTCGAGTTCTAAGGGCCGCTGCTACTCCTGACGCAATAGCAGCACTCGAAGCGAAGGCTACATTCAGAACAGGAATCTTGAAGGCGGTATTAGGATAAGAACCTTGGATAATCGAGGAGCAACAAGCAGGAATGATTAGAATTGTTCGTCTTCCTAAAATTCTCAAAACGAATCTCAGACTCAAGGCAGCACCACAGCCCACACAGGAAGATATACCAGGAAGAATGCATTCTTCTTTAGGTAATTGTTTTATCCAACTCATTTTTGTCACCTCTTAACGTTAACCCATTCCTCCATGGGGTACTTTACACCAGTTCGAAGAGCGTTTAATGCTTTTCTGGCTGCCTTGATAATGTGTCGTACTCTTATGTCTCGTCCACCGAGACCAGCAATAAAGCCGAGAACCAAGGGCTTCTTGTCCAATGGATATAAAGAGCTTTTTACCTCAGTGAAGAGGACACCTTCAATGCCAAAGGATATATTACGGTCTATGATTACGAAGGCTTTCACGCTTTTTCCAATCTCTTGGAAAACCTCTGTAGGAAAAGGTCTGAAGACTCGTACCTTGATAGCGCCAACAGGCACTTTCTTCTTTCTTAGTCTGTCGACCGCCTCCTTCGCTTCGCTACTTAAAGCACCCATAGATACAATTGCCACATCCGCACTTCTACACTTGTAACATTGAATCTGAGATCCATGGTCTCGACCGAACCGTCTTGAGAAATCTGATGCAGTCTTATCAATAACATGTTTAGCATTCTCCATAGCTTTCTGTATTAGAAGCCGAAACTCCATGTAAAATTCTGGACTTACCAAGTTACCATGAGTTGAAGGTCTATCAAAATCTATGAGGGCGTGCTTCAAATTGTAGGGTCCTAGGAAATTATCAATCTCTCTTTGATCAGGCAACTCTAGTGGCATCGCTGTATGGGATAGTTCAAAACCGTCATAACATACCATCGCAGGCAATAAAACCTTCTTGTCTTCAACTACTTTATATGCCTGTATCAAAGAATCTAGAATATCCTGATTGTTTTCACAGTAGAATTGGATCCACCCTGTATCCCTTTGAGAGATGGAATCGTTTTGATCAGTCCAAATAGACCAAGGGGGAGCTATAGACCGATTTACTTGCGCCATCACTATTGGCAATCTACTTCCTGATGCCCAGTGAAGCATCTCATGCATATACAATAAACCTTGAGAGGATGTAGCTGTAAAGGTTCTGACTCCGGCAGCCGACGCTCCGATACATGCTGACATGGCACTATGCTCAGATTCTACCTTGATGTATTCAGCACTCATTTCGCCATTATCTATGAGTTCAGCAATCTTCTCAATAACACTGGTTTGAGGCGTAATAGGGTAGGCAGCAACTACTTTGACTTTAGCCAATTTGACTGCGTACGCAGCAGCATAATTACCAGTCGCTATTATCTTTTGCGACATCTTTCATCTCTCCCTCATATTTCATAACTATCCCTTTGATGGGACATTCCTTAGCGCAGATCCCACAACCCTTACAATGCGCTAGATTGACCTCAGGGGTATTATCTGAATCTAGTTTAATGCAGTTCTCAGGACAAAAAAGCCAACATATGGCACATTTCGTACATTTGTCTTTGTCGATCATAGGGCGATATATTCGCCATGTTCCACTATCGCCAAAACCGCTGTCAGACGGAGTTGACAGGGGAGTCCTTGGAAGAGGTGATCGTCGGCCGCGTTTCCTATTCAGCCTCATCACCCTCCCTGAGAAGCATGTATCCCAGAGAAGCGGCTTTAACATTCATTTCTCCAAGTTGATTACGCCATCTTTCCCTGATTGCTTCTTGCAGTGATTCAAGAGCGAAAATCTTGGTAACTCTGGCAAAAGCTCCCAGCATCACGGTATTAACAACAGCGGTTCCAGAGACAACAAGACCTAATTTTACAGCTATTTTGGTGGCGTCAACCATAACTACTCTATATCCTTCGAATTCACTCTGTCTACGCTTGCCTGCGCTATTAATTATCAATAATCCTCGGTTCTTCATTCCTTCTGTCACATTCACTTTTTCACTTAGAAATGGGCTGAGGACAATGACATAATCTGGTTTGTAGAGTGGACCTCTAAGCCGAATTGGCTTATCAGATATTCTCACAAAAGCTGTTACAGGAGCACCTCGACGTTCTCCACCAAAATATGGGAAGGCCTGAACCCACTTGCCTTCCTTGAAGGCAGCGTTAGCCACAAGCTCAGCAGCTATGACCACGCCTTCTCCTCCTCGACCGTGAAACCTTATTCCTTTCATTTTTAGATCATTAAACATTTTGAAGAAACAAACTTAAATGCTTACGCGCACGCCTTCGTGAGTTTAATTCAACGGGCTTACAACTCTTCTATGACCTCCTCTTTCGTGCATTCAAAGGATATCTTTGGTTTTAAACAATGTATCATGCCATGCCAAGTTCATCCTATGATAATCAAGCGGTTATTCGTTTAAGTCTTGGATTACGAAGTTTCTGTCGCAGTGTTTGATATCATAGGGCAAGAACAAGTAGTTCTGCGATATCCATTGTTTGGATTTTTTCCTCTAGTCCAGTTGTTTTTATGGCATCTTCAAATGTTACTAGGCAGTAAGGACAGCTTACAGCTAAGATATCTGCACCTGATTCAGCAGCATCTTTGACTCGCTTTTCAGCCAAGCGCGGGCCTGGAATGTCAATCCATGTTCTTCCGCCGCCGCCTTCGCAGCAAACGCTTCTAGTTCTTGAACGGTCAAATTCAAACAACTTAACTCCTGGCACACTTTCAATAACTTTTCGTGGCTCTTCATAGATTCCATTTTGCTTTCCCAGAAAGCAGGGATCATGATAAATTACCTTTCTATTCACTACTTTTGAAAAGGTTAGGTCATGGTTTTCGATGAGTTTAGCAAGTGATTGAGTGTGGTGTTGAACTTCGATGCTGGTTTGTGGGTATCTTTTTTTAAAGGTCTGAAAAGCATGTGGACAGCTTGTCACCATTCGTTTTATTTTGTATTTGTTGAAAATTTTCATATTCTCTTCAACGAGAAACTCGAACAAGCCTTTTTCTCCCATACCGTAAGCTTCGCTTCCGCAGCAGCTTTCTTCATCGCCTAGAACGCCAAAGCTTAATCCCGCCTTTTTAAAGCATTTTACGAGGCTTTTAGCTACGTTTTGAACCCTAGGGTCATAGGCTGATGTGCAACCGACATAATATAGTATTTCTGCACCTTGTGAAATGTGTTTGGCGTTTAAACTTTCAAGCCACTCAGAGCGTTTGCTACGTATTCTTGACCATGGGTTGCCATTTTTGAACATGCTTTCTAAGGCATCTCGGATAGTTGGGGCGATTTTGCCCTCTTCAACCGCCATGCTGCGTATGTCAATCAAAAATTCGTATGGGTTTAGGTCTTTTGGGCAGAGAATGCTGCAAGTGGAGCACGTTGTACAACTCCATAACTCGTTTTGCGGGTGTATGATTAGTTTGCCTATGGCTGAAACTTCCTGCATGTATCTTCTTACATTCAAACTAGCCTTTTTTGCAACCGGGCAACATCCGGTGCACATTCCACACTGGATGCACTCGAGAAGTTTATGTTTCTGGACAAGCTCCTGGGCGTTCATTCTCTAGATCACTTTCAAGTGAAATGAGGAGCTAAGATTTTTAATAAGTTTTTTTCTTTCTATGAATCAATATATATTATGGAAAATGGAGACGCACCATATGGAAAAGAAGATTCCTAGAATCGGCATTTTTGTCTGTGAGTGTGGTGGAAACATAGGTGATGTTATAGACGTTAACTTGGTTATTGATGCTGTTAAGAGCTGGAAAGGGGTTGTTGTAGCCAAATATCACAACTACTTGTGTTCGAAGCCAGCTCAGGAATTGATCCTTGAGGCCATTAAGAAGGATGGCTTGGACAGAGTTGTGGTTGCAAGTTGCACGCCGAGGATGCACCTCATGACTTTCCAGAGCCTTTTGGAAAGAGCTGGCTTGAACCCTTACATGCTTGAATTTGTTAATATTAGAGAACAAACCTCGTGGGTTCATGGGCCGCATAAGTCAGCAGAAGCCACAAGGAAGGCTTTAAGCTTAATTAGAGGTGGTTATGAGCGAAGCTTGGAGCTTGAACCATTAGAAACGATAAGCGAAAGGGGTTCCAGGGAAATTCTAATCGTAGGAGGGGGCATTGCCGGAATCACTGCGGCTCTTGAACTTGGCTATTTGGGTTTTAAGGTATACCTTGTAGAGAGAAGACCCAGCATAGGCGGCAGCATGGCAAAATTGACGAAGGTTTTTCCGACTTTAGACTGTGCCCAATGCATACTTACTCCTAGGATGGCTGAGGTTGGGAGAAATGCAAACGTGAATTTGCTTACTTACGCTGAAGTTCAAGATTTTGGTGGAAGACCTGGAAATTATGATGTTGAAATCTTTTTCAAACCGAGAGGTGTAATCGTTGAGAAATGCAGGAGTTGTGGCGTATGTGAAAAAGTTTGCCCGGTGACGGTTCCGGATGAGTTTAACCAGGGTCTGTCGCAGAGAAAAGCAGCTTACATAGAGTTTCCTCAAGCGGTTCCCTCTGCTTATACGATAGATTTCGACGCTTGCACTAAGTGTGGAAAGTGTGAGAAGTTGTGTCCTGCTAAAGCTATAACCTTAGAGGATAAGGGCAGCATTGTTAACCTAAATGTGGGCTCTATAATTCTAGCTACAGGATTCAAGCTTTACGACGCCCGGAATCTAGAGATTTACGGGTATGGCAATTACGAAGATGTTATCACAATGATGGATTTGGAGAGGTTGACCTCAGCTACTGGGCCGACTGGCGGGTATATTAAAAGGGCGGATGGCAGTGACGTTAGGAGAATGGCGATTGTGCTTTGTGCCGGTTCCAGAGATAAGAACAACATTCCTTATTGCAGCCGCATTTGTTGCATGTACTCTTTGAAGCAGGCTCTGATTCTCAAGAAGATACTCGATATTGAAGTGACAATTTATTATATTGACATTAGGGCTGCTGGTAAGGGTTATGAGGACCTCTATTGGCGGAATGAGGAAGCCGGAGTACAATTTGTGAAGGGAAAAGTAGCTGAAGTCTACAGGAATAATACTGGCAAGCTTGTTGTTTTAACTGAAGATACATTGTCTGGCGAGATTAGGGAAGATGAGTATGACATGGTTGCTTTGGCCACGCCAATGATTCCGCCAACAGGGTTGAAGGAATTAGCAGACAAAATGAAGGTGCCAATTGGTGAGCATGGCTTCGTAACAGAAAAGCACCCAAAACTTGACCCAGTCGATTCACTTGTCACCGGAATTTTTGTTAGTGGTTGCGCCTTGAGCCCGAAAGATGTTCGCGACACGGTTTCTGATTCTTTGGGGGCTGCGGCTAGGGCTTCGTTGTTTCTTAAGAGCGACTATGTTACTACAAGTCCTGAGAAAGCATTTGTGATTACAGATTTATGCAATGGCTGTGGCAACTGTGTTCTGGTGTGTCCCGTAAACGCCATAACTCTGCAGGAGGAGAAAGCCAAAATTGATCCTTTTCAGTGCATCGGTTGTGGCGCATGCATACCCATCTGTCCGAAAGAGGCTATTGACTTTAGGAATTCGATGGCGAAGCAGATAATCGCAACTTTAAGGGGAGTGTTGGCTGAAAAGGATGCTGAAGAAGTTATTGTTGTTGCTTTCGTTGATAAGAATGTGGGTTATACGGGCATTGACTTTTTGGGTTTGGATCGCGTGAATTATCCTGAAAATATTCGGATAGTGTCTGTTCCGTCGACTGCTATTTTGGGCTTGAAACATTTGCTCTACGCTTTTGCGTTTGGTGCTGATGGAGTTTTGGTGATTGAGGGTTCGCAAGAGATTGATGAAAAGTTTACGAAGAAAAGAATTATTGAAATGAGGCAAAAGCTAGCTAAATTTGGAATTGAAAGCATGCGAGTTCGTTACAGCTACGTGCCCTTGCCTGTTTACAAAAAAGCAGCCGAACTGTTCACACTTTTCACGGATAGGATTAAAAAGTTCGGCCCTTTACCAAAGGAAAAAAGAAACAAGATCAAGCAAGAATTAAAAGCGTGACTGGCAATTTGAGCTAAGGTACGTTTTCGAATTTCGTTTTAGCGGCTCTGCAAACGGCGCACAGTTCCGGCGTTTCACGTTCCGCCTTTTGGCGTACACCAGAAATCTTTGTGAGATTTCACTTCTCCGAAAAAGGCGGTATCTAGGTTGTCTACTGTTCTCTCCTTCAATTTCATTTACTTGCAGCCTCTTAGCGCATCGCTGCTTGGGTAGTTACATTTTCATTTTTATTTGTTCAGGATTGAAATGCGCGCATTAATTCGCGCAAAAACTATATGAAATAGGTTACTTAGTCAAAAGATTAGCGTTATGGAGGCTAACGTTAGGTGGACACGATTCTTTGTGTTAAGCATGTTCCAGAAACAGCCGAAGCTGAGCTGAGAATCGATTCATCTGCCAAATCCATAGAAAAAGCGGGCTTAGTTTATGATATTAACGAGTGGGACGACTACGCATTAGAAGAGGCGGTGCGCATAAAAGAGAAGCAAGGTGGAACAATCACAGCTATAACAATAGGCCCCCAAGACTCAGAACGCACGTTAAGAAAATGTCTAGCCAGAGGAGCGGACAAAGCCATGCGCTTAACAGATAAAAAATTCGAGGCCTCAGATGCTTACGCAATCGCAAAAATCCTTCACAGTATAATCAAAACCCTACACTACGACCTAATTCTTACGGGAATGCAATCGGCCGACGATGGCAATGCTATGGTCGGGCCAATCCTAGCTGAAATGCTAGGCATACCGCATGCAACAATTGTTAAAAAAATTGAACTAGCCTCAGGTACAGCCAAAGTCAACCGTGAACTAGAAGGCGGTCTAGAAGAACAAATCGAAGTCAAGCTACCAGCACTGTTCTCCATTCAAACAGGAATAAACGAGCCAAGATATGTTTCAATAATGGGCATACGCAAAGCCATGCAAAAAGAAGTCAAAGTCATGAATCTCGCAGACACAGGCTTGGCAGAAAACGATGTAGGTCCAGCAGGTTCATGGACAAGCATAAAAAAGTTATACGCGCCGCCAGTCGAAAAGAAATGTGAATTCCTGAAAGGCACACCCGACCAAATCGCAATAAAAATCACCGAAATCCTCAAATCAAGGGGGTTAATCTAGAATGGCTAAAATTTTCGTTCTTACCGAACATAGGCAAGGACGAATCCGAGATATAACCTACGAAATGCTCTCAAAAGCTAGAGAAATAGCTGAAAAAACAGACTCAGAATTGACCTCAATCATATTGGGCAAAGATGTTAAGCAACACGCGAAAATCTTAACTGAATACGCAAAAACAGTTCTGCTAGTCCAAGACGAAAAACTGGATAACTTCAATTCGGAACCCTACAGAAAAATTCTCTCAAGATTAATCACAGAGCACAAACCATTGCTGGTCATGATAGGACACACTTCCTACGGTGTCGAACTAGCTCCGAGACTTGCTACAGCTTTAAACAGACCCCTCGCAACGGACTGTATAGACCTAGACTTTGAAGGCGCCATCTTAACCGTAACACGCCAAATTTATGGAGGAAAAGTAAACGTTAAGGCAACGGCCCGTAAAGCCGAAACCTACATAGTAACGGTACGCCAAGCAACATTCACCGGACAAAAACCAACAGAACCAGCAAACGGGCAAATCACCGAAATCTTATCCCCCCTAACAGAAGAAATTGTCGAAAAACACTTCATTAAATATGTTGTTCCTCCTTCAGGTGGAGTCGACATTACAGGCGCAGAAAAACTCGTGGGCATAGGTCGAGGAATAAAAGACCAAAATAGCATGCCCATGATGGAAGAACTGGCAAATGAGTTGGGCGCAGTTCTGGCCTGTTCCCGCCCGATCGTAGACAAAGGCTGGCTTCCCAGCGACCGTCAAGTTGGCAGTTCAGGAAAAACAGTGAAGCCTAATCTCTATTTTGCGGTTGGAATAAGCGGAGCCTTTCAACACGTTCTAGGGATGAAAGGCTCAGACCTAATCATCGCTTTAAACAGAGATCAAAAAGCTCCGATATTTAACTTCGCGGACTATGGCATTATCGAAGATTTATTCAAGGTTGTCCCTTCATTGATAAACAAAATTAATGAGCTAAAACTGCATAAGGCGTAACTATCAACTTTAGAAGACAAGATTATTTTAAACTAAAAGGAGCCCAATTGAAGTACACGTTGAACAGTTTCTTCTAGAATCTCTAAAAGAATCTCATTCTCTATCTTTTCTGTTTGCGCCTCAAAATTAATAAGATCATTCAAAACTTTTATTACCATTCTCGTTTCACCAATAAACCATCTAGGGAGTGAACATTTTGGCAATTGAAAAAATTAAAAAAGCAGGGGTTGCAGGCGCAGGAGCAATGGGAAGTGGTATTGCTCAGCTCCTCGCAATGGCCGGATGCGAAGTCACATTGATTGATGTAAGCGACGAATTTCTCCAAAAAGGCATGGAAAAAATGAAATGGAGCCTAGACAAGTTTGTAGAAAAGAAAAGAATAAGACGCGAAGACGCTGATGCTGCCCTTGCAAGAGTAAGCGTCACGACTAGCTACGAACAAGCTGGCAAAAATATAGACTTAGCAATTGAAGTAGTCCCAGAAAACATTGAATTGAAGAAGAAAGTCTTCGCCACATTAGATTCTTTTGCTCCTTCAAACGCGATACTTGCATCCAACACATCTGCATTAAGTATAACAGAGATGGGCAAAGCGACCAAACGCCCAGACAAAGTAGCAGGAATGCACTTCTTCAATCCGCCACAACTGATGACTCTAGTCGAAGTAATTAAAGGCGATAACACAAGTCAAGAAACAGTAGCCACTCTTGCGGAACTTGCCAGAAAACTGGGAAAAACACCAGTAATCGTACGAAAAGATGTACGGGGATTCATAGTAAATAGAGTGTTAGGGGCAGTTTTCAACGAAGCCTTTTGGGCTTATAACCGCGGCGAAGCAACAAAAGAAGGCATAGACGCCTCAATAAAATATACAGGTGGATTCCCGATGGGATGGTTCGAACTAGCCGACTTTATCGGGATAGACATTAGCTACGATGTTGGAGAAATCTTGTACCAAGCTTATGGAGAACGCTTCAAACCATGCTCAGAATTAATTGATCCACTCATAAAAGAAAAGAGATATGGACAAAAAACAGGGCTTGGATTCTACGATTGGGCAAAAGGTAGACCTAGAATCCCCTTCAATCTGCTTGATGAGTATGATGTTGAAAGAACTTGGGCAGTGGCAGTGAACGAAGCCTCATGGTTAATTCACGACGACGCTGCAAATCCTGAAGATATTGACACCGGAATGAAATTGGGCACCTTTTGGCCTTCAGGTCCATGCGAACATGCAGATCGGATAGGCATAGATTTCTTACTAGATAAACTAAAGGAGTTATACGCCAAATATAAAATGGAAATTTATAAACCGTGTCCAGTCCTCGAGAATTATGTCACGAAGGGCTGGATAGGAAAGAAAGTGGGGCAGGGGTTCTATAAATGGAATTCGAATTAACCGAAGAACAAAAAGGAATCGTAAATGCCGTTAAAGAGTTTTGCGCAAAAGAATTCAGGCCAGAACTGGCACTAGACCTCGATAGGAAAGAAGAGTTCCCGTTAGAATTGTACGAGCACGCAGCGAAACTTGGGTTTACTAGTATTTCATTTCCCGAGGAATATGGTGGGCAAGGATATGGACTGCTTGAAACATGTTTAGTTATAGAGGAAATGTGCAGAGCAGACTCGTCTCTAGGTGCAGCTATTTCAAGTGGAAACTTCGGTAGCGAATTTATAATAGACTATGGTACGAAGGAACAGAAGGAAAAGTATTTACCTTCAATATGTAAGGGCGAATATATATCAGCAGCGGCATTTACCGAACCAAACGTAAGCGGAAGCGACATAACACGCATGGAAACCACCGCCACAAAATATGGAAAAGAGTGGTGGATAAATGGTTCAAAGACGCTCATTTCAAACGCAACACTAGCTGATTTCATCATTGTCTTAACCCAAACAGACGCAAAGGTAAGGCCCAGATACAGAGGGGAAACTCTCTTTGTAGTCGACAAAGATACTCAGGGACTTGAAACCACCAAATTGCACGACAAGATGGGAATTCGATGTTCAGTGACAGGAGAAGTTAAATTTGACAATGTCAGAGTGACCGATTGGAACCTAGTCGGCGAACTGAACAGAGGATTTTATCATTCCATGGAGTTCTTCGACATAACCCGTGTAGGCGTCGCAGCCCAAGCCATAGGTATGGCTCAAGGAGCCTGGGAAATTGCCTTCAAATACGCAAAAGAAAGAGAAGCTTTCGGGCAGCCTATACTTCAGCACGAACTGATAGGCGCTGGACTGGCTGAAGCCATGACAAAAATTGAAGCTGCAAGGTGGCTGACCTATAGGGCTGCTTGGTTAATTGACGCTGGTAAATTGGATCCTATGGCGACGGCAATGGCGAAACAATACGCAGCCAGAGTTGCAATGGAAGCCACAGACTTTGCGATACAAACCTTGGGTGGTTACGGCTATTTAGGCGACTACCGTGTTGAAAGATATCACAGAGACGCAAAAATAACTGAAATCTACGAAGGAACGTCTGAAATCCAAAAGCTAACCGTCCTTAAATATCTCCTAAGGAAATTTTAACAGAACAGCATGAAAAATAATATAGGAATATGAACTAAACTTGGGATGGTGATATTTGTTGAGCACAGCATATGAAACCGTCAAAGTAGAAAGAGAAAAAAACGTATTGTGGATAGTGCTAAACAGGCCTCATCGATTAAATGCTTTCAATGAGGTTTTGATGGAGGAACTCTCAGATGTTATAGACACCGCTGAGAAAGACCAAAGCATTAGATGTGTCGTAGTAACCGGTGAAGGTGACCGCGCCTTCAGCGCAGGTGCAGATCTAACAATGTTCCCTAGGGCGACGCCAGTGAAAGCTGAAGAATTTTCAAGGTCTGGACAGAAACTTTTCGGTAAAATTGAGGAGATGTCTAAGCCGGTTATTGCAGCGATAAATGGTTTCGCGCTTGGTGGCGGCTTGGAACTGGCCTTGGCATGCGACTTGAGGGTGGCAGCTGAACACGCTGAACTTGGAAATACCGAGATATTACGAGGTGTCATTCCTGGGTGGGGCGGGACTCAAAGACTCGTCAGAATTGTGGGTCTAGCTAAAGCTAAAGAGATGATAATGTTAGGGAACATGCTTAAAGCTGAAGAAGCCTTAAAAATGGGTTTAGTGCATAAAGTGGTGCACTACGAAAAACTCCGAGAAGAAGTTAAAGAATTGGCGAAGAAACTCAGTGACGGGCCGCCAATAGCTCTGAAGTATGCAAAGTATGCGTTAAACTTCGGAACCCAGGTGCCATTAGATGCGGGACTGCGACTGGAGGCAGGTTTGTTGGGACTAGTATTCTCTACAGAAGACCTTAAAGAAGGCGTAGAAGCCTTCATGTCGAGAAGGAAAGCCGAGTTCAAAGGAAAATAAATCCGCACCCCCTTTCTTTATTTATCATCCTCTCGATATGTCTAAACATAAATGCGTGGTCACTATGAGAAAGGTAGCGATTGTTGGCGTTGGTAACTCAAAATTTGGCAACAGAAATGATGTTAATGTGGCGGAGTTAGCTTTTGAAGCCGTTAAGCCCTCCCTAGTAGATGCAGGAATAACCGCTAAAGAAATCGAGTTTGTGGCTTTGGGATCAGTAGGAGCTGGAGCATGGTATGAAGAACTTCTTCCAGCCGTTGTTGTAAGCGAATACTGTGGATTAACAAAGGCAGGTTTGGTTCGATGCGAAGCCGCATGTGCAAGTGGAAGCGCTGCGTTTCAAACAGCCTGCTCTACAGTGGCAAGCGGCCAAGCTGAAATTGCTGTAGCATTAGGTGTTGAAAAGATGAGGGAAATCGACTCTCCGACGGCTATGGAATGGATTGGAAGAGCTGGATACTATTTATGGGAATTCCACAATTTCGGATTGACCTTTCCTGCATATTACGCATTTTATGCTAACGCCCACATGGATAAGTATGGAACAACAGAGGAGGACTTGGCATTGGTGGCTGTAAAGAACCACAAGTATGGTTCGATGAATCCAATTGCCCACCTCCAGAAGAGGATAACGGTTGAAGATGTATTGTCTTCAATGGTTATAGCGTCGCCGCTGAAACTTTTTGATTGTTGCCCAATGACAGATGGTTCAGCATCGATAATCGTTGCATCAGAAGAAAAAGTCAAGGAACTAAAGATTGAGACACCAGTATGGGTGGCTGGAATAGGCTATTCTTCGGGAACAGCAAATCTCAGTAAGAGAACAGATTTCGTTGGACTTGAAGCAAGCGTTTTAGCCTCTCGAAGAGCTTACAAGGCTGCTGGAGTTACGCCAGATCAAATTGACTTTGCCGAAGTGCACGACTGCTTCACAATTGCAGAGATCATGGCTTACGAAGACATTGGGCTGTGCGGTAAAGGTGAGGGTGCCAAAATGTTGCGGGAAGGGCAAACTGAAATTGGCGGAAAGATACCTATAAACATGGATGGCGGCCTGAAGGCGAAGGGGCATCCAATAGGCACAACGGGATGTTCAATGATTTATGAGCTTACTAGGCAACTTAGGGAAGAGGTTGATGAAAAAGCAAGGCAGGTACCCTTGAAAAACTACATTGCTCTTGCCCACAACGTAGGAGGAACAGGCCATTATTGTTACGTTACTATACTTAGGAGGTGACCAGGACGTCTTTTATGCCCTCATTAAAATCTAGAGAAATAACAATCGCGCCCCAAATACCGATAAGTAAAACTCTGAAGTTTTGGAAAGGTTTAGAGCAAGGAAAAATCTACGCGACCAAATGTGAAGGGTGTGGAAAACTGTACTTTCCGCCTAGTGCCGACTGCTCCGAGTGTCTGTCATCTAAACTCGAGTGGGTTGAACTCAGCAATGAAGCAGAAGTTGAAACTTACACGCACGTTGTTGTCAGACCGACAACTTTCCAACAATACAAACCATATACTGTCGTTATTGGAAAGTTGAAAGAAGGCGTGAAAGTGCTTGCTTGGGTGACGGGACTAAAACTTTCAGAAATCAAAGTAGGCATGAAGGTAAAGCTTACGGCCAAAGTTACGCCCGAAGGGAACCCAACTTATGAGTTTGTGCCTTTTGAATCTCCTTAGGCACACTCGACTGTTCACACCCATTTTTTCATCCATTTAATTGTTTTATCAATTGTTTCGTCTTCTTTTCCATTATAGATGTGGTTTGCTCCTCTAACTATTACAAAGTCTTTTGGTTCATGTGCAGATAAAAATACTTTGCGTGCCTCGGCTACATCAACGATAACATCCTCATCACCTACTAAAATGAGCAAAGGTATGTTTCTTAAGTTTGAAACCGCCTCACACTCATTCAGCTTCATAAGTTTTTCTCTAACACACCTAGGGCGCAAAATTATCCCATATATTTTCAGTTTAAAGAATCTTGAAACATCAACAAGCTTGTCCAACCACGCGAAGAAATAAAAGAGATAAAGGCTTAGTTTTCCTCTAGTTCTCCTGATGAATTTTTTAACGTTGTAGTTATGGTTTTTTGGAGTAGACCATAAAACTAGACCATTAATCCGCCTTTCCTTTTGAATTGCGTATAGTGATGCTGTGCCACCCAAGCTGTGTCCGACAATGAAGATTTTGTTTGAAAGAACCTCTTGTCTGGAAGACAAGTAATCTAATGCGCATTGAACGTCTTGTTGCTCTGCAAAACCGTAATCGAATTCACCGGTGCTCTTTCCAACGCCGCGAAAATCGAAAACAAGAGAAACAAAGCCGTTTATGCAGGCTGTTTTGGCCATTTGATTGTAGATCTTCAGAAAATGAAAGCCTTGCGTGTCCAAGCCGTGACAAACAAGCAAGGCTGGTGCTGGAACAACGTCGGGTATGTGTATCTCACCATAAAGTATTGCATCTTTGCAATCAATCAACATATCTTCAGTTTTCACCGCAAATCAATCCGTAGAAAACATTAATACTTCAAAGGCCTGTCTATAACTATAAAATAGGGCTTATTATGCCTGTTTATAAGGGTATCAAAACAAAAGAACCAGAAAAACCATGGTTCAAATTTTGGCCTGAAGGGGTTCCCAAACACATAGAATACCCGGAAGTTCCGCTTTCGGGACTCTTGAAAAATACTGCTGAAGACTATCCTAACCATGTAGCGATAGTTTACTTTAATAAAAAAATGACTTACAAAGAGTTAGAATTATTATCCGACAAGTTTGCAACCGCGCTCAGCGATCTAGGTGTGAAAAAGGGAGAGAAGGTGGCGATCTTTTTGCCAAACATCCCTCAGTTTGTGATCTCGTATTATGGTGTAATGAAAATTGGGGCTATCGAGACAGCTATAAGTCCGTTGTACAAAGAGCGTGAGGTTGAACACCAATTAGTCGATTCTGAAGCTGAGACGATAGTTGTTTTAGATGCGTTATACCCCATCTTGGAGAAGGTTTTGGCACAAACCAGGATAAAACGAGTAATTGTGACGAGTTTAAAGGAGTACATGCCGTCGATGACAGCATTTCTCGGCTCCTTACTGAAGAAAATTCCCTCTTACAAAGTTGAGCATAAACCAAACATCCATTTTTTCCAAGAGCTGTTGAAACAGTATGCGGCTAATCCCCCAACAGTTGACATCGATCCTAGAGAAGATTTTGCGGCTCTTCAATATACTGGGGGAGTTACTGGAATTTCGAAGGGAGCAATGTTAACTCACATGAATCTTGTATCAAATGCTATTGCTTGTGGTGCATGGCTAAGAGGTAAAAAAGGTGAGGAAACTTTCCTTACAGTATTACCGTTATTTCACATTTACGGAATGACAACTGGAATGAATGGCCCCATATATTTAGCTGGAAAAATGGTTATGCTTCCACGCTTTGAAGCCTCAAGCACCTTTCAAGCAATCCAAAGACATAAGGTCACAGTCTTTTGTGGAGCACCAACAATGTATGCGATGCTACTATCGAATCCAACTCTGGACAAGTATGATCTTTCATCTGTCCGTTTCTGCATATCAGGGTCAGCCCCACTTCCGCCAGAGATTCAGAAGAAATGGATGGACATAACGGGAGGTGTCCTCGTGGAAGGCTATGGATTAACAGAATCTTCTCCTGTTACTCACTGCAACCCACTTGACAGATCAATGAAAACGGTGAAAGTTGGTTCCATCGGTTTGCCCTGGCCTGATACAGACGCGAAGATTATGGATATGGAAACTGGAAAGAAAGAACTTGGTATTGGCGAAGACGGAGAGCTTGTTATTAAGGGTCCGCAGGTTATGAAGGGATATTGGAAAATGGCTGAGGAAACAGCATCTGTTCTTCGAAACGAGTGGCTTTACACAGGTGACATCGGAAAGATGGATGAGGACGGGTACTTTTACATAACAGACAGAAAAAAGGATCTCATCAAATACAAAGGTTACAGTGTCTATCCTAGAGAGATCGAGGACGTAATTTATGAGCATCCCACAGTGAAACTATGCGCAGTTGTAGGCAAGCCAGACGCTATTGCAAACGAGATTCCGAAGGCCTTCGTTGTTTTAAAAGAAGGGATGACAGCAACAGAAGAAGACATCAAGAAGTTCGTGAATACTAAAGTTGCACCCTACAAGGCAATTAGAGAAGTTGAATTCAGAAGCGAATTACCTTTGACTTTAGTGGGCAAAGTTTTAAGAAGAGTGCTCCAAGAAGAGGAGAGGCAAAAAGCAAAGCGATAATTATGTGTACATGCTCCTAAAAATTCGCTTTAACTACTTTCTTCTTTAAAAGGTAAGAGCACGGTATCGCCATATACATGTATGGCGACAAACTAAATATCTATTAAAGAGGTAACCTAGTTTTAAGTTGGAGAAAATTATGGTTCTGGAACGTCTCGGTTCTTCCCTATATGAAGCATTGAGAAAGGTTTTCAAAGCTCCAGTTATGGATGAGAAGACTGTTAGGGAATTGGCTCGCGATATCCAGAGAGCCCTGCTTCAGGCCGACGTTAATGTAAAGCTTGTTCTTGAAATCTCTAAAAGAATAGAGGATAGATCATTAAAAGAGAAGGTTCCGCCGGGAATTTCCAGAAGAGAGCACGTGACAAAGGTAGTTTACGAAGAATTAACGCGTTTTCTAGGTGAAAAACCGTCTCCCTTAAGAACAGAACCCGGAAAAAGAAAGGTTCTTATGCTCGTGGGAATTCAAGGCTCGGGCAAAACTACCGCGGCTGCAAAATTAGCAAAATACTTCCAAAAAAGAGGGTTAAAAACAGCCCTAGTTTGCACAGACACCTACAGACCAGGAGCCTACGCTCAACTGCAACAACTGGCAAAGCGCGCAAACGTTCCCGTATACGGAGATCCAAAAGAAAAGAAATCTGCAAAAATCGCCTTGAACGGATTGAAACAATTTGGCGATCATGATGTTGTCATAATTGACACCGCGGGTCGACATAAAGAAGAGAAGAGTTTAATCGAAGAAATGAAGAAGCTGGAAAAAGCCATAAAACCTAACGAAGTGATTTTGGTCATCGATGGAACCATCGGTCAACAAGCCGCTTTGCAAGCCCAAGCATTTCACGAGGCCACTCCCATAGGATCCATTCTAGTAGCAAAACTCGATGGCTCCGCAAGGGGAGGAGGCGCCCTTTCAGCAGTCGCTGCCATCGGAGCTCCTATAAGATTTATCAGCATGGGTGAAAAAATTGGGGACATAGAACCGTTTGTTCCTTCTAGATTTGTTGGTAGACTGCTAGGAATGGGAGACCTCCAAAGCCTCATTGAGAAAGTTCGCGAGGCAGAAGTGAAGGTGCCTGAGAGAAAAATGCGCGCCTTTCTGAGTGGAAGATTTACCCTTACGGACATGTACGAACAGTTTGAATCCATGAAAAGCATGGGACCGCTAAGACATGTCCTGAAAATGATTCCGGGAATGACCTATAACATACCTGAAGAAATGATGGAGATGGCTGAGGGCACTCTTAAAAAATGGCGAGTAATCATTCAGTCCATGACACCGGAAGAAAGAGAAAAACCCAAGATTCTCTCGGCATCCAGAATTCGGAGGGTGGCCCGCGGATCGGGCACCAAAGAAAAGGAAGTGAAGGAGTTACTGGAACGATACAACATGTTGAGAAAGATGATGAAGACCTTGAGGAGGAAGAGACTTCCTTTTTTTGGAAAAAAGGGGCTCCAATTAACCTAAGTAAAAAATCGAAAAGTCAACGCCACAGAATGCATGGTTAGAAAAGAGGAACTTTTTATGGAGATGCTTAAAAAGGCACAAAAAATGCTTGAAA